>JALDXQ010000156.1:0-17263 GCA_032156805.1 Acidobacteriota bacterium
TCGGTCTCCATCACCGTGGAGAGCTCCATCTTCGCCTTCTCCGCCGCTTCCTTCAGGCGCTGCAACGCCATCCGGTCCTTGCCCAGATCAATACCGTCGCTCTTCTTGAACTCCGCGACGATCCACTCGATGACGCGCTGATCGAGATTGTCTCCACCCAGGTGCGTGTCGCCGTTGGTCGCCTTCACCTCGACGACGCCTTCACCAACTTCGAGGATGGAGATGTCGAACGTGCCGCCACCGAAGTCGTAAACGGCGATCGTCTCGTCCTTCTTCTTGTCGAGACCGTAGGCAAGAGCTGCAGCCGTCGGCTCGTTCACGATGCGCATGACCTCGAGCCCGGCGATCTTGCCCGATTCCTTGGTCGCCTGACGCTGCGCGTCATTGAAGTACGCCGGAACAGTGATGACCGCCTTCGTCACCGGCTGCCCGAGGTACTGCTCGGCCGCCTGCTTCAACTTCTGAAGAATCATTCCGGAGATCTCCGGCGGTGCGTACTCCTTGCCGCCAGCCTTTACTCGGACATCGCCATTGGGCGCAGCGACCACGCTGTAGGGCACCATCTTCTGTTCCTCGGTGACCTCGGTGTGACGCCGTCCCATGAAGCGCTTGATCGAGAAAACCGTGTTCTCCGGATTGGTCACCGCCTGGCGCTTGGCCACCTGGCCGACGAGCCGCTCGCCCGTCTTGGTGAAGGCCACCACCGAAGGCGTGAGGCGGCTGCCCTCCGGATTGGTGATCACTACGGGCTCACCACCCTCCATCACGGCCACAACTGAGTTCGTGGTGCCCAGGTCGATACCGATGATTTTGCTCATGTCTCTCGTGTCCTTTTCGCAGCGGGCTTTAGCTTCGACTTATTATCAAATCTGAGTGAGTTGATGTCAATTTCATCAGTTCTTCTCTCCACCCGTGTTCGGCATAAATGGCTGAATTACAATAATTTCCTGCGTATACTGATCACACGAGCCGATACCTATCAACGTGACCAAAGCCAGTAGTTCCCCGCTCCGGCCGGGCACCAGAGTTGTCATCCGGTTCGCCCGCCAGGCAGGCCTCCTCGCACTGTTCGTGATCGCTGCCCTCCTGGGGACGCTCGGGGGTCTGGTGTTCGTCTACGCCGACGACGTGGCGGAGATCAGCGCACTCGATGACTACAAGCCGAGCACGATCACCAGGTTGATCGCCGCCGACGGTCAGCAGATTGGCGAGTTCGCCACCGAGCGGCGGGTGGTCATCGGCTACGACGACATCGCCCCCGTCCTGCGCCAGGCGATCATGGCGAGCGAGGACGCCGGCTTCGAGAGCCACTTCGGCATCAGCTTCCGGCGCCTGCTGGTCACAACCATTCGCGACGTTGCCAGCGGGCGGCGTCTCCGTGGCGCGAGCACGATCACGCAGCAGGTCGCCCGGATGCTCTTCTTGCAGGAGTACATGCGCGGTGGTGTCTTCGCGCGCAGCGGCACCGAAGGACTCGAGCGAAAGCTCAAAGAAGCGATCCTCGCCTTTCAACTCGAGAAGCGGTACACGAAGCGGGAGATCTTTGCCTTCTACGCGAATCAGGTCACGATGGGACATGGCGCCTACGGCGTCGAGGCGGCTTCGCGAATGTATTTCGACAAGTCGGCGAACGAACTGTCGCTCGAGGAGGCCGCGACCATCGCCGCAATCATCCAGACGCCGGCGCGCTTGAGTCCATTCGTCAACCCTGACCAGACACTCGCCCGCCGCAACAACTACGTGTTGCCGCGAATGGCAGCCGAGGGCTTCATCAGTGGCGACGAAGCCGACGAGGCCGCGCAGCGGCCGCTGGTCGTACAAGGGCAGCCCACACCGACCGGATCTATCGCGCCGTATTTCGTCGAGGAGATTCGCAAGACCCTCGAACAGAAGTATGGGGCCGACGCGCTCTATCAGACCGGGCTGCGCGTCCAGACGACGCTCGACACCGCGCTGCAGGAAGCGGCGAATACCGCACTGGATCGCGGGCTTAGAAGGCTCGACAAGCGGCGAAGTGGTTACCGGAAGCCGGCGCGCAACGTGATCGCAGACGGCAAGGACCTCGCCTCGTACCACAACGAGCGATGGGCGCTGCCGATTCTCGCCGGAGACATCGTTCCCGCGGTCGTCAGTTTCGTCCCGGGGCCCAAGGAACGTGGCAACGCACGCGTGCTGATCGGAAACCGCGAGGTCGATCTACCGCCCGCCGCGTTCCAGTGGACTCGGCGTACGACGCCGTCGAGCCTCTTCAAGGTCGGCGATCTCATCGAGGTCGAGGTGCGCGAGCTCAATGGCGATGCCCCGACCACGATCGCCCTCGAGCAGACACCACTCGTCCAGGGTGCGCTGCTCGCGCTCGACAACGAAACCGGCCAGGTGCGAGCGATGGTCGGCGGATTCGACTTCAATCGCAGCAAGTTCAATCGCGCCACCCAGGCTCAGCGGCAGGTCGGCTCGCTCTTCAAGCCGATCGTCTTCACGGCAGCCATCGATCGCGGCTTCACGCCGGTGTCGATCTTCGTCGATGAACCGGTGTCCTACGAGCCCGGGCCGAATCAGCCGCCCTATGAGCCGCTCAATTACGATCGGAAGTTCGAAGGCCCGGTCACGCTGCGGCATGCGCTCGAGGACTCGCGCAACATTCCGGCAGTCAAGGCGATGGCGGAGATCGGCGGGCCCGAGGTCATTCGCTACGCCAAGCAATTCGGGTTCAGGGGCAACTATCAACCGTTCCTGTCACTGGCTCTCGGCGCCGCGGAAGCCACTCTCCTCGAGGTCACGAGCGCCTATTCGGCATTCCCCAACCGCGGTGTCCGCATGGAGCCCTACTCCATCGTGTCGATCTCCGATCGCGAGGGAAATGTACTCGAGGAATTCCGCCCCGATAGCCACGAGGCCATCCGGGCAGACACGGCGTTCGTGATGACGAACCTCCTGCGCGGCGTTGTCGAGCGCGGCACCGGTGCCTCCGCCAGGGCGCTCGACTGGCCGCTCGCCGGCAAGACGGGAACGATGGACGAGTACACCGACGCGTGGTTCGTCGGCTTCGATCCGAAGATCACGGTCGGCGTGTGGGTGGGCTACGACGAGAAGAAGCCGCTCGGCAACGGAGAGACCGGCGCCCAGGCAGCCCTGCCGATCTGGATCGACTTCATGCGCGCCTACATCGATGAGCGCGGCGATCGCGACGCGCCGCCCACCTTCGATGCGCCCGGCAACATCGTCTTCGTCACCCTCGACTCAGGCGTGCCCGAGGCATTCATCAACGGTACGCAACCAGCTGGATTGATTTCGCCCGAAGAGGCAGCCCCGCCCGCGGTGGAGCCGCCCGCCGTCGAATAACACGAGGCTCACGAAGAGCGCGAAGGACGTGACCTTCGTGTCTAGATATGCGTGGGATGGCGCTTGCGCCAGAGCACGTAGCCCTCGTATCCGGCCAGGCTGACGACGGCGACGACGACGACAAATGCGAGGACCTCTAACGGGTAAAAGAACGCGGCCATGATGAGAGGAACCGCGAGCAGGGCATCCATCATCAACAGAGACAGACCACCGTCGTAGCTGACCAACTCGTTCCAGTACCGGCGAAGGAGACTGATCATTCGGGGACCTCCGTTTGGGCTCCACCTGTTCGGATCGGCCCGTTCGGAGGTGTCAGGGTGAGGCGACTGGGCCTCAGGCTGGCAGATCTGGACGCGCCGACTGAAGTAACGGCGACGCTGCAACGCTCTCAGACGCACTATACGGCCGGGCGGCCGGGTTAGCAAGCCGAAGCAGTCGGCTTACTGACGCCTGAGCGCGACTGTCGGATCGAGCCGCGCCGCGCGCCATGCAGGGACGTAGACCGCAATAGCACCCACGAGACCGAACAGCGTCGCCACACCCACAAGCGTCACGGCGTCAATGGCCGGCACCTCGAAGAGCAGACGCCCAAGGAATCCTCCCGCAAGCGCCGCTACGGTTGAGCCCAGTGCGATGCCGGCAACGGTCAGCGAAAAGCCCTCGCGAAACACGAGCCCGGCAACCTCCCGGGGTAATGCTCCGATCGCGACACGGATTCCAATTTCACGCGTGCGCTCGACCACCGACTGACTGAGCGTGGCAAACACGCCGAACGACGCGAGCGTCAACGCGATGAACCCGAGCAGACCGAGCGTCCAGGAACTGAATCGCCAGGGAGCGGTCGCGGTCTCGACGAGGGAGCTCATGACAGCGGCGTTCTCAACGAGCGCAGTCGCGTCCAGACGCCGGGCTTCGGCGTGAATCGGCCCGGTCAACGCCGCGGCGTCGACCGTTGTCCGCACCATGAGATGCTTCACACGCATCCCGGGAATCTGTGCTTCCGGCAGGTAGATGTCAAAGCGAAGATCGTTGATCCCTCGGTAACGCGCGTTCTGCGCAACTCCAACCACCGTCGCCCACCGTGGCTGTCCCTGCTCGTCGAGCCCCTGCCCGGGTGGAAGGATTCGTTTCCCAATCGGATCCTGTCCGGGCCACAGCCGCTGCCCGAGTCCCTCGCTCACGATGGCGACACGCGGCGCGGGCAGCGTATCGGCAGTGGTGAAGTCGCGCCCTTGAACGAGCACCGTGCCGATCGCGCGAAAGTAATCCGGTGTCACCGATTCGAGGTTTGCACGCGGGTTCTTCTCGGTGTCAACGAACAGGCGCTGCCCTTCGATGATATAGCCCGAGTCCATGCCGATGCCGGCGTACTCGAGCGGCCGCTGATAGACGGCTCCTGCGGCCTCGACACCGGCCAGCGCACGAACGCGCGACAACAACTCCACGTAGAACGCCTGATGCCGTTCGACCGGCGCAGCTGGGATCGAGACATCGAGCGTGAGTACGTTGACCGGATTGAACCCGATGTCGATTCGGAGCAGATTGAAAAAGCTCTTTCCGACAAGCCCGGCACAGACCAGCAGCACAGTCGCCAGACCCACTTGCGTGACGACAAACGCGCCACGCAAGCGATGCGTTCGCGCGACTCGCGCCCCACTGCTGTTCAGGATTTCCGCCAGGCTTCGCCACGACGATTGCAGGCCGGGCCCCAGACCGACAAGCACCGTGGTGGCGAGGCACATGATTCCAGTGAAGGCAAAGGTCGCCGCATCGAAGCGCACGGCGTCGAGGCGAGGAACCTGGGCCGGTGCCAGCGCGACGAGCAGCTTGAACGTCCCGTACGCGAAGCCAAGCCCCACCGCACTCCCGAGAACCGACAGCAAGGCCGCATCGCTGAGCGACTGCCGCACGATGCGCCAACGCGTCGCGCCAATCGCCAGCCGCGTCGCCATCTCGTCTGCCCTGCCCGCGAAACGCACCAGCAGCAGTACTGCAACGTTCGCACACCCGATGAGGAGCACAAGCCCGACGCAGGCGGCGAGCGCGAGCAAAGCTGGCTCCGTGTTCCCGAAGATGTGTTCGTCCAGCGGCGTCAACACCGCATCCATCCCCGGATTGAAGCCGACTCGCGCGTCGCGTGCAATCAGCGACGACACTTCGTCGCGCGCCGCCTCGGCCGAAACGTCCGGCTCGAGCCGCCCGAGGACGAACAGTGTGCCCCACGACGGTTCGTTGACGGTATCGACCTTCCAGTACTCTCCCGAATCGGCGAGCTCAGGGATGAGCGGCACCCACAGTTCTGCGCCTCGTGGATAGTCGAATCCCTCCGGCATGATCCCCACGATCGTGTAGAGGCCGCTTTCGAATCGGAGTGACCGTCCGACGATGCCGGAATCGGCGCCAAAGCGCCGTACCCAGGCTCCGTGACTCATGACCGCGACTCGCTCGCCGCCTTGACGATCGTCTTCCATTGATAACGTCCGGCCTCGCACAGCCGACGCACCGACTGTCTGGAAGAACGCGCCGGAGACGGCGGCAACAGGGATCGTTGCCGGCTCACCTTCCCTGAGGATGAGGCTCCAGTTCGTTGACCCGATCGCCGCAAGGCGTTGAAAGCTTCGGACCTCGTTCTGCCACTTTCGAAACGTGAAGTTCGAGATCTCCCCGATCGTCGTCGGGTTAGCCGCTTCCCGCGGCCAGATCACGACGACGCGATCTGGTTCGTCGAGTGGCAACGGGCGAATCAGCACCTTGTCGACAACGCTGAAGACCGCGGCTGAAGCACCAATCGCCACCGCGAGGATGCAGATGGCGGCGAGCGACGACATCGGGGTGCGTCGAAGCGCTCGGAGGCTGTGCTTCAGGTCGTGCAGCATCAGTCGCCTTCGTCGGCGGGCGCGGCCGCGCCCAACGTGCCGCTCGCCTTCTGCATCAGGTAGGTCTTGATGAACTGATCGAGGTCACCGTCGAGCACTCGGTGCACGTCGCCCACTTCCACTTTCGTGCGGTGGTCCTTGATCATCTGATAGGGCTGCAGCACGTAACTCCGAATCTGGCTGCCAAACGCGATGTCGCGCTTCTCGCCGCCGAGCTGCTCGAGCTTGGCCTGCTGCTCTCTCTGTTTCAGATCGAAGAGGCGCGCCTTGAGCACCTTCATCGCCTGCGCTCGGTTCTTGTGCTGAGAGCGCTCGTTCTGGCACGACACGACGATCCCGGTCGGCAGATGCGTGATGCGCACCGCGGAGTCGGTGACGTTGACGTGCTGACCCCCAGCGCCGCTCGACCGATAGGTGTCGACCCTCAGGTCTTTCTCGTCGATCTCGATATCGACGTCTTCCGGCAGCTCGGGCCACACAAACACCGATGCGAACGAGGTATGCCGCCGGGCCGCCTGATCGAAGGGTGAAATCCGCACCAGTCGATGGACACCGGCCTCCGCCGACATCAGTCCATATGCGTAGTCACCGGCCAGCAACATCGTCGCGCTCTTGATACCCGCTTCTTCTCCAGGCTGATAGTCGATGATGTCGCGCTTGATCCCTCGACGCTCGGACCACTTGAGATACATGCGCAGCAGCATCTCTGCCCAGTCCTGTGACTCGGTGCCGCCGGCGCCAGGGTGAATGGTCACAATCGCGTTGGTGCGATCGTGTTCGCCGCCGAGCATCTTCTTCGTCTCGGCCGCCTCGACCTCCTGCCGTAGTTCCTGGAGACCGCGGGTGAAGTCGGCGGTGACGTCCTCTCCCCCCTCGGCCCACTCGAGCAGAACGGCAAGGTCGTCGCTGCGTCGTTGAAGCGACCGCCGCAACGTGAGGTCGTCGTCGATCCGGCGCCGGCGTTGCATCACCTTTTGCGCTTCGCCCTGGTTGTTCCAGAACGACGGATCGGCACTGGTCTTTTCGATTTCCGCTAGCTGGTCGTCGAGCCGTGCCGCCTCAAAGATGCCTCCGCAGCTCGAGGGAACGACGGTTGAGGTCTTCGTGCTGTCGGATTAGTTCGTCATCAAGGGCCACGGGATCTCCTGTCTGGCTCTGCGCTTTCGGCTCCGGGCGTTACGGTTTCAGTTTCGGGGTCGCGGATACGCTCATTGCTCGCCGTCGAACGACGACCAGCGCAATCACCGTGAGCGCCATCGCTACATAGGCGATCACGTCGCCGATGTACGAATAGATCGTACGGCCGGTCAGCAGCCGCGCCTCGACCACGAGCCCGACCTGTTCAAAGATAGCCGATGCCTGCACGATGCGTCCGTAAGGATCGACAACCCCGCTGATCCCGGTGTTGGCGGAACGGGCCATGTAACGCCCTTCTTCAATCGAGCGCATCGACGCCATCGCGAAATGTTGATAAGGCGCCGACGAGGTGCCGTACCAGCCATCATTGGTGACCGTCGTCAACAACTGGCTCCCCTGCAGGACGGCTTCGCGCATGAGGGCGGGGAACACGACCTCGTAGCAGATGGCCGTGCTGGTTGGGTGCCCATTGATGGGCAGCATCACCACCGAGTCCCCCGGGGTGAACGGCAGGAAACGCTTCACGAGCGGCGCCGCGAAGGTCAACCACTCCTGCAGCGGGAAGAACTCACCGAATGGCACCAGATGGATCTTTCGATAGACAGCGGTGGTTGCTCCGTCCGGACCGAGCAGGAACGCCGCGTTGTACTGACGTAACTCAGGCTCGGCCACGATCTGATCGCTGCCGAACAGGATCGGGACGCCGACCTCACGAGCCAGGTCTCTGAGGGCCGCCTCCCCCGCCGGCTCATGGCCGAAGGTAAACGGCGTGGAGGACTCCGGCCAGATGACGTACTGGGCGCCGCGGCGCACGGCGTCGCGTGTCATCGCCAGGTAGGTCGTGAAGATGCGCCGGTTGATCTGAGGCGTCGGCGCCATCTTGTCTGCCTGCGCGACGTTGCCTTGTATCAGGCCGATTCGAAGTGGTGTCCCCTCGCGCGTCAACGATCCCTCGGCAACACGCCAGGAACCCCAGATGGCAACCACAACCAGCAGGGCCGCGGCCGAGACCGCAGCAGTCGTTCGTTCGCGACCGCTGCTCAACAGTGCGTACGCGATCGCAGCGTTGACGAACGCCACGAGCAACGAAAGTCCGTACACTCCAAACACACTGGCGACCTGTGCCACGGCAAGAACCGTGACCTGGCTGTTGCCGAGCGGGACCCACGGAAATCCGCCAAAGAGTCCACCGCGCAGGTATTCGGTAGCAACCCACACCGCCGGTGCAAAGAAGAGCGCCGACCGTCCCGCACGCCCGATCAGGATGGCGAGCACCATCGCCGTGATTGCCGGATAAATGGCGAGATACGCGGCGAGCAGCAGCATCGCCACGACCGCCAGGATCATGGGCATGCCGCCGAACACGGCGAGCACGCTGCTGGTCCAGTAGACCGTGCCCGCGAAGTACACCAGCCCGGCCACCAGCCCGAACCAGAACGCCCGCCGCGCCGGCTGGCCGGGAACAACGCCGGGATGTCCTCGCCATCCACTCACGGCAACCAGCAGTGGAACGAGCGCGACCCAGGCGAAGGCCGGATGACCGTAGCGCGGAAAACTGAGCGCGAGCA
Organism: Acidobacteriota bacterium; assembly: GCA_032156805.1. Lineage (GTDB taxonomy): Bacteria > Acidobacteriota > Vicinamibacteria > Vicinamibacterales > UBA2999 > Gp6-AA40. The sequence continues at coordinate 8,924 of JALDXQ010000156.1, forward strand.
GCGCTCCTGAGAGAACAGAGAGGAAGTAGCTGAGACCCAACCGCAGTTGGGCCAGTCTAGCATGCGAAGGGAGGCGTCCCGGAGGGCGACCGACCGAGGAGGAACCGGACAGGCGGGTTACCAGGACCCGCCCGTCACTGAAGACGCGCCTATCAGAAGCTTCCGAACGTACCCGTACCCTGGATCTCGTCGTCTTCACCCTCTGTCAGCGGGATACTCTTCGCCGGGCGCTCTTTGAGCGCAATGACCTTCGCCGCGCCAGCCTTGCGCTCAGTGCGCTTCGGGGCCGCATGCTGCGCCGGCACGGTACCTCCCTCGACGATTGCCGAGAGACGCGCCACGGCTGCCATCGCCGATTCCGCGTGCGCGCTGAGTTCCTCGCCGACGGCGGCGTTCTGTTCCGCGCTGGCCGCAGTCGACTGCGTGACCTTCTCCATGGCGGTGACCGCCTGCGTGACCTGATCGATTCCCTCGATCTGCTCGCGGCTGGCTGCGCGGACTTCCTCGATGAGCGTCTTGATGCGGGTGGCGTTCGCGCTCACCGCGCTGACGGCGTTGGAGACCTGCGTAACCCGCTGCTGACCGTCGCTGGCGCGTGCGATCGACTCCTCGATCAGCCCGGCCGTGTCCCTGGCGGCCTGGGCGGACCGCTGTGCGAGGTTTCGAACTTCATCGGCAACGACCGCGAACCCCATGCCCGCTTCTCCCGCGCGCGCGGCTTCGACCGCGGCATTGAGAGCAAGGATGTTGGTCTGGAAGGCGATCTCGTCGATCGTCTTGATGATCTTCGCGACCTTGTCACTCGAATCCTTGATGGCCGTCATCGACGTCACCATCTCGCCGAGCGCGACGGTGGCGGTGTCGATCAACTTCGTCGCTTCGGTCGTCATGTCGGCAACGGTATGAGACGATTCCGCGTTCTTCTTCGTGATCGAGGTCATCTCCACCATCGCGGCGGATGTCTCCTCGAGTGAGGCCGCCTGCTGGCTGGAGCCCTGCGACAGCGCCTGCGACGCACCGGCGACCTCGCCCGCGGCCGCGGCCACCTGGTGTGCCCCTTCACCCAACTCCCGCGTGACGCCACGCAGGGTCTGCGTCATGGTTCGCACTCCGTACGCCACCATCGCGCCGACCGGCAGCGAGACCAGCAGCATGCCGATCAGGAGCAGGCGCATGAACGAATAGTTGGACTCTCCGGCCTCCACCGACGCGGTGAACGCTTTCTCCTGGCTCTCAACCAGCGTGTTGGTCGCAGCGCGAACCTTGTCGAGCAGCGGTCCCGAGGTCTTGCGGGCCACTTCCCATGCCGCCGACGCATCCCCGGCACCGATGAACGTCTCCACTTGAGCATTCGACTCCTGCCACTGCTGCAGGTTGGTCGCAATGCTGGCGACGTGGCGCTGGCTCTCACCGGTGCTCTGCCCCTTCATCTCGTCGAGCTTCTTGCTGCTCGTTTGCAGGGTTTCCTGAATGACTCTCCGGGCCTGGGCGAGGCCGTCCTGATCGCCGCCAAGCCCCGACAGCAGCAGACGGCGCTGTTCGGCGTCCAGCATCACGGCATCCCGCTCGAGCACCTGTGCCAGATTCAACTGGTGCGCGGTCACTCGCACCGTGTGATCCAGCTGCTTCTTCATCTGGGAGCCGGCCCACGTTGACAGGCCACCCGACACGAGCAGCAACGCCACGAGGGCTCCGATGCCCGTGAACAGCCGGCGACCGATTCCCCACTTCGACATTCCAGATCTCCTCCAGAAACAGACACTGCGCGATGAGGCAATCGGCTCGGGGTCCCGCTCCTTGAGAATGCACATCACTGCACGGTGACCCGCTCGGGCGGGCACGTCATTCAAGTTCGGACCGCCGCTGCCGATTGCCACTATGTCTTGGCGGGATTTCCCGCTCTTGGAGGAACCATGTCGAAAATTCGTGGTGCGTTCATTCTGGCCGGCGTTGCGATGTTGTCCGTCATGACGGCGCAGAGTGGGTCCGCTCAGTCACGCGGTCTCGGGCGCATCTCCGGCACCATCAGCTCGGAGGCGGGCGAGCCGCTCTCCGGTGCCGCGGTCAAGATCGAGATCGGCAGCGACGCGCTGGAGGGCAAGTCGGATGGATCCGGTAAGTGGGCCGTGTCGGGCCTCGGCAAGGGTCAGTTCGTGGCGGAGTTCTCGAAGGACGGATTCGAGACCAAGCGGGTGCGGCTGGTCATCGAAAAGGAATCGATGTCGTCCGATCCGATTAAGATTGCGCTGAAGAAGTCCTAAGGCGATCGACGCGCGTCAGCGCGTGATCCAGGGCTTGAACTGCTCTTCTTTTTCCAGGCGACGTGCCACGGTTTCGGCTTCGCTGCGCTCGGTGAACTGGCCGACGCGCACGCGGAACACCCGCGGCCCGTTCGCCCCAGGCGTCGTCACGAACGACGCATAGCCCTTCGATGACAGACGACGCGCGATGGCGTCGGCCTCTTCACGGGACCGAAGGGAAGCAACCTGCACAACGAACCCGTTCCCCTTCGGCTCCGCCGTCGCAACGGCTTTTGATGTTGCGGGGGGCGCCGGGGGCGTCACCTTGGATGCGGCCGGAGGCGCTGCAGGACGTTCGACTTTGGTTTCGGTGATGGCTGGAGCCGGAGCCGGGACGGATTCGATGGCCGGCTCGGGCGGTGGCTCTGGTGCCTCGAGTCGCTTGGCGTAGGTCAGTTCCTTCAGATCTTCCTGGTTGGAGACAGGCTTGCCCGACGACGTCGCATCCGAAGAGGTTATCGTGGAGGCCGCAGCCGTCGCCGTCGGATCGACCGTAGGCTCCGCCGCGGCGGCTGCCGCTGCCGCCGACACGCGAGTGGTCGTGACGCCACGTCCAACCATCACGCCGCAGAGAAAAATCACGACTGCAGCAACAGTGGCCGTCATGAACATGAAGACCAGCTGCTTGCCGTTCAGTTGAATCTCGCGTACGCCTTGATCGGACATCAATGAACGCGCGCATTGTACCACGCGTTGATCGATGTGAGAACGAAAATTGTTAGCGGTCGGCCGCTAGCGCCCCGAGAGCCGCTCGAGTCGCTGCTTCGCCTCTGTATGCGACGCGTCTTTCGTCAGCACGGCCTGGAGCTCCGTCCTCGCCTCGTTCGGCATCCCGGCTTTCTCGTACGCCTCGGCCAGCAGCACCCGCGCCTCCACCCCATCGTTGCTCCAGATCGAAATCTTGAGGGCGTCGATGGCATCTGGTAACCGGCCACCCCGCAGATAGACCTTCCCCAGGAGGAGATGCGCCTCGTGATCGTACGGCGACAGATACACGGCGCGCTGAAGCTCGGAGATGGCCTGAGCGTCGCGGTCTGACTCGTACGCCCGCCGCGCCGCATCAAGATGAAACACGGCGAGCTGGCGCTGATCCCGCTGGCCAGCCTCGGTGATCACGTTCTCGACGCGAAGCGCATCGGGCAGACCCAGATCCATCCGGAGGCGTTCGAGGTCGCGCGGCACGGGCGAGGCCGGAGACTTCGTCTCCCACTCGTCGTACACCGACGACAATCGTTTCGCCAGATCGCGTTCGCGAGCCGCTTCGGCGCTGCTGCCAACGGCACTTAGCGCGACGCCCAACACGAAGTGCGCTTCATGATCGGCGGGATTGCGCCTGACCGCTTCACGAAGCCACCAGACCGCTGCCGATGCGTCGCCATCGAGCCAGTAGGCATAGCCAAGATTGAAGAACGAATCGACACCATCCAGGCTCGCGGCCTCGTTGAAGTAGGACACGGCGCGGGGTCCCGCGCTGCCCGGTGGGCGTCGAAGCTGAACGACTCCCAGATTGTTCAAGAGCGTCGCGTCACTTTCCTCTGCATTCAGTCGCGTCAACTCGTCGAACGCCTCGTCGTAACGCTGCAACTCGAGCAGTGACACCGACGCCAGGAAGCGCGCCTGCCGCGAGAGGCGATGTCCCGCAGGCACTGCCGTCACGGTGGACAACGCGGTTTCGTGGTTCCCGAGGTCGTTGTGTACCTCCCAGGCGGCAAGCCGCGCTCGCTGGAGTGCCGGAGCTTGGCGAATGGCCTCGTTGAGAAATGTGAGCCGCGTGGCTGGCATCTCCGCAATCAATCCCTTGATGAACTGCTCGAAGGCGGCCAACGGAGGATGACTGCCCTCCGGAGGTAAACCGGTCGCCGACGCGCCTGGCACCAGGCGCACGGCCAGCCGATCGTAAACGTCGAAGATGGTGATGAGAGGGCCGGTCTCGGTGATCTCAGGTCCAGCCGCACCAGTATCCAGCTGGATTGCCCGGGCGCGGACAGCGAGAGTATCCCCAGTCAGTGAAAATGACCCGACGATCACCTGTGAAGCGCCCACCACCTGCCCCACGCGAATGACGGTCGCCTGGCTGAGGCCGGTGACGACCGGCACACGCAGGAGCTCGAGCGAGTGCAGGCGTTCGTCGCGCCGCATGACTGGCAATCCGAGGCCAAGCAGGCTGTCGGTGAGGATCACCGATGACGCTTCCGCCAGCCAGTAGCTGCGCGGATCGCGCGTGGTGGCGTCAAACGGCATGACCAGCACCCGCGATGCTGACGGCGTCGCGCGTGCAGGAACCGGGATCGGCGTCTGAGCCTGTGCCGCCGACGCGGTTCCGATCCAGACGCTGTTCAGAGCAACGAGAGCCGACGCCGACAGCGCCGCGGCGAGCCCCCTTCTCGTCATGCGACGCGTCCCGTGGCCTGGCGTACGGTGACCGATATCACGCAACCAGTTGCTCCCGTTGCACGACACTGTTCCAACACGACGTCCGCGTCCAGGTTGAAGAGCGACATCACTCGACGAATGGCAGAGGCATAGAACTCGCACAGCGGCGCGTCCACAGGATCGCGTACCTCGCAGAATAACGAGCTCTGCAGATCGAGGGCGCCCCGCCATTGCCGCCAGCGAACCTTCACATCAGTATCGCCGTACGTGCTGCGCGCCATCCACTGGATGACGCCGACCACCATCCGCTTGCGGATGGCCGGTGGCATGGTCAGGATGACGCGCTTGCGAAATGGTGAAACTTCGGCGACCGTCCAGTCCGCCGTGTACTCGCCCGCCCGCGCGGTGATGAGATGATACGGTGCTCCCTCGAGACGAAGAAAGCTGAGCACTGCAGCGAGCGGCGCAAGCCCGATTCGTCCCTCTCGAAGCCCGGATGGATGCAGCCATGCCTCGTAGAATTCGAGCCGCATTGGCAGCAAGTCCGCGATCGCCTGGTGCAGGCTCGCGACGAGAAGTCGGCCTACGGCCGCGTCGGTCATACGCTAATATGAAGGTCGGGAGTCGACCCCATTACATTCTCGGCGGCAAGACTGGCCGAAGGTAGGGCCAGCCGGCTTGACGGACTCGACAGGGGCGATTTTTCGCCTGGTTGCGCGCTCAGGCCATAGACGTCGATGCCGTCCTGTCACGAGACGCTCAACGTGAAAACGTCCCACGGATACACGATCGCCAGCGGTCGCTGAGAGCGTACTGCACCTCGAACTCAACCGCAAATCAGGATCGCATGATTCTGCCCGTTCACACGCATCTCCGCGAACACCTCACGCAGGTGATCGCCAGCCTTTATTCCCTCGAGCGATCGAGTCTGCCCTCGCTCGTGCTCGACTATCCGCCCAATCGCGATCTCGGCGACCTCGGAACTCCAGCTGCGTTCGAACTGGCCCGGCGACTCCGTAAAGCTCCGCGTGCGATCGCACAGGAAGTGGCGGCCGCGTTCGGAACGCTGGCGGGAGTCCGCCAGGTCACGGCAGCACCCAACGGATATCTCAACTTCTTTCTCGAGCGGCCGGCTTTCCTGCTCGATCGCCTGTCGTCAACCGCGGCACCGTCAACCGAGGGCGCCGGCAAGGCGATCGTCGAGCACACCGCCATCAATCCTAACAAGGCCGCTCACATCGGGCATCTGCGGAACTCCGCGCTTGGTGACACCCTCGTTCGGGTCCTGCGGTTCAGTGGCATCCCGGTCGAGGTCCAGAACTACATCGACGACACGGGCGTCCAGGTTGCGGACGTCGTCGTGGGTCTTCGCGTGCTCGAGAAGATGTCGCTCGCGGACGTCCGGAAGGTCGCCGACACCACGCGATTCGACTACTACTGCTGGGACCTTTACGCGCGCGTGACTGACTGGTATGGCGAAGACAAGGCGCGACTGGAGATCAGGGCACAGACGCTCCACGACATCGAGCACGGGGGCAACGAGAGCGCCGATATCGCCGGCCTGGTCGCCGATCGCATCGTCCGATGCCACCTGAAGACGATGGCGCGGATGAACGTTGACTACGACCTGCTCACGTGGGAGGGGGACATCCTGCGCCTCAAGTTCTGGGCGCAGGCATTTGACGTTTTGAAAGCCAAGGGCGCGGTCTACCTGCGAACCGAGGGGCGACTGGCAGGGTGCTGGGTGATGCCCATTCAGGAAGAGCTCGAGCACACGCCCAACGGACCAGCGCCGACGTCCTCGACCCCGGGCGCAACCGAAAGCGACGACGATGCCGAGGAGCGGGAGAAGGTCATCGTTCGATCGAACGGCGTCGTGACCTATGTCGGGAAAGACATCGCCTACCAGTTCTGGAAGCTGGGACTGCTCGGGCGCGACTTCCTGTATCGCGTCTTCGCGGAGAAACCGAATGGCCCACTGTGGGCAACGAGCAGCACGGACGGCGTCGCGGAGCATCCCAGCTACGGTGGGGCGGCATACGTGTACAACGTCATCGACGTCCGACAGGCGTACTTGCAGAAGCTGCTCAAGCAGGCGCTGATCGCCGTCGGCCACCCCGAGGGCGCGCAGCGATCGCATCACTTCTCGTACGAAATGGTCGCACTGTCCCACGCGACGGCTCGCGAGCTCGGCTTCGCTCCGCCGCCCGACTCCGAAGAAGCTCGACGGCCGTTCGTCGAGGTCTCAGGCCGCAAGGGCCTTGGTGTCAAAGCTGACGACTTGCTTGACATCGTCATCCGGAAAGCGCGGGAGGAAGTGACGCGGCGCAGCCCTGAGCTGCCCGATGACGAGGTGACACACATCGCCGGGCTGATCGGCGTCGCAGCGGTACGCTACTTCCTCATCAAGTTCTCGCGCGGCAAGGTCATCGCGTTCGACCTCGAAGAGGCGATCAGCTTTCAGGGTGAGACCGGTCCGTACATTCAGTACGCGATCGTCCGGATCAACAACATCTTCCGGAACGTGCAGGAACGGGACGGGCTCGAAGAAGCCGCGCTGCTGACCGCACTGGGTCAGCATCCTGCGGGCGAGTTGACCGGCGACAACGGTCACGAGCTGTGGGCCCTGGTGCTCGAGGCGTCCCGTCTCGACGAGATCGTCGAGCAGGTTGTCGCCACGCTCGAGTTCTCCGTGCTCGCTAAATATGCGTTCGGGCTGGCTCAGGCATTCAATGCCTATTACAACCTTCAGCCTCCCAGTCGCTCGTCAATCCTGAACGAGGAGCGCGATAATGTGCGCCGGTGGCGGGCAGCCGGCGTGATCTACGTGCGCAACCAACTGACCCGAGCGCTGGACCTCATGGGTATTGGAGTGCCGCAGAGGATGTAAGCATGCCGACCATAGCCATTTCGCCATGCGACAAGCTTCGTGACTACGAAGAAGCCATCCGTAGGGCCGGTGCGGATGTGCGTGTGCTCGATCGATCGGTAGACCGTCCGGTCGACGTCATCAAATCAGTCGATGGCCTGCTGCTGCCAGGCGGCGGAGACGTGCTGCCGTCGATCTACGGCGAGGCCGCGCACCCGACGTATTCAGCCGCCGAGCCGGGCCGCGACGACTACGAGCTCGAACTCGCTCGACGCGCCGTCGAAGCCGACCTTCCGCTTCTCGCGATCTGCCGTGGCATCCAGGTGCTCAACGTCGCGCGTGGAGGTTCGCTGGTGCAGGACATCCAGGAAGAGATTGGCGTCACCGTTAATCACACGCAGCGTGAATCACCGGTGACGATCGCTCATGAAGTCTGGATGGCCGAAGGCAGCCTCCTCGACCGCCTGATGCACGAGCATCTCGACAGCGATTCCTGCCAGGTGAACAGCCGACATCATCAGGCGCCGAAGGTGCTTGGTGAGGGTCTCGCTGTCTGCGGCACGGCCCCCGATGGTGTGATCGAAGCCATCGAGGATCCGAGCCGCCGTTTCTGCCTGGGCGTCCAGTGGCATCCCGAAAACTTCTACCGCACCGGCGAGTTCAGGCCGATCTTCGAAGGGTTCGTGGAGGCCGCCAAGAAGTAGGGGTGCCGGCTACTTCTCCGGCCTCTAACTTCTCGACAGAGTTGTAGCGTTGAGAAGCGCGAGAGACACATCTGTGGAATTTTCCGCTCGCGGC
>JALDXQ010000157.1:0-17223 GCA_032156805.1 Acidobacteriota bacterium
CCCCGTCCTCCGTGTCATCGTGGCTCCGCGGCGATCCGTTTCCTCCGGCTTCTCCGGTTTCTATTACGCCGCGCGCGTCATAATCAGCTCATGCCTGGTCTCTTCACCGGTGTGCCGCGCGAACGCGAGCACGTGCGGGTGGCGCCGGGAGCGGTGTGGCTGAAGAACTGGCTGTCTCTCGAGCAGCAGGTGCAGCTCATCGAACGGTGCCGAGAGCTCATGGCTGGGCCCGGCGGTGGATACACACCGACCGTTCGCGGCGGCGGCAAGATGCATGTGCAGATGATGTGTCTCGGACGGCACTGGAACCCGCTGACCTACACGTATGAACCCACGCGTGCCGACCGCGATGACTTGCCGGTCGGACCAGTTCCAGACGACTGGGTGGAACTGGCGTCGGCAGCCGCGAGCGCGGCCGATTTCAGCGTGCGGCCCGACATCTGTCTCATCAACTTCTACGACGCCGACGGGCGCATGGGACTCCATCAGGACAAAGACGAAAGCGCTGCGTCGCTCGAGTCAGGAGTCCCGGTCGTCTCGCTGTCTGTTGGCGATACGGCGCGCTTCCTGTTTGGCGGCATACGCCGGCGCGATCCGATCGAGACGTTCTTCCTCGAATCAGGAGACGTGTTCGTGTTTGGCGGTGCGGCGCGTCTCCGCTATCACGGGGTGTCGCGAATCATCCCCAACACGGCACCCCCGGCGCTCGGGATGGGCGGCCGGTTCAATCTGACGTTCAGACGGTACTGAACGAAGAAATCTAGTTCTTCGTTCTTAGGTCTTCGTTCCCAGCGGCGTGCCCAGCGCCGATTGAGAGACGCCGAGATTGGCGAAGGTCGAACGCGTGTCCTCGACCGCGCGCTCCCAGATGTCGGCGATGCCGTCCACGCTGATGCGCAGGGGCACGCCGTACTTCATCACCAGCAGCTTCAGGCCTGGTTCCTGATGGGCCGCCTCGCGGACGCACATCAACTGCGTCAGGTCGTGACCGAAGCGAGCAAACGCGGTGACTTCCATGGGCGTGGCAGTGGAGTCCCACAGCGACATCAGATAGGGAGACAGCTTCCAGCGGCCGCCCACGGCCGCGGCCAGCCGATCGTAGGTGAAGCCGATCTCCCGGACCGCGGCTTCGTCCTGCGCCAGTCCCTCATCGACAAGTGCCCGGATGGCCGCCCGCCGCAACGGGGAATGATGGGCGACGAGCACTTCGCCGAGGTTCTGAAACATACCTGCGAGGTACGCTTCTTCGCGCTGCGGGAATCGTCGGAGATCGGCAGTGACCGCAGCAACGTGTGCCGACAGCATCGAGCGAACCATCAGTTGCCGCAATTCGCCGGCGTGGCGCTCGAAGTATTCGAGATAGGTCAGCGTGCTCGCCAGCTTGAGCACTGTGCGCATGCCGAGCACGACGATCGCGTGCGAGATGCTTTCGATCGGCTTGTTCGATCGGTTGTAGTGGAAGGAGTTCGCCATGCGCAGCAGCTTGAAGGTGAGGGCGTAATCCTCCAGCACGAGCGCCGCGAGTTTCTGGGCCGAGGTGTGGTCCGAGTTCGGCAGCGCCAGCAGTTCGATCAGGCGCTTCGAGAACATGGGCAGTTCGGTGCCCTCGACCACGCGCCGTACGTACAGCTCGAGCCTGTCAGGAGCCTGCGGAGAGGACTCTGGGGCTGACGCCATGTCCTTAAGGAATCGGCTGATCCAGGCTGAATCTGAGTCCGGTGCCCGGATCCGTGAAGTTTCGATCAACTCTGTAAAATCTGGGACGACATGCCAACACTCATCGAGCGGCCCACTCTCGTTCAAGCCGCGGGCAACAAGCCCAAGCAGATTCAGGAGTTCGCCGGGCGCGTGAATTCGGGGCACAGCGGGGTCAGCGTGGCCCGCATGGTGTCGCCGCCCGGATGGCGCGAGCCCGGCCAACGGCCGGAGTTCGAGGAGATCACCATCGTGCTCCGCGGGATGGTACGCGTCGAACACGAGGGCGGAGTCATCGACGTGCGCGCCGGTCAGGCCGTGGTGACGGCGCCGGGGGAGTGGATTCGCTACAGCAGTCCCGATGCAGAGGGTGCCGAGTACATTGCGGTGTGCATGCCGGCGTTCTCGCCCGACACGGTTCATCGCGATCGGGACTAGGCGCCGTATGATGAGCGGCAGTGGAGGCGAAGATGGCCGCACGCCGTGCTGCGTCGATCGTCGTGGTCGTGCTGGGACTGCTCGCGTCTGGCGTGCAGGCGCAGTGGTTGAACCATCCGACGCCGGGACTCCCGAGACTGCCTGACGGCAAACCAGACCTGAACGCGCCGGCGCCGCGCACGAGCGATGGGCGGCCGGACCTCTCCGGCATCTGGGCAGCCGAATGCGCGATCTACGGGAAGGACTCGTGTTTCACGAAGAGCCTCTTCTTCAACCTCGCCAAGGATCTCAAGCCTGAAGACGTGCAGATGACTCCGTGGGCGTCACAGATTCAGGCACAACGCGAGAGCCGCAACCATGTCGACGATCCTTACGGCTACTGCCTGCCGCCCGGGACTCCACGCATAAACTTCGGCGGTGGACCGTTCAGGATTCTGCAGACGCCACAGGTCACCGCGCTCCTGTATGAAACGCTGGTCGGCATGACGTTCCGTCAGGTGTTCACCGATGGACGCGCGCTGCCTACCGTGACGGAGCCAACGTGGCTCGGTTACTCGATCGGCCGATGGGATGGTGAGACCTTTGTCGTCGAGACCACGGGCTTCAGGGACGGAGGCTGGCTCGATACGCTCAAAGGGCGTCCCCACAGCGACGCCCTCCGCGTGACGGAGCGGTTCCGTCGCATCGACGTCGGTCACATGGAGCTGACGGTTACCATCGACGATCCGAAGGCGTTTCTGAAGCCGTGGACCTTCACGGCACCGCTGACATTGCAGCCAGATACCGAGCTGGTCGAGGCCTTCTGCGACAGCCACGATCGCACGATGACGCATCGCGTCGTCGAGCCTGCACCTGAGCTGCCCAGTCCGCCTCTGCGCTGACGGACTGCCTTGCTGCCGGTCAAACCGGAACATATGATTCCGAGGCCGCAACGACACAACGGAGTCTTCATGGCGATGAGATACGGCTGGGCCCTGCTGCTGCTCGTCTCGTTCGCGTGTACGTCCGCCGCGCCACCTGCTGCGGCGCCGATGCCCACGAGGCTGGCCGGTATGTGGAGTGATCCGCCTCAGACGACTCTTGGCATGCTGTGCTTTTTTCAATGCACTGACGCAAGCATCGAGCGTCTGAACGCGCTGCTCGACGATCCGGCCAACGACACCCGGCCGTACACGGAGCTTCGCGCGGAGGCAGACAAGCATGCCACGGACAACTACTTCCGCCCGCGATTTACCGAGGCTGCGCTCAAGACCTACCCGCTCGACCCTGCCGACGATCCCGGGTTTCTCCGCTGCGAACCCTGGGGCCTTGCCAAGCAGATGTTCGCGCCGCATCAGCTCGAGATACGGCAAGTCGGTGCCGATCAGATCGAGTTGCGGTATGGCGAGTGGGAGGCTGTACGTACCGTCTATCTCGATGGCCGCAAAGCGCCAGCCACGGTACCGCCGACCCGATTGGGTTACTCGGTCGGACATTGGGACGGCGACACCCTTGTCGTCGAGACCGTCGGTGTTGCGGCGGACATCACGTGGTGGAACACGCAACACAGCGACCAGTTCAGGGTGGTCGAACGCTTCACGCGCTCCGACGAAGACGACACGCTGATGTTGACCGCAACGATCGAAGACCCGTGGAGTCTGCGCGAGCCGCTGACGCTCAAGAAGATCTGGCGATGGGCGCCCGACCAGAAAATTACTCCTTACGACGCCTGCGAGCCAGCCACCGACTTCAAGAAGGGGACGAGGCAGTGATGAACTACTCCCGCGTGTTCCTGTTCGTTCTGGCGCTTCTCGTGTTGAATCAGGCACCGGCGGATTCGCATCATGCCTTCTCACCGGTGTACGACGCGAAGAAGACGATCTCGGTCGAGGGTGTCGTGACTGAATTCAGGTTCGTGAACCCGCATGCCATGATGCTGCTGGAGGTCAAGGACAAGACCGGCAAGGTGGTGACCTGGAACGTGGAGTTCGCGGGCAGACTGAACCTCGAAGAGAGCGGCTGGACCGCCACCTCGATCAAGCCGGGCGAGCGCGTCACGGTCACGGGTAACCCGGCCTGGACGAATCCGCAGCGACTGGCGTTCGTCAAGCTGGTGCGACCCGATGGTAGCGCGCTCGAGCCGGGAGCCGCGCAGCGCCTGAGCGCAGTCGAAGAGGACCGTCGTCAGCGCGCCGCCAAGCGGACGCAGCCCCAGCCCACGTCCGGGAAAGACGAGTGAGCTGGGACAATTCGTATTGGCGGTCCTTTATCGCCGCGACTCTCTGCGCTCCCCACGGTCACGGATGCCGGCGGCGCGTTCGGCTAACTGGATGAACTCCGCACGGTAGCCATCTTCATCGCCGCCACGGAATCGGCGAGCCCGTTCCGCAGCCGCCAGGAAGCTCGCGCCGCGGTCTGGTGATTCTCGCAGCACCATCCCGAACTCCGCGACGGCCGATGCGAACCCGACGTTCGTCGTCATCTCCGAGGGCCGATTCCTGAGGACGCTGCTCAGCAGCTGGCTCGTCTCGCCGGCCGGCGCCTTGTAGCGCACCTTGATCGTCAACAACTCGCCAGACGCGGCAGCACGGGTGGGTCGTGTGTCGCGTTGGTACTTGAGAGAGTCCACGCTGGAGGTCGCAACCTCGACGCCGACCGGGACGATCTCGTAGAGCGCCGTGACCGAATGCCCGGCGCCGATCTCGCCGGCGTCCTTCGTGTCGTCGTTGAAGTCCTCGTTCCGCAGCAGTCGATTCTCGTATCCGATCAGCCGGTAGGCGGCGACCTCCCGCGGGTTGAACTCCACCTGGATCTTCACGTCCTTGGCGATCGTGTCGAGCGTGCCGCCCGCTTCCTTGACGAGCACCTTGCGTGCCTCGTGCAACGAATCGAGGTACGAATAGTTTCCGTTCCCCTTATCCGCCAGCTTCTCCATCGTCGAGTCATTCAGGTTGCCGGTGCCGACGCCGAGGACGGACAGAAAGACTCCGCTCGCGCGTTCACGTTCGATGAGTTGCACCAGCTCGCTCTGGTTGGTGACGCCGACGTTGAAGTCGCCGTCGGTGGCCAGCACCACGCGATTCACGCCGCCGGCGATGAAGTTGTCGCGGGCGACTCGATACGCGAGCCTGATGCCGTCGGCGCCGTTGGTGGATCCGCCGGCTTCCAGCCGCTCGAGCGCTTCGTGAATGCGGGCGCGCTGACTGCCAGGCGTCGACGGCAGCACCAGGCCACTCGCGCCGGCGTAGACCACGATGGCGACACGATCACGGTCCGCAAGGACATCGGTGAGCATCCGCATCGCGGTCCGCACCAGCGGCAGCTTGTCCGGAGGCATCATCGAGCCGGAGACGTCGAGGAGAAACACCAGGTTGCGAGGCGTCGGCTCGCGATCCCGAAGCTCGCGTCCCTGCAGGCCGATCAGCGCAAGCCTGTGGCGTGGGTTCCAGGGACACGCGGTCAGTTCCGTCGTGACGGAGAAGGGATGCTCGCGCGACGGCTGCGGGTAGTCGAACCGGAAATAGTTGATCAGTTCCTCGATACGAACGGCGCCAGGAGGCGGCAGGCCACCGTCCTTGAGAAATCTCCGCACGTTCGCGTACGACGCCGTGTCGACATCGATCGAGAACGTCGACAGCGGCTCGGCATCGACGCGGCGGAACCGGTTCTCGTCGATGTGATCGTACGCTTCGGTGTTGAAGCGGCCGGCCTGCCTGTCCTGAACACCGGGGATAAGACCGGCGGGCACGCCGCCGGCGATGCCGCCCACGACACCACCGGCGAACTGCGACGTCTGGGCGTCGACGACAGGTGTTTCCCCGGTGACAGTGACCGTTTCGGCAAGGGCGCCGACCGACATCTGGATGGTGAGCCGTTCCACCGAGCCGCCCGCCACGATCACCGTGCGGCGAATCGTGGTGAATCCAGACAAGGTGGTGACGAGTTCATACTGACCGGGTCTCAGCTTGGAGAACGAGAACGTGCCACGGGCATCGGAGACGACCGTGCGTGTTTCGGGCCCGGTGATCTGGACCGTGACGCCAGGAAGAAGGGCGCCGGAGGAGTCGGTGACGACTCCGGTGATCGTACCGAATTCGACTTGCGCAAACAGAGGAACGACGAACGCAACGACCACAACAGAAGCCCAGATGCGCGTGCGCATGGCTTCACCTCCCAGGCAGGCGGTTGTCGTCGATCCGGATCGGCGATGGCACGAGGCACATCGCAAAGCTCGTGCCTCACGTGACCCTGACATTGGCTTTAGACACCGCGACGAAACAATCGGTCGGCGACGCCAACCAACTAGAAGATGGATCAGCGAGCACATCGGTTTGGATTGCGAAATCGTAAGTCGAGGACTCATGCTGCTCGCGCGTGCTACGCTTCGAGACGGTGATGCGAAGGCATCTCTCTCTCTCAGCCCTGCTGATGATGGCCCTTGCCGGCGCCGAGGTCCGTGCGCAGGTCGCTCCTGTGCTCAGCGTGAACGGCGGTGTCCGAACGCAGCCGATTGCACGCGTGGTCAACGGGCGATGGGTAGCGGACGGGACGTGTGTGGCGGCGGGCGTGAGCGAGAGCCAGGCACGAGAGCGCCTCGAGGCAGAGGGCGCGGTGCAGGTGTCAGAGGTTCGAGCGGTCGCGCCAGGGTCGCCGGAATGGCTGCGGCTGGCGCCCACGATCGTCGGGTTGTTCGAGCGGCGCGAACGCGAGCAGCGGCTGTCCGATCGTGTCTCCGACGCCCCGCGTGCCGTGGATTGGATCTATGCGAGCGAACGCGGCGAGTCCCGGACGTACTACTTCGAGGCTTCGCGTCGGGTGGCCAGTAACTCACCTGACATCGATGACGACACTGATCCTCCGGGCACCGTGCGCATTGCTGTCGCCGGTTTCCTGCATGACGCTGCCGGGGGCCTGACGCCACTGGGCACCAAGAGTGAACTGCGCTGGGAGCAGGATGGTCTGCCGGCCGGCCCGAGCCGGCCCGACCTGACACCGCTCGGAGTCGTGACCCACGACCAACGATTCATCTGGGTCATGAAGGGGCAGTCGGGCGCCAGCGTCTCGTTCACGCTCTATGATGTGTCTACCGGCGGGACGCGGACCCTCCTCACGGCTCGTTGCTAAGGTTGCGGTCCGACGGGTCGACGGTGCGAAAGTGCGACGGGCTGTCCGACGTACGACGGTGCGAGGGTATAGCGCAACGTCCCCGCGGACCTTCCGACCTTCGGACCGGACCCTCGCACCCCGCACCTTCGTCCCGTCGCACCGCACGCTCTCTCCCTTTTCTCTGTAGTGGTACCATCACGGCGACGGGGAGGTGTGACATGCCGAAGTTCCTGATCAAGGCGTCCTACAACCCGGATGGTGTGCGCGGGCTGATCAAAGAAGGCGGGTCACGGCGGCGCGCGGCCGTGCAGAAGATCGTCGAGGGTCTGGGCGGAAAGCTCGAGGCCTTCTACTACGCATACGGTGAGGACGATGCGGTCATCATCGTGGATCTGCCAGATGCGACGACCGGCTTGGCGTTGAGCCTGACGGTCAACGCATCCGGAGCCGTGCGGTTGTCGACCACGCCGCTCATCGCTCCGGAAGACATTGACGCAGCAGGCAAGAAGACGGTTGATTACAAGGCGCCAGGGCAGTAGGCCGCTGGCGACGTGTTCGAGGGCCCCCTGATGGTAAAGCTCACAGTAAATGGAACGGCACGTACATTTGACGGCGACGAAGACATGCCGTTGCTCTGGTATCTCCGAGACGATCTCCGTCTCACGGGAACGCGGTTCGGCTGCGGTGCCGGACTGTGCGGCGCCTGCACGGTGCATCTGGATGGCAGTGCCGTGCGGTCCTGTCAGACACCGCTGCGCACGGTGCAGAACAAGCGCGTCGTGACGATCGAAGGTCTCAGCGCGGACGGGCGTCACCCGGTGCAGCGCGCCTGGGCCGAGCACGACGTCGCGCAGTGCGGCTACTGCCAGTCGGGGCAGATCATGCAGGCCGCCTCGTTGCTCGCGCGCACGCCAAGTCCCAGTGATCAGGACATCGATCGCGCGATGACCGGCAACATCTGTCGATGCGGCACCTACCAGCGCATCCGCGCCGCCATCAAGACGGCGGCAAAGGAGCGGGCATGAGCGCCATCGAAAATGTCAGCCGCCGCGGCTTCATCGAGGGCATGTTCACCGCCGGGGCGTTCGTGCTTGCCGCACGCGTCCTGCCCGAGTCCGCGTGGGCGCAGACAGCCGGGCCCGCGTTCCGAACGAACGCCGATGCGGCTGCGCTCAATCCAAGTGTCTATCTCGGGATCCAACCCGATGGCACGGTCTTCATCGTCACGCATCGCTCCGAGATGGGCACGGGCATTCGTACGACGCTGCCGATGGTGGCGGCCGACGAGCTCGATGCCGACTGGGGTCGCGTCCGCATCGAGCAGGGCATTGGTGATGCGCGCTACGGTGACCAGAACACCGATGGCTCGCGTTCGATCAGGGACTTCTACGTGGCGTTCCGCCAGGCGGGCGCGTCCGCAAAGGCGATGCTGGTGAGTGCAGCGGCGGCGCAGTGGAACGTTCCCGCGTCGCAGTGCTCGACATCGAACCACGAGGTCGTGCATCAGGCCAGTGGGCGACGGCTCGCGTATGGAGCGCTCGTTCCGGCAGCGGCGAAGCTCCCGGTGCCGGCAGCCGACAGTCTCCAGTTCAAGCCGAAGGCGGCGTGGCGCCTGATCGGACAGGAGACCTCGACCTACGACCAGCAGGACATCTACACCGGCAAGGCGCAGTTTGGTCTCGATGTATTTCGCGACGGCATGGTCTACGCATCCATCGAGCATCCACCGGTTCTCGGCGGCACTGTGAAGAGCGTGAACGACGCCGATGCGCGTGCGGTCAAGGGCGTGCAGCAGACAGTGACGCTCGACACGTTCAAGCCACCGCATCTCTTCCAGCCGCTTGGTGGTGTGGCCGTGATCGCGGACAACACGTGGGCCGCGCTGCAGGGTAGACGGAAGCTGAAGGTCGATTGGAACGACGGCGCGCATGCGTCGTTCGAGTCGGACACCTTCAAGAAGCAACTGCTGCAAACGGTGAGTCAGCCGGCGAAGGTGGCGCGGAATCTCGGCAACGTGGACGCTGAGTTCGCCAAGGGGGGCAAAGTGCTCGAGGCCACCTACTTCACCCCGCTTGCCGCGCACGCGTCGATGGAACCGCCGGCGGCGGTCGCCGAGGTGCGAGATGGCAAGGCCACGATCTGGGCGCCAACGCAGAATCCGCAGGCCGTGCAGGATGCGGTATCCGCCGTGCTCGGCATCGACAAGAAGGATGTCATCTGCCATGTGACGCTGCTTGGCGGTGGCTTTGGCCGGAAGTCGAAGCCGGACTACGCCGCGGAAGCGGCGGTGCTTTCGCGCCGGCTGCAGAAGCCGGTGAAGGTGGTGTGGACGCGCGAGGACGACATCAAGTTCGACTACTACCACACGACGGCGGCGGTCTATCACAAGGCGACGGTCGATGGTCGTGGGCGGCCGACTGCGTGGCTGCATCGCTCGGCGTTTCCGCCCATTGCGTCGACGTTCGCTCCAGGCGCACGCGAGCCTCTCAGCTTCGAGTTGGATCTCGGCTTGACCGATCTGCCGTTCGACGTGCCGAACATCCGTGCGGAGAACGGTCCAGCCGACGCGCATGTGCGTATCGGCTGGTTCCGCGCCGTCAGCAACAACTTCCACGCTTTTGCGGCGCACAGCTTTGCCGATGAGATGGCGAAAGCCGCAGGTCGTGATTCGCTGGAGTATCTGCTCGATCTGCTGGGTCCGGGCAAGGTCCTCGATCTGAAAGCACAGGGCGTCGAGTACTCGAACTATGGTGCGCCGTACGACAAGTACCCGATCGATACGCGCAGGCTTCGCCGTGTCCTCGAGATCGCCGGCGAGCGCTCAGGGTGGGGGAAGCGGAAACCGGGCAACGGCTGGGGCATGGGCATCGCCGCTCACCGCAGCTTCAACACCTACGTCGCGTCCGTTGTCGAGGTCGAGGTCGATGCCAAGGGCGTCGTGAAGGTGCCGCGCATCGAGCAGGTCGTCGACGCCGGGGTCATCGTCAATCCTGATCGCGTTCGCTCGCAGATGGAGGGCGCGGCGGTCATGGCGGTGGGTCTTGCGCGGACAGGCGAGATCACGGCAGCGGCCGGCCGTATCAGGCAGAGCAACTTCCATGACTTCCAGGTGGCGCGCATGGGCGATGCTCCTTACCAGGTCAACGTCCACTTCGTGGACAGCGACGCCTTGCCGACCGGTGTGGGCGAGCCAGGGCTGCCGCCGGTTCTTGCCGCGTTTGGCAACGCGATCCATGCGGCGACGGGACGACGAGTGAGGGAGTTCCCGCTGTCGCGACAGAAGCTGGTATAACCGCACGGAGGCGGAGGACCTTATGAAGCGCGCATTTGTCGTCGTTGCGTTCTTGTTCGCCATCGTTGACATCCGCGCGGCGTCGCCGCCCGCCCTGAACACGGAGGGCGCTGCCGCCATCGGCGCGTTTCTGAAGGGCGCGATCGCACGCGGCGATGTCCCGGGCGTGGTCGTCCTGGTCACCGGACCCGACCGTGTCCTCTATCACGAAGCCTTCGGCAAGATGAACACTTCCAAAGGCGTCGACATGCAGAAGGACACGATCTTCAACATCGCGTCGATGACGAAGGCCGTGACATCGGCTGGCGTGATGATCCTTATCGACGAAGGCAAGTTGAGCCTGGACGATGAGGTCTCGAAGTATCTGCCCGAGTTCAAGAGCCCGAAAGTGATCAGCAAGGTCGATGTGACGGCCGGCACGTACGAGACGCGTCCGGCGACGCGCGCGATCACGATTCGTCAGCTGCTGACGCACACCTCTGGCATCGGGTACTCGTGGTCGGATCCCGGCCTTGCGCTGATTCAGAAGAAGACCGGGGCGGCCGACCTCGATCTTCCGCTCGTGCACGAACCGGGCGAGAAGTGGACCTATGGCGCCAGCACACGTGTGCTGGGCATGGTGATCGAAAAGATCTCGGGCCAGCGCATCGACGCCTTCCTTGCGGCACGCATCCTCGGGCCCCTCGAGATGCGTGATACGACCTACGCCGTTCCTGCGGCCAAGACGTCACGCGTCGTCAATCGGAACCAGAAGGCCGATGGCAAGATCACCGAGATCCCCAATCCCGCCGAGATCCCGGCAACGGTTCGCGGCGACGGCGGGCTGTACTCGACGGCGGCTGACTACTCCCGATTCGTCCAGATGATTCTGAATCGCGGAAAGCTCGGCAGTGTCCGACTGCTCAAGGAGCAGACTGTTCGCGACATGGAACGGAATCAGACCGGTGACGTGAAGGTCAGGCTCCAGCCAACCGCCGATCCGCTGCGTTCGAGGCCTTATCCACTCGGCGCCGGCGAGGATGTCTGGGGCCTGGGCTTTCAATTGGCGGCTCCCGCCAAGCCGGTCGCCAACATGCGCCGGCCTGGCAGCATGAACTGGGCCGGTATCAACAACACGTTCTTCTGGATCGACCCCCAGAGCGAGATTGGCGTGATCGTGCTGATGCAGATGCTGCCCTTCTACGATGACGCTGCGCTCCAGGTTCTTCAAGGAGTCGAACGCCTCGTGTATCAGCACGTGCGCTGAGATCCGGGGTCAGACCCCTTGAGTCTGGGTGTATCAAGGGGTCTGACCCCAGCCCTACTGGATCCGCCACGTCATCCGTGTCAATCTTCACGTGCTCGATTCGGGGCGTCGCGAGGATTACATGCGAAAGCTGCTGCCAGTTTCCATCATTGCGTTGGTCGCACTACTCAGTGCGCTCGTCGTCGCCGAGGAGCGTCCCGATCAGTCCGTCTTCTGGAAGATTCGCCAGGAGGGGACGAACAACTCGCAGATCATGCGGACGCTGCACATGCTGACCGACGTGCACGGGCCGCGGCTGACCGGCTCGCCGAATCTCAAGGCTGCGAGTGACTGGGCCATCGAGCAGATGCATGCCTGGGGACTGAAAAACGGTCACCTCGACCCGTGGAACTTCGGTTACCCAGGTTGGGCGAACGAGCGGCTCGCCGCCTACATCGTGTCGCCGGTCAAGGACACGCTGGTTGCCGAAGCACTCGCATGGACTCCCGGGACCAAGGGCTTGGTGAAGGGCGAGGCGATGCAGGTCACGTTGCCGCGACAGCCGACGCGAGAGGAGCTCACGGCGCTTCTCGATTCGTTGAAGGACACCGTCAAAGGAAAGATGGTGCTCGTGAACGCGCCACAGCAGGTGCTGGTCTCGTTCAATCCCACCCCGCTTCGACGGGAAGACGGTGACGTGATTGCTCAGATGAATGCGCCGGTCGCGGCGGGGCGGGCCGGGGGCACGCCGGCACCGGCGGCGCCCGCCGGGGCACAGGCAGCACCGGTACGTCGGCCGCTCACGGGGAATCAGATCGAGGAGCAGCTGAACTCGTTCTTCGCCGCCAATGGCGTGCTCGTTCGAATCACCGATGCCGGTCGAGACCACGGCCAGATCCGTGCCTTCCACAACCGCACCTTCGACGAGACGAAGGCGCCTCCCATCGTCGTCATGCGCAACGAGGACTACGGGCGGATCTGGCGGTTGCTGGACGACAAGCGTCAAGTCGAGCTCGAGTTCGACATCGTCAATCGCAGTTTCCCGGAAGGGCGAACCAGCTACAACGTCCTCGCGGAGATTCCCGGCACGGACAAGGCCGACGAAATCGTGATGCTGGGCGGCCATCTCGATTCATGGCACGCGGCGACCGGCTCGACTGACAACGCTATCGGCTGCTCAGTGATGATGGAAGCAGCCCGCATCCTCTCGACGATTGGGGTCAAGCCACGGCGAACGATTCGTGTCGCGTTGTGGAGCGGGGAAGAGCAGGGACTGCTTGGCTCACAGTCGTATGTCCGCGAGCACTTCGGGACTTTCGAAGAACCCAAGCCCGCGTTCTCGAAGTTGTCGGCCTACTTCAACATCGACAGCGGGACGGGGCGCGCTCGAGGTTTGACGATGTTCGGACCGCCCGACGCGGGAGCGATCCTGCGCGAGGCCCTTGCGTCGTTCAAGGACCTCGGGTTGCTTGGAGTGACGACCACTCGCAGCCGGCAGGCGAGCAGCACCGATGCGTTCTCGTTTGCCGCTGCGGGATTGCCGGGCATCAACGCGTTGCAGGATCCTATCGAGTATCAGTCCTATACCTGGCACACCAATCTCGATACCTACGAGCGAGTCGTGGAAGATGACGTCAAGCGGTCGGCGATTGTAATGGCCGCCGCGGTGTATCACGTGGCGATGCGCGATGAGCTGCTACCACGATTTACGGCGGAGCAGATGCCGCGACGTCCCGGTGCCGCTCCGGCGCCGGCGGCCTCCGGCGCGCAAAGCAACTAGAGGCCCGCCGCGGTGCGGACCCGATGACTGAGTGGACCCACGGTCCCGAACTGCGGCAACAGTTCGGCGACATCGACATCTATCTCTTCGACCAGATCCTGCGCGGCCGCTTCGACACGAAGCAGCGCGTGCTCGATGCCGGCTGTGGCGATGGCCGCAACCTGATCTATCTGCTGCAACGCGGCGTCGAGTGCTACGGGGTTGACAGCGAGCCGTCGGCCGTCGATGTCGTTCGCCAGACGGCGGCGCGTTTCGCGCCGCACCTGCCAGCCACGAACTTCGCCGTGGCCGACCTCACACGGCTGCCGTTTCCCGATGGGCGCATGCACGCCGTCGTCTGCAGCGCGGTGCTGCACTTCGCGCACGACGAGGCCCATTTTACCGCGATGGTCGGCGAACTCTGGCGCGTGCTGGCGCGCGGAGGTCTCCTGTTCACGAGGCTCGCTTCGAACATCGGGCTCGAAGCGACGATCGGCCCCGCCGGCCGGCAGACGCGCCTGCCTGATGGGACCGATCGTTTCATTGTCGACGAGCCGATGCTCGTCCAGCTGACGGGTCGTCTTGGTGGCCGCCTCGCCGATCCGATCAAGACGACGAACGTTCAGGGCAAACGGTGCATGACTACCTGGTGCCTCATTCGGGATTGACGATTCGGAAGCCTCTCGGCGTGATTTTCGTCGAGCTCCGGCCGCTTGCCGACCTTCCGCTCGACGCTGACGACGACAGCGCGCTCGTCGCCGTGGCTTCCTCCTCCTCCTCTTCCATCTTGAACAACACGAGGTTCTCCAGGAACGCGATGAGCGCATGTTTGTCGCCTTCGCGCAGAGCGCGGTAAGCCGCTCGCGAGGCTCGCGCTTCACTCTCGCGGTCGCTGTCGGACGTGGCGTGCGCGAGGATGGCTTCGGCGAGTGTCGTGGCCCGCCCATCATGCATATAGGGCGCGGTAGAACCAACTCCCCAGAGGTTCTCGGTCATGAACGTGTCCGGTGTGTGTCGATTCCGCGGGTCAACTGGAATCGGCGTGACATCGTCACCGGCGATTTCATTGACTGACTCGGCCAGCCCACGGCCCATGGCATGGCGCTTGAGGTCGCCGTAGAGCTCGATGAGCACGCGCCCGCTCGAGTCTCGACGCGTGAAGGATCCGAGCCGGGCGCGGATTCGTCCGGAGCCGTCGCGAATGATGTTGTCGGGCTGATCGCGCGAGAGGTCGAATCGAATCGGATGCGCCGGATCGACGCCCATCACGATCGGATTCTGGCCCGCCGGAAAAGCCGCGCCGTCCCGGTACGCTTGATGCTGGCTTGGCTCGCTGAAGATCGGATCGTCGAGGGTGAGGCTGGGTACGTGGCAGCTCGCGCATCCGATCTTCGAGAAGATGCCCTGGCCACGCACGATCATACCGATCTGAGCCGCGGGCAGCGCCGGCTGGAGCAGCCTCAGAGAGTTGAGCTCCAGCAGGGTCGTGGGGCGCGGCTGAGCGGCGATGTAGATCGACAGCGCGGTCTGGTCGCCTATGGTGAGCTCGTTCACCACCCCATCGAAGTCCCCGTCGACGTTCTCGCCCACGATTTCGACCGACTGCATTCCCAACTCGTTGTGAGAGGCTCCGCGGTTGAAGTCACGCAGGAACGGGACGCTACCTTTCCATTGGTACGGGCGAACGATGAGTTCGGGACCCGCCGCAGGGTTGTCGACAGAGGGCTCGAAGTCAATCCCGCGCACCTGATCCGTGTTCCACGTGACCGAGCACGGCCGTGTCGACCTTGGCGTGGCGCCGAGAGTACCGAAGTGCACTCCTTTCGTCACCAGCATTGCTGTTCGTGGTCCGCCACTGCAGGCCGTTTGTTCCAATCGCGCCTGGATCGCCGTGAGCTCCGTGGTCATTTCTTCCGCCAGCCGCTGCAACGCGCCCATGGCGAATATATGAGGCGTGTTGCGCGTGACGAACTGCGACACGATGCCGGTACGAAACGGATCGCGGTGGACGTTCTGTGCTGGTGTGCCGGCCCCGTCCTCGAACGGTGTCTCATGGCACTCGAAGCATCCCGCCGCGTTCGGTCCTGTCACTCGTTCGGGTGTGTGATTGAACCACTCTCGGCCTCCTTTGAGATCGGCACGCGGTACACGCGTGAAACGCTGCCCGCGACCGACGTTCGCTCCCCCACCGTCGATGGCGTTGAAGGATGTGGCAAACAGTTCGTCGCCGAGTTCGAAAGCCTCTACGAAGGCTTCATCCGGCGGCATACTGATCAACGCCGATTGATCCGCGTGCTCGGCGTTCGGCTCATGAACGATGCCGATCTCCGCGATGTCCGTGATGATCGCCCACGCACCGGCGCTGAGGCCGGCAAGAACCAAACCGACGATCGCCGCCACGATCCAGCCACGAGGCACACTCCTGTCAGGCATCTCGTGTGACATGCGCGTCTCCTTTTAGCTGTGTACTGAACTGTGGGGTGCGAACGAAGCTGAGGCAAATCTGGTACCTTGACCGGGGGGGATGCGAGGGTTGAACGATGCCGGCGCGTCGGTGATGAATGATGTAACAGAAAAGGCGGATGGTGTTGGCGTGTCATACAGAGCACGGCGACGTATCATGAGGAAGCACGCATCGCTCAGCTAGGTGCGGAGGAAATGGATGAAGAGTCCGATGAGAATTGGCGGCAGTATCGTGATCGCTCTTGCGCTCGCTCCAATTGCCGCATCAACACAGACATCCCAGACCAGCAGTGAGAACGCGCGAACTGACACGGTGCCCCGGACTCCGTGGGGTGATCCGGATCTGCAGGGAATCTGGCCAGGCACGGACATGGTCGGCGTACCGTTCGAACGGCCCGAACGATTCGGCACCCGTCTCTATCTCACCGACGCGGAGCTCAAGGAACGCGAGCAGCAAGCCCAGAAGCAAGAGGAGCTCGATGTCCTCGACTTCGATCTGCAGAAGCCTCCGGCTGAGATTGTTGCGCTTGGCGACGTCGGCGGAGTGACATCGCCGCCGCCTCACTGGCTCGAACGCGGCGTCCCGTCACGCCAGTCGTCTCTCATCGTGGAACCGGCGAACGGGCGGATGCCTGCGATGACGCCGGAAGGTGCGGCTCGCCAGAAAACCGCTGGCGGCACGTACACCAAACAGACGGGCTTTGCCAACGCGTCGGAGCTCGGACCGTACGACAGGTGCATCTCGCGCGGTGTCGTCGGCTCGATGATGCCGGTCGTCTACAACAACGGCAACCAGATCATCCAGGCTCCGGGATACGTAGCCTTCCGCAACGAGATGATTCACGAGGTTCGCATCATCCCGCTGGATGGACGTGGTCCGCTGCCGGCTGGCATGAAGTCCTACATGGGCTCATCGACCGGTCGTTGGGAGGGAAACACACTCGTTGTCCGCACGACGAACCTGAATGGCCAGACGGGGATGCAGGGCAACGGGATGATGCTCATGCCGAGTGATTCGCTTGTGCTGGAGGAGCGCTTTACTCCCATTTCCGCTGATGTCATTCAGTACGAGGTCACCATCAACGACCCGAAGACGTGGACCGCGCCCTGGAAGGTGTCGTTTCCGCTCAAGCGCGATCCCGAGTACCAGATATTCGAGTACGCGTGTCACGAGGGGAACCACGCAATGCGGAACATCCTCTCGGGTTCGCGGGCTGACGAACAGGCACGCTGAGTCGTGGCACGCTGATCGTAGGGTCCGCCCTC
>JALDXQ010000158.1:0-17088 GCA_032156805.1 Acidobacteriota bacterium
GACGATACCGCCGTCGCCTCGGCTGATCCGAAGGACAGCGAGGAATCGTGTCGGTAACCAGCTGGCCCGTCCGTCAGGGGCGAATTGGCAGCGACGACGCTCGCCGCGCCTCCAGACCCGATTTACTCCTTTCACCGTCACGCCGCGAACAGGTCGCCTTCTCCAGGCCCGCCCGGTGAGCCGCGCAGTCCCGCGACGGCGGTGTGGCTGGGTCGGAGCGACTGTTCGCGCCGCGACACGCGATAAGGGGAAAAACGGCTCGGCCGCGGTCCGATCGGCGGCGGCGGTCATTCGCCACTGCCGTAGCCCGCACCTGGTTGTCGAAACGATTCTTCACGAGCGCGGGAATCAGATCAGCCGTCGCCGTCATCGCGAGCACGCGCGCGGACGAGTCGTTTTTCCGCGGCGTCGAACCCGGAGCGCAGTCCCAGCCATACCGCCGGCGCGTAAATCACGTATCGGCGAGCCGCCCAGCTGGCCGAGGGTACAGAGATCCAGAAAGGGCACCTAACTACGGCTGCGCGACTGAAGGAGCGCTGGCCGCGGCGGGCAGCGTGGCTGGAACCTGCAGCCCGCGTGACTGCATCAACTGACGGAGCAACTCCGCGGTGGTCTTGTGCACGCGAGGAGGTGCTCCTCCCCTGCCACCACCGCCCACGCCTAGCGCCACGTCGAGCGCTGTGCGACCACGGCGATCCAGCGTATCGAGCCTGACTCCGCGCTCGGCCAGGTAGGAGACGATCGAGTCGGCCCCGCGAGCGGCGGCGCGATGAATGGCCGTGTCCCCGTTCATGTTGAAGGCGTCGAGATCGACGCCCGCGTTTGCGGCCAGCGTGAGCGCTGCGAGTGAATCCTCGTCCGTCGCCGGGGTGCTGACCGAGGCGGATCCGGGATAGACGCGCTGCCCGCCCCCACCGGCCGCAATCATCGCCACGGTCGTCAGATCGGCCAGCGTCAGGTGCGGATTCGCGCCGCCCTCGAGCAGCACCTTCATCAACTTGGCGTCACCGCTCTTGGCCGCGCGCGCGAGCGCAGTCGTTCCTTCGCTGAGTGAGGCATCACCGGTGTTGCGCGTGTGCCGCCCGATGATCGGGCGCTTGAGCTGTACGTTGGGATCCGCCTTGTGCGCAAGAAGCGCCTGCACCATCTCGACGGGATCGGTTGCGTCCTCGAGCAGCGGCATCGGCCGGCCCCACACGGTCTGAATCGTGTGCATGTCGACTGCTGCGTAGAGCGCAGTCATGCCGTTCTTGTCAGCGATGTTCGGATTGGCGCCCTTGTCCAGCAGCGCGACTGCCGCATCGAAGTGGCCGTTGAGGATGGCCAGCGTCAGCGCAGTCGTGCCATCGGGGTCGACGAGGTTCATGTCCGCCCCGCCGTCGGCCAACGCGCGCACGGCATCGATGGCACCGTCGCGTGCGGCGTACATCAGCGGCGTCCACTCCCCCACGGGCTGCACGGCGTAGATCATCCCGGCCGTCTTGAAGACGAAGTCGGGGAACACCAGGCGCTTCGATCGCACATTGACGTTCGCGCCCAGTTCCACGAGCACCTTCACGGCATCGGCGTGATTCTGCGTCGCCGCGTATACGAGTGCCGTCTGTCCCTGCCACTGCTCGGCAGCATTCACGTCGGCGCCGTGGGCCACGAGCGCCTTGAGCGTCCCGACGTTCCCCGCCCGGGCGGCGGTCATGAGGATCGTCTCGCCCTCGCCGACGGTCACCTTCGTATCGGCGCCGGCCTTGAGCAGCGCTTCGGCCAACGCGGCATTGCCACTCGAGGCGGCAAGCGTGAGCGGGGTCACGCCGTAGCGATTGGCAGCGTTGGCGTTGGCACCGGCCGCAAGCAGCAGGCGCGCAAGTTCCGTGGAGTTGGTATGGGCAGCCCAGTGAAGCGCAGTCGTGCCATCAGGCAGCGCGGCGTTGACGTCGGCACGCTGCTTGAGCAACGCACGGACGCTCTCAACGTTACCCGCCTTAACGGCATCAATCAGGGGAACACTGTTCGCCGCGGCACTGAGACTTACCATCGCCGCGACGATGACGATCCAGATCGAGCTCGCGCGTTTCATGGCGCCTCGTTCAGAGCGACAGCTCGCCCGTGCTCAGCGTGCCGAAGCGCTCGAGTTCGCACCCGTAGATGTTGGCGAGCGTCAACAGGCAGTTCGCAAACGGTGTCTCCGTCGCGGTTTTGATGTGACGGTTGCCCTTGAAGCCGGCGCTCTTCCCACCGACCAGGAGCGTGGGAATGTTGAGCCGCGAATGTGTGTTCGCCTCGCTCATCCCGCTGCCGAAGAGGATCAGTGAGTGATCGAGCAGCGAGCCGTCGCCGTCAGGCGTCGCACTGAGCTTCTCGATGAACTCGCCAAAGAGGCTCATGTGATACGTATTGATCTTCACCAGGTTCGGGACGCTCTCCGGCAGCTCGAGGTGATGCGTCGTCGAGTGGTGCGGCTCGGAGATACCAAGGTTGGTGTACGAGATCATGCTGGCGTCCTTCGCCATCATGTAGCTGGTGACCCGCGTGATGTCCGCCTGGTACGCCAGCGCCGCCAGCTCGAACATCAGGCGCGCATGCTCCTCCCATGCCTCGGGAATGCCGAAGGGTGCGTCGACCTCCTGCAGCGTGTTCGCTCCCGCCTTCTCCGACATCTGAATGCGGCGCTCCACTTCGCGGACGTGGGTCAGGTACTCGCTCAGACGCCCCTGGTCTCGCGCACCCAGCCCGCGTTCCAGGTCCTTCACGTCGTCAGCCAGTGAATCCAGGATGCTCTTGTCGGTCTGCCTGCGCTGCTGCCGCTGCGCGGCCGTCCCCGGACGCCCGAACAACCGTTCGAACACGACACGCGGGTTGATCTCCATCGGCACCGGCGTCGTGGCCGACGACCACGAGATCGTGTTCATGTACGCGCAGGAGTACTGCGTGTCGCAGCCGCCGATGTAACCGGTGAAGTCCTCTGTGGCGAGCTCGAGCGAGGGAAGCGGTGTCTCCTGCCCAATCTTGCGAGCGATGACCTGATCGACCGTTTCGCCGCTGTAGACGTCCTCGGCAAACGTCTTCTTCGGGAGCGCGCCGCTCAGCCACGCCGATACCGTCGTCGCGTGTCCGTCGAGCGGGTCGCACAACTCCGACACGACCGTCACGTGGTCGCGGAACTTCTCGACCGGCTTGAGGATTGGCGTGAACTCGAAATTGGATCCGACAGTGGCGGGCGTCCAGAAGCCGGGCCGCTCACCGAGCGGCACGAAGACAGCGCCGAATCGCTTCGGCGGGTTCGCAGCCGTCTTCGCGGTGGCCGTCAATGCCGGCACCATCGCTTCAAGGAGCGGCAGGGCAAGTGTTGCGCCCATCCCACGGAGAACCGTTCGACGCGGTAAGGCCGTCTTGAAGATGAACATCGGTCGCTCCTCGTAGTAAGCCTGTCAGCCCGTATGAGTCTGCCGTCCGGGTGATCCTAGCACGCAGGATGGCCCGTTTCACACGTTTTCTGGCCGTCTTTTCAACGCGCCGCGGCCACGGCGGTGCCCGGATTTGCCTCGGGAATCGCCTTGATGCGCATGGTAAACGGCGTGCTCTTGACGATGCCGAGAACGACGGCCGAAAGCCGATAATCGCGTGCGGCCGCGTCGCGGATGATGGCCCGTACGGCCGGCATATCGTCGGCGGTCAGGCCCCTTCCGAGCCCGTAGGTCATGAGCTTCTCGACGACCGTCCCGACAAACAGCTCGGGCTGGCGCAGCAGCGCGCGCCGCAGGGAGACCACGCCGTCCACCTTCGTGCCGTCCACCAGCTCGCCCGACGCGTCGATGGGCACGCCGAGCGAACCGCCATCGCGTTCCCGCAACCGCCCGACGGCATCGAAGTTCTCCATCGCGAGCCCGATCGGATCGAAGAGCTTGTGGCAATTCGCGCAGACCGGATTCTTGCGGTGGGCTTCCATCCGGTCCCGCATCGACAACACGCGACCCGATTCCTCGCCTTCGGGCAGCGGCGGCACGTTGGCCGGCGGCGGCGGCGGCGGCGCGTTGAGGATGTTGTCCAGGATCCACTTACCGCGGACGACCGGCGAGGTTCGCGTCGCGTGCGAGGTCACGGTCAGGATCGCACCCTTGCCGAGCAGCCCCTTGCGCGCATCCTCGGTCAGCGTCACGCGACGGAAGTTGCTGCCGTAGACGTTCGGGATGCCGTAGTGCAGCGCGAGGCGTTCGTTGACGAACGTGTAGTCGGCCGTCATCAGGTCGAGCACGTTGCGGTCCTCGCGCACGATGCTCTCGAAGAAGAGCTCCGCCTCGCGCCAGAACGCCTGCCGAAGGTTGTCGTCGAAGTCGGGGAACACCATCGAGTTCGGCTGATGATTCGAAAGGTTCCGCAGGTACAACCACTGGCCGGCGAAGTTGGACACGAAGCGTTCCGACCTTGGATCGGCCAGCATGCGGCGAACCTGCCGCTCGAGGACGGCCGGGTCCTTCAACCGGTTTCGCGTCGCCGCCTCGAGCAGCTCGTCGTCGGGGATGCTGCTCCAGAGGAAGAACGACAGACGGGACGCGAGCTCGAGGTCGCTGAGACGGTAGGCACGACCCACGGGCAGCTGTGCGGGCTCACGCTCGACACGGAACACGAACTTCGGGCTCGCCAGCACGCGCTGCAGAGCGACCTGGATGCCGCGATCGAAGTCGCGCTGCCTGCGGCCCTCGCGCCAGAAATTCATCAGCCGCTCGACGTCGGCATCGGTTCCCTGTCCGCGGTACGCGCGACGTACCAGCGTCGTGATGATCTGCCTTGCACACCGATCCTCCGCGCCAGCCGCGGGTGTGCAGGTGAAGATCTTGCGGCGACTCGGCGTATCGCCAGTACCCTCGGGCTTGAAAGGCCCGGCGATCGTGAACGTCATGAGGTGCGGAATCCCGAGCGGGTCGCGCGTGTCATGTGAACTGCGGACAGGTCGCGTCGCCCGCACCGGGTCGATCGCGTCGCTCTTCTTGAGCCACGCGGCCGTGACGTCACGCGGACCAGCGGTCAGGTGGACGCGAACCTTGGCGCGTTCCTCGATTTCGTCGGCGATGAGCGTGTTGTTCTCGAGGTTCGCAGCCCAGTCCTCCGGGCCACCGAGCTTGGTGAGATGCACGCGCATGCCGTCCACCGCGTACTCCAGCTGGTGCTCGTACTCGAGACCGCGAAGCACACCGAGGTTGGTGCGGAAGAACGTCGCGGACAGTTCGTACTCGCCTGCGATCTGGATCGTGGGCTTCGCGAGAATGCCGCCGATCGTACCGAACGGAAGTCCCTCGACGTGCCGGTCTTGCGAGGCGTCCTGGGGAATGGTGTAGACCTCCGCCGCCGGGCTCACGTCCGGATCACTCACGGCGAGCGAGCTGACCTTACCTGCCGCGCTGACGTACTGCTCCATCAACGTTGCGGATACACCAAGGACATCAGCCACGTTGTCGAACCCGTAGGCCGAGTCGTCGGGCGGCAGCAGTGTGGCGGAATCCACTTCGAGGTCGAGCAGATCGCGGATCGCGTTGGCGTACTCAGTGCGGTTCAAACGATGCAAGGCCGGCCGACCCGGATTGGGATTGGCTCGCGCCGCCTCGTCGAGCACACCCGACAGCATCGTCACGAGCGCGCGCCGCGTGGCCGCGTCAGGGTGAGGAACCCCGGCGGGCGGCATCATGCCGACCTGTACTTTCCGGATCACCTTCTCCCACACGGTCGCATCGGAGGCGGGATGCTCGTAGTCGAGCCCGTCGAGCACCAGGCCGCCTGTCTTCAGGCGCTCGTTGTGACACGAGACGCAGTACTGCTTGGTGAACTCGCGTATCGTGCTGGCCTGCGCGGGTGTTGCGGCCGGCCGCACCTCGGCCTGAGGGGCCGCTCCGGCGGGCACACCGTACCAGGCTGCCACGAGGATCCCGCAGAAAATGCCCGGCAGAATACCGAAAGACGCGCGCATGCCGGCCTCCTTGCTTGCTCCAACGTGCGGTCCGCGGCGCGCGGGTTCCGCTCGTGCGAGGAGTGTGCTGGCCCTTGGTGGGCACTGTCAAGAGAGGCCCTGCCTCCGGCCATCATCCACCGTGCCGGCTCTTCGGGTACTCTTCTCACGAAGACCCTGCGTCCCGAACAGAGGAGATTCGATGCGATTGTTCACCGCACTTGCGTTCGTCCTTACCGTCGCTGACGGAGCTGTCGCGCAGGACGGCGCCAGTATCTTCAAGTCAGCCTGCGCCGCGTGTCACGCGGCCGAGACAGGAGGGGCGCAGAACGCACCGAGCATCGAAGCATTGCGAGGTTTCACGCCCGAGTCGATATTGAACTCACTGGTCAACGGCAAGATGCGCATCCAGGGGACTCCGCTGAGCGACGGCGATCGGCGCATAGTGTCGGAGTTCCTCGGCGGGCGGCCGCTTCGAAGCAGTCCGACGGGGTCGTCGGTCGTGCGGTGCACTGCAACACCCGCCTTTTCGGGTCCCGCGAGTACCGGAGATTGGAACGGTTGGGGAAACGGAACGGGCAACACACGGTTTGCGAAAGACGGTGGCCTCAGCGCCAAGGATCTACCGACGCTGAAACTGAAGTGGGCGTTCGGCTATGCCGACGTGACGTCCGCGCGCGCGCAGCCAGCGCTCGTTGGCAACCGTCTCTTCGTGGCCAGCGACAGCGGTGAAGTGCACGCACTCGATCCCAGGACTGGCTGCGCCTATTGGAGCTTCCGCGCCGAGGGCACCGTGCGCACGGCACTGCTCGTCGCACCGTACACGCCACAAGGCGGCGGGATGGGATGGGCGGTATTCTTCGGTGACCTGAAGGCCAATGCGTACGCCGTCGATGTCACACGTGGCCAGTCGATCTGGATCCGCAAGGTCGACGACCATCCGTACTCCGCGATCACTGGCGGACTCACCTTCCACGCCGGCCGGGTCTTCGTCCCGGTGCAAGGCCTCAACGAGGAAGTGCAGGGTGGCCGCCTCGAGTACGAATGCTGCACCTTCCGCGGCAGTCTTGCGGCACTCGACGCGAACACAGGCGCGATCGTGTGGAAGACGTACATGGTCGGCGAGAAGCAGCTGCGCGCCACCAATAAGATCGGCAAGCCGCAATGGGGCCCGGCCGGTGCCGGGATCTGGGCGTCCCCGACCATCGACGCACGTCGTGGGGCGGTGTACGTTGCGACTGGGAATGGCTACGCCGACCCGCCGCAGCCGATGACCGACGCCGTTGTCGCGCTGGATCTTCAGACCGGCGCAGTGCGTTGGTCGCAGCAGTTCCTCGCGAATGACTCCTGGACGCTCGGCTGCAGGGCCACGAACCCTGATAACCCGAACTGTCCGGCGACGCTCGGTCCCGACTACGACTTCTCGGCGTCGCCAGCGATCGCGACGATCGACGGACGCGACCTGCTCGTGCTCCCGCAGAAATCGGGAATGGCCTACGCGCTCGATCCCGACAAACAGGGCGCGCTCGTGTGGCAGCACCGCTTCGGCCAGGGCAGCGGCCGCGGCGGCCAGTGGGGCGGGGCGATCGACGACCGTCAGGCCTACTTCGGTGTGGCCGACTCGACGACGAAGACACCGGGCGGGATGGTCGCGGTGACGCTCGCTACCGGAGAACGCGTGTGGCACATGCCAGCCGAGAAGCCGCTCTGCGGCGCACCCGCCCGGAATTGCAGCGCCTCTCAAGGGGCCGCTGTCACCGCGATCCCGGGCGCGGTGCTATCCGTGTCGTACGACGGTGGCCTGCGCGCATACGCGGCTGACGATGGGACGGTGCTGTGGCAGTTCGATACCAACCGCGAGTTCACGACGGTGAACGGCGTGAAGGCGAATGGTGGCAGTATGGATGGTCCCGGCCCGATCGTCGCCGGCGGCTTGTTGTTCGTAAACTCCGGTTACGGCGGCATCGTGGGCAAGCCGGGCAACGTGCTACTCGTTTTCGGCGTGGACTGATCCAACTGCTGCGAGCGGCACCGCCCGCCCGCAAGGCATGAATGGAGGCTGCAACGTGCTCACGCCTTCTTCCGCGATCAGACTCTGGCTCGTGATGGTGGTCGCCGCTCTGTGCCTGACCGCACTGCCGGGCGAGGCGCAGCAGTACGTGGCGCCACGCACTCCGTGGGGCGATCCCGACCTCCAGGGACTCTGGTCGAACCAGACCGCCACACCGCTCGAACGTCCGGACGCACTGCGGGATGCAACAACGCTGACACCTGAGGAAGCAGAAGAACGGGAGGAAGCCGCGCGGCTGAGCGCCGATCGGCCACCGGCGCCCGGCGATCCGGGAACCTATAACGCCTTCTGGCGGGATCCCGGAAAGGCGCTGACGCGCACGTCGCTCATCATCGATCCTCCGGACGGCCGTCTCCCCGCGCTCACGGCGGAAGGGCGGGAGCGCATCGCGGCACGCGCCACCGCCACTCGCGCGCGCGCGTCCGTCAACCCGTGGGAGGAGTACCCGGCCTGGACGCGATGCATCACGCGCGGCGTCATCAAGATTGGCAGCTTCTACAGCAGCAGCCACCAGATCTTCCAGGCGCCTGGCTACGTCGTCATCGCGCAGGAGTTGATCAACGAATCGCGCATCGTGCCGCTCGACGGCCGGCCCCATCTGTCACCTGCTATCAGGAATTGGATGGGCGACTCGCGCGGACACTGGGAGGGCGACACGCTGGTCGTGGAAACAACCAACTTCGTGGACAAGAATCCCTTGCGGGGGTCGGGCGACACGATGCGGCTCATCGAGCGGTTCACTCGCGTCGGCACGAATGCGATCGACTACCAGTTCACGGTCGACGATCCACATGTCTTCACGCGATCGTGGACCGTCGCGATGCCGATGACCAGAGGCGGCCCGATCTTCGAGTACGCCTGCCACGAGGGCAACTACTCGATCCGGAACATGTTGACAGGAGCACGGTCGGAGGAGCCCGGGCGCTGAGCAAAGACGCCGGCTCTTCGGATACAGTGTCGACCTCGAAGATCCATATGACGGCGACTCGTGCTCCTGCCAACCGTGCGCGACTGGCTCGTCGTCACGCTGGCGCGATCGTCCTCCTCACCTTCCTCCACGTGGGGACCGCATCAGCCGCTGCGCCAGGCGCCCCCGCCACTGCGAAGCCAAGCTACACGCTCACCGCATGGACCCGGCAGGGAGACCTGTCTCTCGGTGATGTTTTTACGATCGCTGAGGATCGTGACGGGTACCTCTGGCTCGGCACCAGCAACGGCCTCTTCCGGTTCGACGGCGCCGTGTTCACACGCAGCGCGACCGGAACGCCGCCGAAGGTAACCGAGGGACCGGTCTCGGCACTGCTCGGTGCGCGCGATGGTTCGCTGTGGGTTGGATACGGTGGCGCCGCTGGTCTCGTACGAATGCACACTGGCCAGATTGCGCACTTCAGTCCGGGCAACGGTGCCCTGCCAGGATCTATCGCGGCGCTTGCCGAAGACCGGACCGGGACCATCTGGGCAGGGGGCCGCGGCGGCGTCTCGGCCTTCCGTCATGGCCGCTGGGAGCCGGTTGTCGTCACGCCAGCGCTGAGCGACGGAACCGTCTACAGCATCTACGAAGACCGGGATGGCCAATTGTGGATGGGCACTTCAAAAGGTGTCTATGCCCGCGCGCCTCACGGGTTCGATCTCTCGAGCGCGGAACCGACCTTCGTGCAGGACTTCGCTCAGGACCGTCACGGCCAGATGTGGATCACCGACACGAGGGAGACGATCAAGCGGCTCACCACCGGCGAAGGACCGATTCACGGCGCCGGCGCTCGCGTACCGGAAGGCGGATGGCGCATCACATCCGATCGCGACGGCAACCTGTGGGTTGCAGCGCTCGGCGGCGGACTGCTGCGCGTTGTCGAGGACGCCTCTGGCGCATCTGCGCTCGAGCGGTTTCCGTACGAGCACAAGATCTCGGGATCCCCGAGGTCGATCTTCGCCGACCGTAACGGCAACCTGTGGGTTGGCCTGCGTGCCGGTGGTCTGTTGCGGGTCTCGGAGAACTCCATTCGCAATGATCTTGCACTCGAAGGGTTGACCAACGATGGCGTCCGTGCCGTGCGCGCGGCGCCGGACGGTTCGGTCTGGGTCGCCACCGGACACAGCCTCAATCGATTCATCGGCACGCGCAGAGAGGTGTACGGCGTACCGCAGACACGCGCGCTGGACGTGGATGCATCGGGTCAGCTCTGGATCACCGCGGTGCATGGGTTCGGACGCCTGGAGAACGGAAGGTTTGTCGGCATCGAGTTTCCGTCGGATGTTCGCTGGCAGGAGATCATGAGCGTCGCGAGCGATCCTGCTGGTGCACATTGGTTCTGCTCGTCGCAGCAAGGCGTGATGGTCTGGAAGAACGGGACGCTCAAACGGTTCTCCGACGAGCCGCGGATGAACAACGCGTGCAGCGCCATCTTCACGGACAGCCGCGCCCGCCCGTGGATCGGATTCGCCGCCGGCGGCGTGGCCGTCTACGAGGCAGGCTCGTTCCAGTATTTCAGCGAAGCCAACGGGCTCGCCGAGGGTGCCGTCCTCCAGATTCTCGAAGACCGAGGCAACAGCGTCTGGATCAAGACCGTCTCAGGGATCAGCCGCTTTCAGGACGGCAGATTCACAACGCTTACGCGGCGAAACGGTCCGTTCACCGACCTGACGGCGGCGCTGCTCCAGGATGACGAGGGGTACATCTGGACCGGCGTCAGCTCTGGCGCCGCGCTCGTGCGGTTTAGCCCGAGCGAGATGGATCGCGTCGCCGCCGATCCGTTTCACGAAGTTCAGTACGCACTCTACGACGCCTCCGATGGGTTGCAGGGTGAGATCGCCAGGCTGCAGAGCCGTTCGCTTGCCACTCGCGCAGCCGACGGCAATCTGTGGTTCGTCTCGGGCACGTCAATCGTGATGATCGATCCGCGCCACCTGCCTGGAAGCCAGCGGCCGGTCGCGCCCCGCATCGACGCGGTCGCTGCCGATGGCACGGCGATGGCCGCCGCTCCAGGACTGCATCTGCCGTCGGGCGTGCGGAATCTCGCCATCGAATGGACAGCGAGCAGTTTGAACGCCGCCTCGAAACTTCGTTTCCGCTATCGCCTCGAGGGCTACGATCCCGACTGGGTCTATGCGGGCTCACGCCGGAACGTGTCGTATTCCCAGCTGCCGGCCGGGAGCTACCGCCTCAAGGTGAGCGCAACCTACGATGGCATCTGGACCGACGGCGAATCGTGGGACTTCTCGGTCGCGCAGCCGTTCTACCTGTCCGCGTGGTTCCTCACTCTCGGTGGACTGATGATCACGGCTGTCGTCACGGGCGCATGGTGGCTGCGAATCAGGGCCGTGCGTCAACGCTACTCGCTGGTGTTCGCCGAGCGAGCCCTCGTCAGTCGCGAGATTCACGACACTCTCCTTCAGAACCTCGCGGCCATCGGAATGGAGCTCGAAGCCGTGGTGCGTCAGCTCGATCCCCGCAGCTCAGGAGCGGAAGCCCTGCGCCGTTTGCAGCACCAGGCTGCCCACTCGATGACAGAGGCGCGTGATCTCGTGGTCGCGCTCCGCGGAACGGGAATCTCGAAAGCACCAGGATTGGTCGAAACGCTGCGCGGGATGTTCGACTACGCGACCTTCACGCGAGGGGTGAGTATCAATCTGACCGTCGAAGGGCAGTCGCGACGCTGCTCCGCCGACGTCGAGCTGCAACTCATGCGCATCTGTCAGGAGGCGGTGAACAACGCCATCGTTCATGGTGGTGCGACCACCATCCAGGTGGTCCTGGCGTTCGGCAGCACTGACGTGGCGCTTCGGGTCGGTGACAACGGGTGCGGGTTCGACGTTGGTGCCGAGCCTGCCGATGGCCTGGAGCATCTGGGCCTGCTGGGCATGCAGGAACGAGCCGAGCGGATCGGAGCGCGCCTCACTATTCGCAGCACACCGGGAGCCGGCACCGTCGTCGAAGTGGCTGGCCCGGTGGAGGGCAAATGATCACCAAGGCAGCATCGCCCATCCGCTTGCTGTGCGTTGACGATCACCGGCTGGTGAGAAAGGGTGTGGCTCGCCTCATCGATCTCGAACCAGATATGAAGGTCATCGCCGAGGCAAGCAACGGGGCGGAAGCGGTCGCACAGTTCAGGATCCACGCGCCGGACGTCACCCTCATGGATCTGGAGTTGCCGCGGATGGACGGAATCGAGGCGACCGTCGCCATTCGCAAGGAGCACGCGGAGGCACGGATCGTCGTTCTGACGATGTACCAAGGGGACGAGGACATTCACCGGGCTATCCAGGCGGGCGCCGCCGCCTACCTGCTGAAAGACACCGCACCCGAAGTGCTCATCAAAGTCATCCGTGACGTGCATGCCGGGCGGCGGGTCTTCCCTCCACAGATTGTCGCGGCCATCGAACGCCGCGCCGGCCAGCCAGCCTTGACCTCGCGCGAACTGGAAGTGCTGGAGCTGCTGGCCGCGGGAAAGAGGACGAAAGAAATCGCCGCCGCCCTGGGAGTGACGATGGATACGGCCAACGCGCACATCAAGAACATCTACTCCAAGTTCGCGCTGCACGGCCGTACTGCCGTCGTCGCCGAGGCGGTCAGGAGGGGCTTCATCCGACGCGAGCTCGGTCAGTGACAACCAGAGAGAACGTACGGTCCGAATGGGGCGACGGTGCGGCTGTGCGATGGTTCAGTGCGGCTGTCCGGCCGTACGGTGCGACGGTCTGGCGGTCGCCCGTTGCGGGAGACCCTCGCGCCTCGGACCGGACCATCGCACTCTCGCACCTCGGACCGGACCATCGCACTCTCGCACCTCGGACCGGACCATCGCACCCTCGCACCTTCGCCCCGTCGTACCGCTAGAAGCTAATCTGCGCTGAGATCTTGGCGAACCTGGGCGTGAGCACGGACAGTGGCGCCAGCCACGGGCCGTTGGGCACGAACACCTGGTTGTACGTCAGGACGGCGGCGGAGTTGAACACGTTGAACACATCCAGGCCGATGTTCGTTCGCGTGCGACCGATCCGGAAAATCTTTCCGACGCGGAGGTCCACCTCGTTCACGCGGTCGCCCCAGATCTCGCCCGGGGTGATGAGATTGACCGTCGCGAACTGCTGATTCGCGGACAGCGGGCGTCCGAGCGATGGAATGATCGCCGAAAGCGGCGCCGACCAGTTCGCCTGCAAGGGAGCTCCCTGATCGCTCCTGAAGGTCCCGCTGACGCTGACCTCAATCCGTGGAATCGTGTAGGACGCCAGTCCGGTCCAACGCGTGATGAACCCGGGCTCGTTGTGGCAGTACGGATTGAGCGGCGCGATTTCGGGCAACAGCGTCCGCACGTCACAGTTGTCGGTCGTCGTCTTGCCGGTGTTGACACCACCCTGGAACAACAGCCCGTTGCGCGGCCGGGCACTGAAGTCGATCGTGATGCCGTCGTAGTGCTGGTATTGCCTGGGATCTTCTGGAAGCAGATCGTTGAAGGTGAGCAGGTTGTTGAACTGGCCGCCGAACGCGAGGTTCACGTCGTACAGCCCCGACACGGCATAGCCGCCGCCGTTCGGCAGGCGGCCGTCCTGCGGTGCGGTGACACTGAACGTTCCGAAATCGGCGGCGGTCACGATGAGGTTGTCTGTGACCACGAAGTGCTGGAGCCAGCGCCGCGTGTAGCCCACTTCCACCGACACTCTCGGGAACAACTCGTGCTGCACCGATGCCGTGATGCCCCAATCGCTCGGCCGCACGCCCCATCCGCCCAGGGCGGCCGAATCCACGTTGGTCGTGAACACTTCCTTGCCGAAGCTGGCGTTGCCCTGGCCGCATTCCCGATTCGGCGACATGTTCAACAGGTCGCAATCGGGGAAGAAGTTGCCGTTGAGATCGTTCCACGTCCGAATCCCGGATGTCGTCGTCAACCGGTTGATCGGATTGGTCGTCGAGTAGAAGCCCACTCCGTTGCTGGAGGCTTCGAGGTACTTCCCCATGTTGAACTTCACAGCCGTCCTGGCGTTGCCGAAGACGTCGTACGCAACACCGAAGCGCGGCGAGATGTTGTTGTAGCCTCTGACGCCTTGCGTCTCTGGATAGCTCACCGTGAACGGCAGGTAGTTGGAAGGGGGAAGCGTCTGTTCCGGGAAGTAGCTCCACGACCGGTCGTATCGAATCGCGCCTTGCAGCGTCAGGCGCGAGATGGTCCACTGTTCCTGGGCGAAGAAGGCGTTGTAGCGGGTGCGCTGGTGGAGTTCCATCGGAAGCGCCGACTGCGTGACCCCGTTCGGAACCCCGTTGTTGACGCGGTACGTGAGGTTGAGGCTGTTCCCGAAATTCTTGCGATCGTCGATGAAGATCGTGCCGATGTACCCGAACTTGCGGCTGTGCGCGCCGGTGACGTGCGACAGAGATGCGCGCCAGTTGTGCACACCAGCCCAGTTACTTCCCCAGTTCGCTGAACGATAGTTCAGTCCCGCGATGCCGCCGTTTGCCGCGCAGCCCGCTGCACACTGTTCAGTCACGCGTGCCAGATCGCGCGTCGGGTTGCCGGGCATGTCGTACGGCCCCCAACGCGCGAGCATGTTGCCGAAACGGAAATCGACGAGCACGGCGTTGGTGATCGGGGACGCCCACGTGAACTGCTGCGAGCGCCCACCAATGGTGTGAAGGTAGCCGGCGAGCTCCGGCGAAGTCGTCGCAGAGAGACCACCAACGCCGAGCGACCCAACGACCGCTCCTTCGTCTGGTTGAGTGCGACAGCCGTCGGCACCGGTAAAGGCCGCTCCGTTGCACGGGACCTGTTCGTACCAGGCGAAGTTGAACTTGTTGCGCGGCGTGGCCTGCCAGGTGAGACGGGCGCTTGCAACCTGCCAGCTCTCCGCACCTCGAACTTCCTTCGACGTATCGGGCGCGTAGAGAAACTTCGTCGGATCGCCCGCGTTCAGGTTCGGGAAGATGCCGGGAATCGTCCGATGCTGTCCTTCGTCGCGAACCGTGATGAAGTACCACAGCGCATCACGCATGATCGGTCCTCCGAATCCCGTGTCGAAGTCCCATTGCTTGATGAGCGACCCAGGCGTACGCAGCCCCGCATCCCTGAGCTCGTCAGAGTAGTTGCTGCCGACCCACCCGGGCGGAACCCCTGACAGGTACGCGGAGCCCCTGAAGGTATTGCCACCGGTTCGCGGAACGACGTTTAGTGATGGCCCGTTGACCTCGCTCTCGCCCAGGCCGCCGGAGTTGGTCGTGATGACCTCTTCGGCGTTCGAGATGTCGAAAATGAAGGCGGTCGATCCGCCGCCTCCGATTGTCGAGCCAATACTGATTCCATCGATGGTGAGGCGCCCTTCACCGTTGCGGCCGCCGGCGCCGCCGAACACGATCATCTGCGGCGTCACCTGGATGTCCTGATTGTTGCCCCCGGTCGTCGTCATCGTCGGGATCTGAGCCGTGAGGGCCGCCCAGGATCGAGCGGTGGGTGCGGTCGTCAACAGTTCACTCGTCAGCGTGGTCTGGCGCTTGGAGCTGTTCACGTCGACCACCGGCGACTCTCCTGTCACCGTCACCGTCTCGGTGACTGCGCCGACGCGCATTTCGACGTTGATCGTCGCGGTGAACGTGCCGGTCAACTCGACGCCATCGCGTTTGACCGAAGTGAATCCGGGCAGCGAAAACGTCACCGAGTAGATGCCCGGACGAAGATCGACGATGCGGTACTGGCCGGTTCCGTCGGCCACGGCGGATCTGACCTTCTCGATCAACGCAGGGCTCGTGGCTTCGACCGTGACGCCGGGCAGGACGGCGCCCGATGTATCTCTGACGGTGCCGGTGATGGCGGCTTGCGCGCGGGCGAGGCCCGGGAGAGCGGCAACGAGTACCGCAGCGAGGAGAAACGATGTGGTGCGCATATTCCTCCGACGCAAGGTGAACACTTCGAGGCACGCACATCGGAATGATGGGCGTGCGGCTGGACTGGTGTTCTGAATTCGCGCGGAGTCTATCGAATCAACGCACGGATGGCATGACCATTTCTGGTGAGCCGGCTGAAATTGAGGGCGTGTTCGATGCGCTCGCCTACTTCAGCTCAGCGTAGATGACCTCGATGTTGTTCTTGACGCTGTCGGGTTGTGGGGCGCGATACCCTGCGTACTTCGCGGGGAACTTGTATGCGCTTGCCGCCTCGTCCACCGACTTCCCTGCTTTCTTCGCTTCGCGAACGTAGGCGAGGAAGTCGCGGTTGAACTCCGAGTACTCCACCAGGTCTGCTGGAGTCATCACCGTGCTGTGGCCCGTGATGATCTGATCGACGTTCGGCAGCTTCGCGGCCCTGGCGAGCGTATCTGCTATCTCGACGCCGCTGCCCCCGTTGTTGCTGTCGAGAAGGGGCACGAACTTACCCGAGAAGATGTCGCCGCCGTGCATCACCCGCAACGCTGGAAAGAAGGTCCAGGCGTCACCATTCGTGTGGCCACGCCCGAAGTAGTACAGCTCGATCTGATCGGCGCCGCTGCCGATTGTCATTTTGTCGGTGAAGGTCCGCCTGGCGATGTTCTTCCCGCCGTTCGCCTTGAACACGTCGGGAGGCACCCTGCTCTCTGCGCCCTTGGGTGGAAGGCCGCGTTCCATGTTGACCTTCGTGTTCGCGTGCGCAACGACGTCTACGGTGACGGGAAAATCGACGTTGCCGCCGACGTGGTCGTAATGGGTGTGGCTGTTGATGATCCGGACCACGGGCTTGTTCGTCAGTTCCTTGATCTTCGCAATCAGCGGCTGTCCCCATCCGGGAATCTTGGTGTCCACCACCGTCACACCATCAGCAGCGATGAAGACTGCAGTGTTGCCACCGCCTCCCCTGAGGACGAACAGGTTGTCCTTGAGTTTGTCGACCTGGATGACCTGCTCTCCACCAGCCCCCCGACCCTGGCCACCACCGCCGGCGGGCGCCTGGGATGTGGCCACGATCGTCCCCCCGCACAGGAGCAGAACACCTAGCACTGCGCCTCTTCGGCTCGCACCTTTCATGATGGCTCTCCTCGGATAACGATACGTCACGCCGCGCATGGCCGTCTCACCAGTACCGGTAATGCCGAACCCTCAACGATGGGATAGACTCCGCCGAAATTATCGGCC
>JALDXQ010000159.1:0-17072 GCA_032156805.1 Acidobacteriota bacterium
CAAACCATCGAATGCAGACTCGAGGATCTTCCCAAAGCCGAGAGCCTGAAGCCGCGGCGTTCAGTGCTTGGCCCCAGCGGCCATCGCCGCCTGGCCGCGGGCGTGGCTGGTCGAGAAGATGACGTGCAGCGACATCAGCGCCTGCAGCGGATGTGCCCCTGCCTCGGCAAGTGGTCCGACGTGATCGCTGACCTTGCCGCCCTTGCCGACGTTAATCAGTTCCTTCGCGGCTTCACGCTGCTTGCCCTTCAACCCGTACTCGTCAGCGACCTTCTCGAAGTCGTTGATGATGCGGTGGCGCAGGTCTGCGCTGTGACGCGACTCGAACATCAGCTTGTTCAACCCGTACGCTTCTGACGGCGGATGCTTGTAGAACAGGAAACCCTGGTTCTCGAACTTGAAGCCGCCGAACTGCGCGGCGACGTGCATCCGCTCCTTCGTGCGCGGGCGCGTGGGGAGGAAGCGCATCATGCACAGCCCGTGGTGCCACGTCGGGATGTAGTCGATCAGCTCGCCTTCCATGGCGCCGATCGCGCCGAACATCACGGCCCAGTTGAGCAGCTCGGTGTTGCCGACCTCGTCGAGCTGCGTGCCGGTCATGTCGAGCAGCGCGTCCGTGTTGCCCACCTCGAACTGCGAGACGAGCCAGCGATCGAAGTCGAACTCCGGCGTCAGGTACTTCGTGGTGCCGGGGAAGTGCGACATGCCGCCGCTGGCGATGATCGCAACGCGCTCCTTGCGACCCTTGACGATCTCGGCGATGGCTTTGCCCAGCGCAGCACACCGCCGAGGAGTCGGCAGCGGCGGAACATACGTGTTGGCGAAGAAGGGAACCACCGGGATCGGCCGCTTGCCGATCACGTACTCGAACGGGATCGAGAACGCGTGGCCGAGTTCGGCGTCTTCCGAGTAGGCCATGTCAAAGTTGTGGTCGGTGACCAGCTTGTTGAGGATGTCCTCGGCCAGCTCGCGGTGAATGGGCAGGTTGTGCTCGCGTCCGGCAAACTTCGCGATGGCGCGATCGCCGGCCACGATGGCGAACGACGGCACGCAGCTCACCGAGAACGTCTCGACGTGGTCGGCGCCAAAAAACAGAATGGCGTCCGGCTTCGTCTCGTCGAGGACCTTGCCGAGCTCGTTCATGGCCGCGCCGGCCTGCGCAAGCTGATTGGGATCCTCATCCGGTGGCCGCGTGAACATGTACGGCGTATGGCACGTTCCGACTGCTGCAACGATCTCGCCCATCTCTGACTCCTCTTTGGCTCTAGGCTCTGGGCCTCTCGGGCTCTGGGCAATGCCGAGAGCCGAGAGACTAAAGCCTAGAGCCGATCTTATCCGTTCATCGCCCGATCGATCCCGTCGAGTAGGGCCATGCTTTTCACGCAGCTCGCGGCGCTCGACTCGGGTTCCCGCCCCTCACGGATCGCGCCCACGAACTCGATGTCCTGGCGATCGAAGGCGGCGATGCCGTCGAGTTGCACGTCTTTGCCCTCGCTGTCGGTCATCGAATCGCGGTACACCTTGTAGGTTTCCTCTTCACCGATGTAGCGATAGAACCCGCCAAACGGCCCCTTGTTGTTGAAGGACATCGCCAAGCTGAAGATCGGCCCCTTCTTCGACTTCATGGCAACCGTCAGGTCCATCGGAATCTGCAATATTTCATGATCCGGCCCCTTCTGGCCCCAGACCTGCCAGTTGGGCTCGTCCAGGATCCAGTGCGCCAAATCGACCGAGTGACAACCATGGTGCCAGAGCAG
Organism: Acidobacteriota bacterium; assembly: GCA_032156805.1. Lineage (GTDB taxonomy): Bacteria > Acidobacteriota > Vicinamibacteria > Vicinamibacterales > UBA2999 > Gp6-AA40. Next base: position 1,758 of record JALDXQ010000159.1, read on the forward strand.
GTTGTCGACCCACGAGCGTTGCTGGCCGTGCATGTTGAGGTTCGTCCGCCGGAAGAAGTAGGTCTCCACCACCATGTGATGCAGATGGAACGTGCCTTCCTTGATCCGTTTGCGGATCTCGCGATGCGGGCTCGAGAACCGGCGTGTGTGCGTCACCATGCAGACTTTTCCGGCCGCTTTCGATGCGTCCACCATCTGCTGTGAATCTTTCAGGCTGAGCGCCATCGGGATCTCGACCTGGACGTGCTTCCCCATCGAGAGCGCCAGGAGCGTCTGCGCGGCATGTTGCTCGGACGGTGTCGTCAGGATGACCGCGTCGACGCCGGGACGATCGATGCAGGCGTTCAGATCAGTGGAGGCGTAGGGAATATTCCACTTCGTGGCGAATTCCTTCACGCCTGCCTCGGTGCGCCCGGCAACCGATACGACCTGCACGTCGTTGATCTTCGCCAGGGCCTTGACGTGGATTTCTCCCATCGCCCCGGTACCCGCCAGACAGATCTTCATCCCACCTCCTTGGCAATCCCGATGAACCACACTGTGTCGATCGATTAATCGCAATCGATCAATCGTTGGTTTCGTGATCTTCGATCGTTGATTGGTTGTTGATTGGAGATTGTCGATCCGTGATTCGGCCGCGATTGGCGGTGCCAATCAACCATCCCAAATCACCCATCAACAACCAATCCCTAATCAAAGATCTTCAAATCCCCAATTGACGATTATCCCTCAGGCCAGTACAAGCGGGTGGGATTGTCCACCAGGAGCTTGTGCTGCAGCTGTGGCGTCGTCGCAATGTGCGGCACGTAGTCGACGAGCAGCCCATCGTCGGGCATGTGGTTCTTCAGGTTGGGGTGCGGCCAGTCCGTGCCCCAGAGCACGCGGTCTGGAAATGTGTCGACCAGGCGCCGCGCAAACGGGACCACGTCGCGGTAGGCGTTGCGCTCGCCGTTGATCGCGGGCGGCCCCGAGATCGTCAGCCGCTCGGGACAGCTGACCTTCGACCAGAGGTTCTTGTGTTCGCGCATCATGCGGACGAACAGCTCGAACTCGGGGCCGTCGACCGGCTTGCTCACGTCCGGTCGTCCCATGTGATCGACCACGACAGTCGTCGGAAGCGTGGTGAAGAAATCCCAGAGCTCGGGCAGATCGGCTGCCTCGAAGTAGATGACGACGTGCCATCCGAGTGGGGCGATGCGGTGAGCAATCTCGGTCAGCACGTCACGCGGCGTGAAATCAACGAGCCGCTTGACGAAATTGAAGCGCGTGCCGCGCACGCCGGCGGCGTGCATCGCCTGCAGCTCGGCGTCGGTGACGTCGCGCCCGACTGTTGCGACACCGCGCGCGCGATTGTTTGCGGCGAGCAGGGCGTCAACCAGCGCGCGATTGTCGGTGCCGTGGCAGGTGGCCTGGACGATGACGTTCTTGTCGAAGCCGAGACGATCGCGAAGCGCGAACAGCTGATGTTTCGATGCATCGCACGGCGTGTACTTGCGCTCGGGGGCGTACGGGAACTCCTCGCCCGGTCCGAAGACGTGACAATGCGCGTCGACGGCGCCTGGCGGGACCTTGAAGGCAGGAATCGAAGGATTGGGGTGGAAAGGCAGCCAGCCGGGTGTCACTTCGAACTTCATCTGAGTACGACTTCCTCCGTGTCGATTTCCTGTTGGACCGTCGGGTTGTAACGTGCGCCGGAGACGGTGGACGGGTTGATCAGGTCATTCAGGGTCGCGATCGCGGCAGGGGAAAGTCGAACTTGTTCCGCGCGCGCGTTTTCTTCCAGGTGATCGAGTCGCGTCGTCCCCGGAATCGGGATGATGTGTGGGCCTCGAGCCAGCACCCACGCCAGCGCTGCCTGGGCCATCGTGCAGCCGGACTCGCGAGCCACGGCCGACAGCCCTTCGAGCAGCGAGAGGTTCTTCGCAAAATGCTCGCCCTGAAAGCGCGGCATCGCGAGACGGATGTCCTTGGGTGGAAGACTCGATACGTCCCGGAGCTGCCCGCCAAACAAGCCGCGCGCCAGCGGGCTGAAGGCAACGAATGCAATGCCGAGCTCACGGCATGCCTCGAGCACGGCGACTTCGGCGTTGCGCGTCCACAGCGAGTACTCGGTCTGGAGAGCGGTGAGGGGATGGGCAGCGTGTGCCTTACGCAGCGTCGTGGCCGAAACTTCGGACAGCCCGATCGCCTTGACCTTGCCTTCCTTTACGAGATCGGACAGCGCGCCGATACTCTCTTCGATCGGCAGCCGCTTGTCCCAGCGATGCAGGTAGTAAAGGTCGATGACGTCGGTCTTCAGGCGCTGGAGGCTCTCTTCGCAGTTCCTTTTAATCATCTCCGGACGGCCGTCGATTTCACGCTGACCCTGGGCATTTCGGAACATCCCGCCCTTGGTCACGAGAATGAACTCTCGTCGTCGGCCGCTGAGCACGTTTCCGATCAGCGTCTCGTTCGCACCGAATCCATAGAGCGCTGCCGAGTCAATGTGCGTGTAGCCGAGGTCGAGTGCCTTGTGGAGGACGGCGGCTGCCGTCTCCTGGTCCGGAGGCGTGCCGTACGCGTGCGAGAGGCACATGCCGCCGAGGCCGATGGCGGAGGAATCGAAGGGGCCAAGCTTTCGAGTTTGCATCCGACATTACTCACTGATCCACGACACACAGAGGCACAGAGGCACCGAGGATAAACCAAACGAAATTCTCACTGCCTCACTGCCTCGGTGTGTCGTAGTCGTTGAAGCACTTAGAGGGGTGTTCCCGGTGTCGCTGAACCGTCGAGCCACGCCGTACCTTCCCGATACAGAGTCTCTACCGCCGCACCGCGGAGACCTGGCAGGTTCCCTTTGATCGTGAAGCCGTTCTTCGACTGCAGGTACGCCAGGTGGCGATAGCCTTCGGGAAACTGGGCCAGGTGCGCCTGATCGAGCTTCAACGTGGCAGTGGGATCCACCGGGTCCATCCGATCCTTCTCGTAGATGGGCTGCCGTCTCACGATGCCCCAGTGGCCGCGCTGCTCGAGGAAATCATAGAACCGGCCTGTGCAGACAACGTCAACCATCACGCCTTCGACGAGGGCGCGCTGATTGATAGTCATCTTCGTCTGCGAGACGGCGCGGGTGCCGGCGACGTCGCAGGTGAAACCACCAAGGAAGTGCAGGATGCTGACGCCTCTCTCGAATCCCGCCCGGCTCACCTCGATGAACTTGCTCGCCGGACCCTGAAACCAGGTCGCGGTCATCCACCCATCGTCGTGCCACACGGTCGCGAAGCGTTCCCAGTCGCCGGCATCGCGCCAGAGCACCCAGTTCTCGATGACCTCTCTAATCGCGGCCTTCTCGTCGCTCATCAGATGTCCTTGACCCGATTGCGAAGCGCACCGATGCCTTCGACCTCGGCCTCGACCACGTCGCCATCGACCAGGAACTCCTGCGGCGTGCGTCCCATCCCGACACCTTCCGGCGTCCCCGTGGCGATGACGTCGCCGGCCTCGAGCGTCAGCCCTTTCGAGAGCCACTCGATGATGACGTTGACCGGGAAGATCATCTTGGCCGTGCTGGCGTCCTGCTTCACGAACCCGTTCACGCGAAGCTGGAGATGCTTGACCTGCGGATTGCCGAATTCGTCGGCGGTGATGACGAGAGGACCGATGGGGCAGAACCCATCGAGGCTCTTCCCCTTGAACCACTGCATGTGCTGCTGCTGAAGATCGCGCGCGCTGACGTCGTTGATCACCGTGTAACCGAAGACGTGGCTGAGCGCGTCACCGCTGGAGATGTTGCGGCCGGTCTTACCGATCACCGCGCCCAGCTCGACTTCCCAGTCGACCTGTTGTGTGACGGTGCGGTCGACCGGGATGTCATCGACCGGGCCGATGACCGACGTTGATGCTTTCGTGAAGATCACCGGCACAGTCGGGATCTTCACTTCCTGCCCGCGCGCCCGCGCCGCTTCCTCGGCGTGCGCCACGTAATTGCGGCCGAGGCAATAGACATTCTTGATCGGGCGCGGAATGGGCGCATGCCAGCGGACAGCATCCAGCATGTGTCCGGTGGAGGGAGCCACCTGGCTGACCAGTTCGCGCATGCGCTGCCACGACTCCGGGCCCTGCTGGATCAGATCGAGCAGGCTCGTCGGCGGACGCCAGTTGCCAGGCAGCATGGTCGCATCGAGCATGCGATCACCCTGAACGACACCGAGACGTGGAACGACATCGGACGCAAGCGAGAACGTGGCGTATTTCATGAAGTTAGGAGAGAAATGTGGAATGTCAGAGTGTTGACATTAGCGCTCTGGCGAGTATACTCCGGCCACTTCTGAAGCCCCTCTGCTCCAGGTGCGAGCACCTGGCGCAGGCGCACCTAAGACGCGGCGCCGTTCCCCGTTTGCACGGCGACACCGCACAAGGAGGAGGAATCGGGATGAGGCAGGCACTTCGTCACGCGGTCGATGGACTGTGTGTCGTGCTCCTGACTGCAAGCATCGCGTGGGCACAGGCCGGCGCGACGGCGCAGATCAATGGAACTGTGCGTGATACCAGCGGCGCCGTCCTTCCGGGCGTCGACGTGACCGTTACGCAGACCGAGACCAACTTCACGCGGTCCACGGTGACCGACGGAGAAGGAAATTACATCATCTCCAACATTCCCACCGGGCCCTACCGCCTTCAGGCCAGCCTGTCCGGTTTCCGAACGTTCCAGCGCACGGGCATCGTGCTGCAGGTGAACGCGAATCCCACGATCAATGTCGAAATGGCGATCGGCGAGCTCGCCGAAACCGTGTCGGTCGAGGCCGCGACACCGCTCGTCGAAACCCGCAGCCCGTCGATCGGCGGAGTCATCGAGAACGAGCGGATCGAAGAACTGCCGCTCAACGGCCGGAATCCCACCGAGCTCATCGCGCTGGCCGGTGCGGCGGTACCACAGCCCGCCCTCAACGCCACGAGTCGAAGCATGCAGGGTGGTACGGCAGTCGCCGTCGCCGGCGGCCAGGCGTTTGGTGTCGCCTATCTTCTTGACGGTGCCACGCACAACAATCCCTACGACAACCTCAATCTCCCGTTCCCGTTCCCCGACGCGCTGCAGGAATTTCGACTCGAGACGAGCGCCACGAATGCCAACAGCGGGATGCACTCGGGTGCCTCGGTCAATGTCGTGACCAAGTCGGGGACGAACCTGCTGCACGGAGATCTCTTCGAGTTCTTCCGCGATCATCGCTTCAACGCGACCAACCCGTTCAACGCGATCGATCCGGTGACCGGGGAGCGGCAGGGCGACGGTCTGAACCGGAACCAGTACGGGGGCACGCTCAGCGGGCCGCTCGCCACTGACCGCCTATTCTTCTTTGGTGGATATCAGAACACGCGCCTGCGCGAGACGCCGGCGGACCTCTTCGCCTTCGTGCCCACGGCGGCAATGCTCGCGGGCGACTTCACGCAGTACGCGTCCGCGCAGTGCAACGCCACGGGTGCCGTGACCCTGCGTGCGCCCTTCGTGAACAACCGTATCAACCCGTCCCAGTTCAGCCCGGCCGCCTTGCGGGTGACGCAGAGTCTTCCCACGTCGACGGATCCATGCGGCCGCTACACCTACAGCCGGAGCCGGCCTCAGGACGACGTCCAGTACATTGGCAAGGTCGACATGCAGCTCAGCTCGAATCACTCGGTGTTCGGGCGCTACATGCTGACCACCAGCAAGTGGACACCGCCCCTGCAGCTGCAGCCCGAGAATATCCTCGTGTCGAGCCAGGGTGGGCGCGACAACAAGGCGCACTCCTTCACCTTCGGCGACACGATGGTGTTGAGCAACACCACGGTGAACGCCATCCGGTTCGCCTACAACTACACGGACATCCACCGCACGCACGAACCGACCGGCTTCTCCGCGCCGGACATCGGCATCAGGACCTTCAGCTACCTCGAAGACTACATGCTCCTGAACGTGCAGAACGGTGGCTTCCAGATTGGCGGCGGTACCGAGAGTGAAGCGCGCTTCAAGACGCCTTCGTACAGCATCAGCGATGACCTGACGATCGTCCGCGGCGCGCACCAGTTTGGCCTCGGCGGCAACTTCGCGTTCTGGAAATCGCTGTCGCAGGCGAACGTGCGGTCGCCCGGGCAGTTCACGTTCAACGGCACGATCACGGGCCTTCCCCTGGCCGACTTCCTGACGGGTAGGCTCCAGTCGCTCATCCAGGCCACGCCGAACTCGCTGGACATGCAGCAGCTGTACGTCGGCATGTACGCGCAGGACACGTGGAGGATGTCGCAGACCGTCACACTGAACTACGGACTGCGGTGGGAGCCCGGCTTTGCGCAGCAGATTCGCAACGGTGCGATCTACAACTTCAGCACCGAGCGCTTCCTCAATAACGAAAGGACCACGCAGTACGCCAATGCGCCGCCCGGGTTCCTCTATCCCGGCGACCCCGGGTTCGCGAACGACAAGGCGGGCATGAACAACAATCTCATGCAGTTCGCGCCGCGTGTGGGGATCGCGTGGGATCCGACAGGCGATGGCCGCATGTCGATCCGTACCGGGTATTCGCTAGGGTACGACTTCATCAACGCGCAGTTTCACCTCAACACGTCCGTCGCGCCGCCGTTCAACGCGGAAGCGCGGGTGACCAACCCGGTTGGCGGCTTCGACGATCCGTGGCGCGGTACGGGGAACGAGACATTCTTCCCGTTCACAACCGGAGTGGACTCGCCGTTCCCGCTCACCGGTCCCTACATCTCCATCCCGCCCGACATCAAGCCGCCGCGGCAGCAGTCGTGGAACCTCAGCGTGCAGCGGCAGATCGGGACTGACATGTCGGTGTCCGCCTCCTATCTCGGGACCTATTCCGAGCGGCTCTGGAACGTGCGCTCGGTCAACGAGGCGGTCTACATCCCGGGGTCGTGCACGCTGCAGACGCCGACAGGACCACAGTTCTTCGCCGTCTGCTCCTCCGTGGCGACGACGGACCTGCGCCGGAAGCTCACGATGTCGGATTACGCGGATGGGAAATTCCTGGGCGCCACCGACGAGCACACCGCGCTCGGCACGCAGACCTACAACGGGCTGCTGCTCGGCGTGCAGCGGCGCGCCGCCAACGGAGTGACCGTGAACGCGAACTACACGCTCTCCAAGTGCATGGGCCACCCGACGCAGGGAGGGACCACACCGAACGTGAATTCGGGTTACGTCAACCCTGCCGACATCGACTACGACTACGGTGCATGCACCTCCGACCGTCGTCACCTGTTCAACCTGTCGGCGACCGCCGAGACTCCTCAGTTCGCCAATACCGCGCTGCGGGTCATCGCGTCGAACTGGCGGCTCTCGGGCATCTTCCGCGCCTATTCGGGTGCGCCGCTCAGCGTGACGGTCACCACCGACCCGGCCCGTTCGGGCATCGGCGGCCAGCGCGCCAACCAGTTGAGCGACGATCCCTACGGTGAGCACACGCTCGACACCTACTTGAACCGGGTCGCATTCGCCGAGCCAGCCCTGGGCACGCTCGGGAACATGGAGCGGAACTCGATTTACGGCCCCGGCGAACACTTCTTCGACCTGTCGCTCGTGCGGGCGTTCCGCTTCAACGGCAATCACCGCATCGAAGCGCGCATCGAGTCGTACAACGCGTTGAACTGGTTCCAGTGGAACAATCCGCAGGCCAACTTCAACAACGTGCAGTTCGGCCGGATCACGTCAGCCGGCGATCCGCGCATCATGCAGTTCGCGATCAAGTACCAGTTCTAACCCCTCGTGGGGCGGGTCCTGCTAAAGGGACCCGCCCTCCGCGTACGACAGCGCAGGACCCGCCGCTCCGTCGCGTGCTGCGCGAGACAGCAGCGGCCTTACCCTCGATGGAACGCACGTGGCACGGGGTGCTGCAGCGACGACGCCGTCGCCAGGCCTGGTGATGAGGGAGTGACTATGACCACGCATGACATCCGTCATTTCTCCTACCGTCTGTTCGCTGTCGCCGCGGCGTGCGTGGCTGTCGGCGCGGCCGCGCAGCAACAACCCGCGCAGCCGCCCGCCGACCGCGCGGCGGTCGAACAGCGTCAGGCCGAGATCAACAAGCGGCCCGACACGCCGGGCACCGGTCGCTTCCCGGCGATGAAGGAAGAAGTGGCATCGCTGCCGCGTCACGTCGTTTACCGTCCGAAAGATCTCACCGGTCTCGGGCGCACGAAGCTGGGCGTTGTGGCCTGGGGTAATGGCGGATGTTCAGATGACGGCGCGAGCAGCCGCTTCCACCTGCTGGAGATTGCCTCGCACGGCTATCTGGTGATCGCGAGCGGACGCATCCTCAGCGGCCCTGGCGCACCGCCGCGCGAGCCGCGTCCTGCGGCGCCACAAGGTCAACTCCCGTCACCGCGTACGCAGGTGTCGGATCTCACCGATGCCGTGGACTGGGCGCTCGCCGAGAACCAGCGAAACGGCAGCCCGTACTTCGGACGCATCGACCCGGCGCAGATCGCATATTCGGGGTGGAGCTGCGGTGGCGTGCAGGCGCTCCAAGTTGCGAAAGATCCGCGCGTGAAGACGCTGGTGATTCACAACAGCGGCGTGCTGAACAACGGGCCAACCAGCATGACCGGCATCAGTGTCGGCAAGGAAGTGCTGCAGACACTGCACACGCCGGTGATCTACATCGAAGGCGGACCCACCGACATCGCGTATGAGAACGGGATGGACGACTTCAAGCGGATTACGCACGTGCCGGCGGCAATGGCTAATCTTCCGGTCGGCCACGGCGGCACCTTCAACGAGCCCAATGGTGGCGCGGCGGCCTCGGTCGCGGTGAGCTGGCTCGAGTGGCAGCTGCGCGGCGACGCCGAGAGTGCCAAGCGGTTCGTTGGCGAGGACTGCGGTCTCTGCAAGGACTCCCAGTGGTCGCTGCAGCGCAAGCAGTTCCCCGAGACACGCGGCAGCAAGTAGAGAAAGGCCCCGCGGATGTGTTCCGACGCCGCGCGTGGAGACACAGCATGACGACGTATGTGTTTGGATATGGCTCACTCCTCCAGCAGGCGTCGCGGACGCGCACGAATCCGGAAGCATTCGCTGCGTGGCCGGCGTGTGTGACCGGCTATCAGCGCGGCTGGTTTCATCAGTTTGCTGACAGCGTCGGCAGCAGTTGCAGCTACGTGGGTGCCGTGGCGGCTGAAGGCAAGACGATCAACGGCGCCGTCTATCCGGTTAATGATTTCGCGAGCACCAAGAACCGCGAGACGGGCTATACGCCGATTGAGCTCAAAGAGAGTGACATCGCGATGTTGGATGGGACGGAGCCGTTGAAACTGGGCGGGGATGTGAAGGCGTACATCTCGTCAGCAATCAGGACTCGGTCTCCAAGACCAGGGAGCCGACGCCCGAGTTTCCGATGGTCCAGTCCTATGTCGATATCTGCATCGGTGGCTGCCTGGAACTCAGCGCGCTGTACCGTTCGGTGAAGGGCGCCTTCACCCAGGAGTTCATCCGCACGACGACCGGGTGGAACAAGTATTGGGTCAACGACCGGATCTATCCGCGCCGGTCGTTCATTTACGTTCCCAATGCAGCCGCCATCGAGAGCGCGCTGAAACAAGGGAACGTATTGCAGTTCGTCCAGCTTCACGATCTGGCCAACTCTTAATTCATTAATTGACACCGCCACCGCTCGATGTTAAAGTCCGCACGTGAACTCTGAATTCATTAAGACTATGGTCACCGATGGCGAGAAAACCGTCTGTCGCGCTCACTGACGCTGAAGCCCAGGTCATGGCCGTCCTCTGGCGTCTCAACCTGGCGTCGGTAGGAGAGGTCGTGGCCGCGATCAACGAGCGGCGCCCCGTGACCTACAGCACCGTCCAGACCATGCTCCGAATCCTGGAGACGAAGGGCTACGTGACGCACGACAAGGTCGCCCGTGCGTTCGTCTACCGTGCCGTCGTCGACGAGCGGCAGGCGCGCCAGCGAGCGCTCCGGCATCTGGTCAGCCGATTGTTCGAGGGGTCACCGAGCCTGCTCGTGCTGAACGTGCTCGAGGACGAGGACATCGATCCCGCGGAACGGGAGCAGCTCAAGAAACTGATCGAGCGCGCCTAGGAGCTCATATGGACGCTGCGCTGAATTGGCTGTGGCAAGGTTGCGTCGTTGCATTCGCGTTGTTCGCGCTGCTCCGCCTGCTCGAACGCGCTCGCGCCAACTTTCGCTACCTCGTGAGCTGGGCCGCGCTGCTGCTCATCATTGCCCTGCCAGCACTTTCATGGCTCGGATCGCTGGGGCTGGAACACGAGGCGCTCGGGTTTGCGCCAGGTGGCGCCATCGCATCCGTTCCCGACGCCTGGTGGACATCAGGCGAGTTGATGGTGCTCGCGTGGACTGCATGGGCCAGCGTCTGTACCGTCAGGCTCGTGTGGGCCATGGCCGCCCTCCGTCGTGCGCGAGGCCGCAGCGGCGCGTTCCCGATCGAGCTCGAGTCACGGCTGCCTCATTGGGGGCACGTGCGCGACACCGGACGTCGCGCGACGCTCGTTCTGTCGGAAGCGGTGACATCGGCCGCGGTGCTCGGGTGCGGAGCGCCCGTGATCGCGGTGGCGCCGTCGCTGTTGACGAAGCTCGATCCCGACGAACTGGATCGCGTCCTGGTTCACGAGTGGGCGCACGTGCAGCGAAGGGATGACATCGTCAACGTTCTGCAGGTCCTCGCCCGCGTCGTGGTCGGATGGCATCCGGCTGCGTGGTGGATCGATCGCCGTCTTCATGTCGAGCGCGAGATCGCGTGCGACGAGATGACTATCGACGTCACTGGCTCGGCAAAGTCGTACGCGGCGTGCCTGGTGAAGCTCGCCGGCTTCAAGAATGGAAATGAGCGAGCTGGGTTAGCGCCGGCAGTCCTGACCACGACTGGTCTTCGTGCACGCGTGACGCGGATCGTCTCCCGGCACACGTTCATTGCGCCCCTCTGGTCTCGGGGTATCGCCACTGCGATCGTGTCAGTGCTCTGCCTGCTGTCGATAGCCGTGGGTGGACTGACGCTCGTCGAGGCGACCGTGCTTGCGTTGCCGTTCGAGTCGCGTCGGGCGATTGCCACTCCGCTCGAAGGCATCGTGGCGGTCGCGATGCCAGCCGTGAGCGTCCCTTCACAGGTCGCGTCGCCGCCATCACAGAGGCAGGCCGCCACCTCCACATCGTTAGAGCGACATCCAACCGCACAGGAGCTGCCGTCGGTCACATCAGCGGCAGCAGAACCGGAAGAGCAACTCACCACAGGGCCTGAAAGCGCTGTCGATGCGACCACTCTTCCTGCGACTACCGACGGTGATGCGGATACTGAGGCCGGGCCCGAGCCATCGCCCGCGGTCACGGCGGTACCAACCCAGCTGCCCGCGGCGGCTGTAGACGACAGTCGACCCGTCTGGAGTGTGGCCGCCGACGGTGGGACGGCCGTCGCTCGAAAGTCGGCCGACGGTGGGACCGCCATCGGTCGAAAGTCGAAAGAGGCCGGCGTTGCGACTGCCGGGTTCTTCTCGCGATTCGCCCGGCGCGTCGCCGGTTCCTTTTAGAGGCAGATATGCGCATCTATCTCGTCAACCCGAGCGACGTGTCTTTCGGCACCGCCGTCATCACCCCGCGGTGGCAGTACGTCCTTGCCGCGGCGACACCAGCGCGCCATGGAACACCCGTGCTTGTGGATGAGACGCTCGAACCGTTGGACGAAGACGCCATCCAACCGGGCGACGTCGTTGGGATCGGGATCCACACGGGAAACGCGTTGCGTGGGTATCGGATCGGGCAGGCCGCACGAGCACGCGGCGCGTTCGTCGTCTTCGGCGGCATTCACGCCACGTTGTTCCCCAGCGAGGCGCGCGAGCACGGCGCCGCCCACGCTGTCGTTACCGGCGATGGGGACCTGGTCTGGTCCGCGGTGCTCGACGACTGTGACCGTGGAGAACCGCAACCGCTCTACGCGGGGGGCCGTGTCGACGGAGAGTCGTTCTATCCGGCGCGATGGGACCTGCTGCCGGCGAGCCGCTACATGTGGGCCTCGGTGCAGACGGTGCGTGGCTGCCCGAAGCACTGCTCGTTCTGTTCGGTGTGGCGGACCGACGGCCAGAAGCCTCGTCAGCGCGACGTGAATCTGGTCGTCCGCGAGATCGTGCAGCTCCGGCGCCAGGGCTTTCGTTTCATCGTCCTCGCCGACGACAACTTCTATCCGGTGACGCTGGCTGATCTCGCGGCAGCCGACCGGCGTGCCGACAAGAACCAGCTGGCGGAGTTGACACGGATCCGCCAGGAGCGTTTCGAGTTGATGGAGCGCCTGGAGCAGTTGCCGGATGACATGGTCTTCTACACGCAGATCACGATGGAAGCCGCTGAAGATCCCGCGTTCCTCGCAGCGATGCGCCGCGCGCACGTTCGTGGCGCGCTCGTGGGCGTCGAATCGGTGACTGCCGAAGGCCTGAAGACGGTCTTCAAGAACTTCAACGAGGCGGGTGAAGGCCTGGTCACGCGGTTGCAGGCGTTCAGGAACGCCGATGTGCACGTCCTCGGCTCGTTCATTTTCGGCTTGTCATCGGACACGCCAGAGACGTTCGGGGCAACCGCCGACCTTGCCCAGCGCGCCGGGATCTCCTTTGCTCAGTTCGTCATGCTCCAGCCACTCCCCGGTACGGTCGATTTCGCCAAGTGGGAACGTGAAGCGACCGACGTACCGACGATCGATGGCGTGCCGCTGACTCGGTACTGGCTGATTCCGCCGGACCACCGGCCACGGGTGTACTCACCGCATCCGCGGATGACGGCAGACGAACTGCGATCGCGCACACAGGATGTCTGGGATCGCTTCTACTCGCTCAATCTGGTGTGGCAGCGCTCCGGCTTCCTGAAGAGCCTGCGCTCCCGTCTGGCTTTTGTCTTGATCTCCAAGCTGTATCGCCAGATGTACGCGAACACCGGCATCGCCACCGACAGCGCGCGTGTCCAGCGGTCGGCGAATCGCGCACGCTGGCTCGCACGATTGGCGAGGCGGTTGTTCGTGTCGGCGCCGATGCCGGCGTTACGCGAGCCGCGTCGCGTGGCGCACGCCGGCGGCAAGCGCATTCCCGTTGCGCTGGTTCCCTGAGCTGACGATGGGAGTGCGGCTTGCGCTATCGGTGCTTGCGGTCGTGGGCCTGGTAGCTGCACCGGGTGCTTCGACCCTCGATCCCGCCCGCGCCTTTCTGACTGCGGCCTTCAACCTGTCGCCCGCCAACATCAGCCAGATCGACAACGGCCAGGTCGTCGTGCGGACGCTCGGGGTCAAGAATCGTCGCGAGGTCGCCACGCTTGGCGTCGTCAGGATCCAGACGACACCCGCGGTGTATGTCGAGCGCCTTCGCGACATCGCCAACTTCAAGCGCACCGAGGGCATCCTGCAGATCGGGACGTTCAACAATCCAGCACAGCTGGGAGACGTCGAATCACTCACTGTGGAGGATGCCGATCTGGAGCTGCTGCGCGAGTGCCGCGTCGAGGACTGCGGCGTTCGGCTTTCAGCGGACAGTATCGAACGCATCCGGCACGAGATCGACTGGCGCGCCGCCGACGCCTCTCGCAGGGCGAGCGGCCTGGTAAGGCAGCTTCTCGTGGACTATGTCGCTCGCTATCGCGAGGGTGGCGCCGCGGCAGCCATGGAGTACGCCGACACGCCCTCACCACTGAACGTCGGCCTCGAGTTCATGTCACTTGTCGAGGCGGACACCGCGACCTGGAAATACATCCCGCGATTGCGCCGGCATCTGCTCGAGTATCCGGCGGTCACCGACGAAGGGATATCGGACTTCATCTACTGGTCCAAGGAACGCGTGCACAGCCGAGCGGTCATCAGCATCACGCACGTCGCGATCGCGGCGGCCGCCGACGGCGGGCCTGTGGACTTCGCGATCGCGTCGAAGCAGGTTTACGCGGCGCACTACTTCGACGGATCCCTCGGCTTGACGCTGCTCGTGCGAGACTCCTCGGCACCGGTACCCACCACCTACGTCGTCTACTTGAACCGATCGAGAATCGATCTCTTCGACGGGCTGTTTGGCGGCGTCGCTCGGCGTATCACGGCCGGCCGGGCGCGTTCATTGGTGGCCGAGCAACTTGCACGGCTGCAAAGAACACTGGCAGCAGGTGGGTGAGGCCCCTCCCCTCACTCCAGCGCGCGCGACTCAGTGCGCCACCGGTGCCGGCCGTTGCGTGGCCGCAGGTCCCGGTAGTTTCATCGTGAACAGCATCGCCCCCATCGTCAGCGTCGAGATGAACGCGGGGAGCGCGGCGGCCCAGAACAGCTGCTGCGTGCTCCACTGGTTCCCGAGCAGCACGCCGCCGATGTACGGACCGACGATCGCTCCAAGGCGTCCGACGCCGAGGCCCCAGCCGATTCCGGTCGAGCGCAGGTATGTCGGGTAGTACGTCGCCGAGAGCGCATTGATCCCGGGCTGGCCGCCGATCACGCACCAGCCGGCGACGAAGACGATGATCCCGAGCAGCGTGAGCGAGACACCGGGCTGGCCGATGAAGGCGATGCTCACGGTCGCGAGTGCGAAGGTGCTGATCAGCATCGGCAGGAAGCCTCCACGCGCGATCAGCCAGGCCAGCCCGAACGTGCCGATGGTGCCGCCGGTCTGCAGCACAGCGCCCATGAGCACCGCTGTCTGCGTCGGGTAGCCCATGCCCGCGATGAGCAGCGGCAGCCAGCTCGTCACCGAATAGAGGATGAGTAGGTTCATGAAGTTGACGATCCACAGCAGGGTCGTCGAGGCGGCACGCCCCTCTCTGAACAGGTGAACGAAGGGGGCTCCTGCCTTGCTCTGTTCCGCCGCGAGGAAGCGCGTCGAGTCGTCGACGCGAAGCTGGGGATTGAGCTCCTTGAGCCAGCGCACCAGCGTGGCGCGATTGCGCTGGCGAACGGCGAGGAACTGCAGCGATTCGGGAAGCCCCCACGCCATGAACAGCGCAACCACCAGCGGGACCGCACCGCCAAGCACGAACACCGAGCGCCAGCCGAAAGCGGGAATCATCCATGCCGCCACGAATCCGCCCAGCGCGGCGCCCGCCGTGAAGCCGACAGTGATGCACATCATCAGCGTGACGCGCTGCTTCGCGGGGCTGAACTCACCAATGAGCGCGGTCGAGTTCGGGATGATGCAGCCCATGCCGATGCCGGCGATGAAGCGCAGCCAGAGTAGTTGAGTGACGTCCTGCGCGGTTGCCGTCGCCAGCGCCATCACCGCGTAGAAGAGCGTGGCGCCAACGAGCACCGGCCTGCGGCCGATCTTGTCGGCCACCACACTGAACACGAGCGAGCCGATGAGCACGCCCAC
>JALDXQ010000160.1:0-17065 GCA_032156805.1 Acidobacteriota bacterium
ACCGCCGCATCCAGGTCTTCGACGAGAACGGCAAGTTCCTGCGCATGTTCAGCGTGGCCGCCGGCGCCAACCTGCACTTCGTCCATATCGACGCCGATCGCCGGTTGTGGGTGTTCGATAACGTCAGCCAGAAACTGGCGCAGTACGATCTCGAAGGTCGCCTGGTTTACGCGTGGGGAAGCCTTGGATCGTTCGCAGGCGCGCTGTGGGGCGTGCACGGCATCAGCGTCGATCAGGAACAGAACCTGTATCTCGCTGCAGTGGGCCGAGGCGGCGTGCAGAAGTTCCGGCCGCGGCAAGGGGCAAACCCGGCGTACCTGGTCGGCAAGCACGTGTACTCTGCGTGGAAGTAATGACGACCACTGCGGGTCAGTCCACCGCTCTTCGTCGCGCGGATCGCCGTTGCGGCTGGTGCCGGTTGCGGGACTCTCGGGATCTTGGATGGCGACGCACCCGATCCCAAGGCTGTCGACACCGCTCTCGTCATTGTGGGCGCCCTCGTCGGGGTGGCGACCTCGCGATCGAGACTGACCTGCCCACTCCGAAGCAGACCTACCCAGTCTCGGCCCGCGCAGTCGATGGGCGTTAGCGTCCTGGAATGAAAAGCACCTTCAGGTCGATCGGCGTCGCCGTCGTACTTGTCCTCGCGGTCATCTCACGCGGCAGCGCGCAACAGCCGACCGTTGTCTTCGATCGCTATTTCACCGACAAGACCATGCGAGTGGACTACTTCCACTCGGGCGGGATGGGCCAGGAGATCGTCGCCCTCGAGCGGATCGTCTCGGACGGCGCCTGGCCCGGCAGCCGCACGCGGCTCATCGACGATACGAACCTTGGGAAGTACCTCGTCGAAGTGATCGATCGCACGACCAACGCGGTGATCTATTCGCGCGGGTTCGCGACGATTTACGGCGAGTGGGAAACGACGGCGGAGTTCAAGACACTCCACAAGACCTATCCCGAATCGTTGCGATTCCCGTGGCCCAAGGCACCAGTACAGGTCGTGCTCAAGAAACGCGATACCCAGCAGGCTTTTCGGGAGCTGTGGTCGACGGTCATCGACCCGGGATCGCGCTTCGTCAACCCTGCTGATACCGCCGCAGCCGGCAAGGTGTGGACCGTCTTCGAGAACGGGCCGGCCTCCGCCAAGGTCGATCTGCTCGTCATCAGCGAAGGCTACTCCGCCGATCAGATCGAGAAGTTCCATCGCGATGTTCGCCGCCTGGTAGGGCAGCTGTTCGAGTACGAGCCCTTCAAGTCGCGCCGCGCCGACTTCAACGTGCGCGCGCTCGATCTGCCGTCGCCGCGACCGGGCGTGAACCGAGCGCGTGCGAACTCGTTCCGCCGCACGCCCATGTCGGTCGAGTACAACATCTTCGACAGCGAGCGCTACATCCTGACCTACGACGACCGCGCGTTGCGCAACGTCGCGTCAGCGGCTCCGTACGACTTCATCGAGATCCTCGTCAACGAGGAACAGTACGGCGGCGGTGGCATCTTCAACTTCCAGGCAACCGCTTCGGTCGATCATGCCTACGCGGAGTACGTGTTCGTGCACGAGTTCGGCCACCACTTCGCCGCATTGGCCGACGAGTACTACACCTCGGACGTGGCCTATGAAACCGGCGCGACGACGCATATCGAGCCATGGGAACCGAACGTCACGGCACTGAACGATCCCGCACGACTGAAATGGCGTGACCTGGTCGAGCCGAACACGCCGCTGCCGACGCCCTGGGACAAGGACGCGTACGAGAAGCAAAGCCGGGAGTCGCAGGCGCAGCGGCGCAAGCTGCTGGCATCGGGGGCCCCGCAGTCGGAGATCGACAAGCTGTTCCGCGAAGAGGAAGGCTGGTCGACGAAGTTGTTGGGGGGCATGAAATTCTCCGGCAAGGTCGGCGCCTTCGAGGGCGCGTCATATGAAGCGCGCGGGCTGTATCGGCCGGAGGCCGACTGCATCATGTTCACCCGGGATCCAGTGGGATTCTGCCGGGTGTGCCGGCGGGCGATTGAACGCGTGATTGATTTGTACGCACGTCCGTGACCGGTGCTGTTCTCTTTGCCCGTCCCAACCGTTTTTCCACGAGTAGTGTCTAATCGATCGGCGTAATCCTCTTTCCCGTCCAACCGTCCGGAGGTTCGACATGAGACGGATGCCCGTGCCCCTGATCGCGGTGCTTTCGGTGCTCCTCAGCTCCCCGCTGGCCGGCCAGGCTCCAACCGGCGGCGCGCGCGGCGCGCCTCCGGGCCTTCCTGGCGGCACCCAGGCGCCGGGCATGCCCTCGCCGAGAGATAGCCGTGGTCCGCAATCCGGCACGGCGCGGCTCAGCGGGCGCGTCGTCGCCGCGCAAACGGGGCTGCCACTTCGCCGCGCCCAGGTGACGGCGTTCACCACTGAAGGACAGACGAGACGAGCGGTAACGACCGACGCCGAGGGTCGATATGAATTCGTGGAGCTCCCGGCGGGACGCTTCTCGGTCACCGCGACCAAGGCCGGATACGTCCAGCAGCAGTACGGACAGCGTCGGCCCTTCGAGGCCGGTACGCCCGTGACGATCGCCGATGGCGAAACGGTCAACCGCATCGACTTCACGTTGACGACAGGGAGCGTCATCGTTGCGCGCGTGACCGACGACTTCGGGGAACCGCTTGCCGGGGCGCAGGTGCAGGTCCAGCGATTTCAGTACGGACCTGACGGCGAGCGGCGTCTGAACCCGACGCCAGGCGCCGTTGGCATGTTCATGAGCTCGACCGACGATCGCGGCGAGATCAGGATCTACGGGCTCTCGCCGGGTGAGTACGTCGTCGCCGCATCCGTCCGCAACCTGAACTTTGGACTCCCTGGTATCGCCAACCCGAACGACACGAACGAGGGCTTTTCGCCGACGTTCTACCCGGGGACGATCAGCGCCGTCGAGGCCGAGGTCGTTTCCCTTGCGGCCGGCGAGGAACGATCGGTGCAGTTCGCGATGGTCGCCGCCCGCTTGGCGCGCATCAGCGGCACCGTCATGGCCTCCGACGGACGGCCGGCAACCGGGGCGCAGTTGATGGTGATGACACGAGGTGGTGCAATGACGTCCTCTGGCGCCGGCTCGGTGGCAGCAGATGGAACCTTTGCGATTTCCGGCATCGCGCCCGGCGATCACTCGATCGAAGTACGTCCGCAGATGCGCCCGGGAGAGACGGGCAACGGCGAGTTCGCCTCGGTGCCTGTGGTGGTGTCCGGGACCGATATCAGCAATCTGCGCATTGTGACCGGCAAGGGCGCGAGCCTGAGCGGCCGCGTTATCTTCGAGGGGACCTCGAAGCGCGACGGCGGCCCCACACCTCTGCGAGTCCTCGCGCTGCCCAGCGATCCGATGAACCGCCCGATGTTCTTTGTAGGCGGAGACCCGCTCTTGAACGGCACCGTTGACGAGAACGGCAACTTTCAGCTCGCCGCAGGGTCCGGACGTGTCTTCCTGATGGTGACGACTCCTCCTGCGTGGGTCATCAAGTCGGTGACGCTGGAGGGCAACGACATCACCGACGAACCGCTGGAGCTTGCGGGAAAACAGACGATTTCCGGCGTGGTCATCCGTTTGACCGACAAGCTGACGCAGATCTCGGGACGGGTCAGCGATGGACGCGGACAAGTGCTGCGTGACTACGTGGTCGTGATTCAGCCGCTGGAAGTGCAGGAACCGGTCGTGGCCGCACGACGGATCCGGACTGCGCGCCCCGACACCAGTGGACGGTTCGAGACACGTGGCATGCGACCGGGCCGCTATGTCGCAACGGCAGTGGAGGCGCTCGAACAGGGTCGTCAGTTCTCGCCCGAATTCCGGGAACAGCTGCGCGGCAGGGGACGCGAGTTCTCGGTGCGTGAAGGCGAAAGCATCGCGCTCGATCTCGCGCTGACGCCCGATCTCTGAGGTGGACCTGAGGCGGCGCCTCGCTCGTTCTACTCGCTGAAGAGCACCCCCGATCGCGCGTAGACGCCCGACTTGACGTCCCGATCGTAGTCGATGGACGACTGCGCGATTTCGAGAATGAGCAGGATGTCCGCCGGTCCCGGATGGGCCGATGAGTAGACGTCCGGCCGCGGCCGCAGCAGAACGACATCGGGCTCAGTGTCAAAACTCAACCGGACCGAACCCTGCACCCGGACGATTGCCGAATCACCTGCCTTCGTCACGAACGCGCGATTGGCGCGATCGACACTGGCGCAATGACGCGGAACCGGCATAGGCTTCGCGCGATCCGAGCACGCACACTCGCGAGGAGCGTGCCGCGCGAGTCTCGTTGCAAGTACGTCCAATTTGCCCGGTCGTACCGAATGCGCGAGAATCGCGACATGGGCCCATCGAACCGCCTTGGCATTCTCGTGGGCGGCGGGCCAGCGCCGGGCATCAACGCCGTCATCTCGGCCGCGACGATAGAAGCGCTCAACCAGGGATTCGAGGTCATCGGCATTCGCGATGGCTTCAAGCGCCTCGTCCGCCGCGATCCCAGCGGGCTTCAGCCGCTCGCGATAGATGACGTCTCGCGCGTGCACCTGCTGGGCGGCTCGATGTTGGGGACGTCTCGGGAGAACCCGACCAAGTCATCCGGTGCAACCCAGGCGGTGATCGAGATGCTGCGCGAGTCAGGCATCACGCACCTCGTCACCATCGGCGGCGACGATACGGCCCTCTCGTCGCGCTACGTCAGCGAGCGCTCCGGCGGCGCCATTCGCAGCGTGCACGTCCCGAAAACGATCGACAACGATCTGCCGCTGCCTCCGCACGTGCCAACGTTTGGGTTCGAGACCGCTCGCCACGTGGGCGTCGAGCTCGTCAGGAATCTCATGGAGGACGCCAAGTCCACTCGACGCTGGTACATCGTCGTCGCGATGGGCAGGAAGGCCGGCCACCTCGCGCTCGGCATCGGCAAGGCAGCGGGCGCGACGCTCACCGTGGTGGCCGAGGAGTATGCCTCTCAGTACGTCCCGTTCGCGACGATCTGCGATGTCGTCGAGGGCGCAATCATCAAGCGTCGCGCGACGGGACGGCACTTCGGCGTCGCCGTGCTTGCGGAGGGTCTCATCGACAAGCTCGATCCGGCGGAGCTCGTCGAGCTCGAGGACGTCGAGCGCGACGAGCACGGACATGTGCGCTTCGCGGAAGTCGACCTCGCCCGAAAAGTGAAGGCCGAAGTGCAAGGGCGGCTCAGCGAGCGTGGCCTTCGCGTCACCATCACCGACAAGAACGTCGGCTACGAGCTTCGCTGCGCCGATCCGATTCCCTTCGATGCCGAGTACTGCCGCGACCTGGGATATGGCGCCGTGCGATTCCTGGTCAATGGCGGCAGTGGAGCCATGGTCAGCGTCCAGGGTGGACGGCTCGTGCCGATTCCGTTCGGCGACCTCGTCGAGCCGTCGAGCGGCAAGACGAAAGTCCGCCTCGTGAACATCAACAGCGAGGGGTTCCGTGTCGCTCGCGCTTACATGATCCGGCTCGAGGCAGAAGATTTCGCGCACGCCGCATGGGTGGACCGGCTCGCGGATGCGGCTCATCTGACCCCGGGCGCGTTTCGGGAGCGCTTCGAGTACCTCGGCGCGAGCACGGCGTAAGGACGCGCATGCCCATCAAACGCATCGGCATCGTCGTGGGCGGCGGCCCGGCTCCCGGTACCAACGGCGTCATCAGCGCCGTCGCCATCGAAGCCATCAAGGTCGGATGTGTGCCAATCGGATTCCACGACGGCTTCGACTGGCTGGCGCAGCGCTACACCGACGAACAGCACGAGCTCACCATCGACGAGGTCTCTCGCGTTCATCTCGATGGCGGCGTGTTCCTCGGCGCTTCACGGCGCGACGTGACACGTGACCCCGAGAGCCTGGAGAACACCGTCGCGGCGCTCACCAAGCTCAAGATCGATGCTCTTGTCTGCGTCGGCGGCGACGACATGGTGCGCAGTGCTGTCGCGCTCGAGCGCCGCGGCGTCGTCAAGATCGTCCAGGTCCCCAAGAGCATCGACAACGATCTGTGGCTCCCCTTGCCGCTGGCCACGCTTGGCTACGAAACCGCTCGGCATGTCGGCGTCGGCATCGTGAAGAGCCTGATGGAGGACGCTCGAACGACAGGACGCTGGTACATCGGCGTGACGATGGGCCGGCCGACGGGTCATCTGACGCTTGGCATCGGCAAAGCCGTCAGCGCGACGTGCACCATCATCCCGGAAGAGTTTCCGCACACGCCGATCTCGCTCTCGGACATTGCCGACATCGTCGAAGGCAGCATCATCAAGCGTCGCGCGATGGGCAAGTCCCATGGCGTCGTCCTGCTGTCGGAGGCACTGGTCGAACGCTTCAGCCCGCGTGAGGTGGCGGAACTGCAGGACGTCGACCGCGATGCGCAAGGCAACATCCGCGTGACAGAGATCGATCTTGGGCGGAAGGTCAAGAACGAGGTGCAGGTGCGGCTGGAGCAGCGTGACATCAAGGTGACGATCGTCGACAAGACGATTGGCTACGAACTGCGCTGTGCTCCACCGATCCCGTTCGACGCCGAGTACGCACGCGATCTCGGCTATGCCGCAGTGATCCACCTCCTCGACGGCGGATCAGGTGCGCTCGTGACCATTCAGGGAGGCGAGTTCACCCCGATCCCGTTCGAGCAGGTCCTCGACCCGAGCGGCGAAGGCCGGCGGCGTCCCGTGGACGTCACGACCGAGAGCTACGGCGTGGCGCGACAGTACATGGTCAGGCTGGGGCCGCGCGATTTCGAGGACACGGCCTGCGTTGCGACGCTGGCGAAAGCGGCCGGCCTCGATGCCGACGGTTTCCGCGCAAGGTTCGGACGACTGGCGAGCGCGTCGTCCGAGGAGCTTAAGCGATAAGCTTACGCGGGCCGGAGGGACGACGGTGCGAGTGTGCGACGGTCCGGTCCCAAAGTCGAAGGTCCGGTCCGACAGTAAGGCGGTCGGTACTGCCGGACGCTCGAACCGGACCATCGGACCATCGGACCATCGGACCGGACCGTCGCACCCTCGCACTATCGCTCCCCGGACCGTTGTTTGCCTGGAGGCCCCTTATGTCCACGAGTTCATCGAGTGAGCCTCTGTCACGCCGCACGTTCCTGACGCTCACGGCCAGCGCTGCGGCGCTCGGCGCCGCGTCGTCCTCATGTTCGTCGACACAGGTCGGGAGCAGCCAGTCGGCCGCTTCACCCGCGACTCAGGATTTGATCGGAGACGGTCGCAAGCGGCGCATCCTGCTGCGTGGAGGCGTCGTGCTGTCGCTCGACCCGAAGGTGGGCGACTTCGAGAAGGCCGACGTCCTGATCGATGGCAAGACGATCGCGCAGATCGCGCCAACCATTGCCGCCGCCGACGCCGAGGTGATCGACTGCGCGGGCTCGATCGTCATGCCAGGCTTCATCACGACGCATCACCATCAGTACGAGATCCTGCAGCGCAGCATCATCGCGGATGGACTCCTGCAGGGGGCGTGGCCCCAGGAGACGTATCTCTCAGTGGT
This sequence comes from Acidobacteriota bacterium, assembly GCA_032156805.1. Taxonomy (GTDB): domain Bacteria; phylum Acidobacteriota; class Vicinamibacteria; order Vicinamibacterales; family UBA2999; genus Gp6-AA40. The sequence goes on from JALDXQ010000160.1 coordinate 7,502, forward strand.
CCAGAACATCTGGACCGCGGGCCGCATCACGGATCCCGGCGGCAAGGTCGTCTGGGACCTGGGACGCGTTCCTTACGACCCAGAGGACTGCCACCTCGCTCAACTCGTCGCGTGTCTCAGCGAGATCACCCAGGGTGTCACGACCGGGACCGATATCTCTCAAGCCAACCACACGCCCGATCACACGGACGCGATGATCAAGGGCCTGATGGAGTCCGGGCGGCGGACGGTCTTCGCGTACAGCGGGGGAACCAACCGCAGCGCCGAGGGCATTCCATTCGAGGCTCCAGGCGCCATGAACGACACGACGAAGGGAATCGGCAGACTCGCGAAGACGTATTTCAGCTCGAAGGACCAACTGGTCACGCTCGGGTTCGGCGGCGGACCGACAGCCGCGTTCGACGGGGCGTCGTACACGGGATGGCAGCTGGCCCGCTCGTTCGGTGCGTCGATGCACAACCATGTCGTCGGCAACCCGATGGGGATCGTCGGTGCGGGCGCCGACGCACGAAACGGCACCGACTGGTCCGACGTCACGTTCATTCACGCCACCCGGTGGCAAGAGGCGCCGCGTTCTCAAATCAGCTACGGTGCCTCTGGCTACCCTGGCAACAACCAGTCGCGGGCGTGGGAACTGGTTCGCGACAGGGGCGCTCACGTCTCGATCGCCAATCTCATCGAGATGCAGATGCGGCACGGGATGCCTCCATTTCAGGAGGCGCTGAATCACGGCATCCTGCCCAGCCTCAGTCCCGACGTCAGCACCAACATGACCACCGATCCGTTCTCGCTGATGCGAGGAGCCTTCTGCCTGCAGCGCGCGCTGGCCAACGACCTCGCCTTCCCGGAGAGCAATCCCGGTGGGCTGCCGATCCCCCAACTGGTCACCTCGCGTCAGGTGATCGAGATGGCCACGATCGCCGGTGCGGCCTCGAATCGCATCCTCGACAAGGTCGGGACACTGACGCCGGGCAAGGAAGCGGACATCGTCGTGCTCGAGGCGCGTGGCATCGACACCTGGCCGATGAACAACGTGCCCGGCACGATCGTGACGATGATGAATCCCAACCACGTGCGGGACGTGTTGATTGCCGGCAAGGTCGTCTATTGGAAGCGTCAGCTCGTGGGGTGGGACGTCGAGGGCCTGCTCCGACGGATTGAGCAGTCGCGCGACCGGGTGCTGGCGCGTATCAACGGTCCGGCGAAAGTGGGCACGCTTCCCGCGGGTTTGAACAGCATGAGTAATCCGTACCGCCCGAATTTTCTGGGAGACTGCTGCTTCAAGGGGCAGAACACCACTGCCCCCGAGTACATGCTGAGGCCATGAAAGCTCGCGACGGGGAGCCTCAGACCCGCAAGCTAGTTACCGTGGTGACGGTCTCGAAGCACCGCTCGGGTGCTGACCAACAGATCGAGATGGCCCTCGGCGGTCTGGAACGTGAAATAGAGGGTGCGGCCGTCGTGCGAGAGCGACGCACGCGCGTCGAATCCGCCCGTGTTGATCGCACCAGCTACCTTCTCGGGGATCGACCACGGTTGCCACACGTGATCTCTCAGTGCCACATAGAGATCGGCCTGATTGCCGTCGCGGTTCGAGTCGAAGATGATTTCGAGGCCGTCGCGTCGAAGGGTTGTACGGCCATCCGGCGCAGGGCTGTTGAGCTCGACCACCGGAACCGGCGCTCCCCACTGCCCGTCCTTCTGCAGCTCGCTCACATGGATGTCCTCCGGGCCACCGAGTCGGGTGGTGGTGAAATACAGCTGCGGCCGACCGTGCTCGTTCGCGAAATAGTTCGGGGCGGCGTCGATCCCGGGGGTGTTCAAGGAGGCGAGATTCACCGGTGTGCCCCAGACGTCGCTGCCGCTCGAGCGAATGCGGCGCGAGGTGTAGAGGTCAGCGAGCCCCGCGCCCCCGGGTCGATTGCTGACGAAGAACAGTTGCCGGCCATCTGGAGAAAGGCTCGGGCCATTGTCATTGGCAGGTGTATTCACCGTCGGCCCGAGATTCATCGGGGCTTCCCAGGGAAGGTCAGTCGCGAGGCGCTGCGAGACCCAGATGTCGAAACCGCCGGCGCCTCCTGGGCGGTCCGAGGCGAAGTACAACGAGAGCCCGTCGCGTGAAATCGACGGCGCCTGATCGTGGGCCGTCGTATTCACAATCGGACCGAGGTTGATCGGACGCGACCAGGGGCCGAACGCCTGGCGGTGGCCGGACCACCAGGACTCGTCGTGACGACTGGCGCCACCGACCGCCGAAGCTGCCAGAATTCCGGTAACCGCGAGGACCGCGAGTGTTCGCATGACTGTGTCTCCCTCAATCACTGACGCGTAGGAATCGATTCCGCTGTGTCATCGGCGGGCCGCGTTGGCGTGCCTTGACTCAGTTCCAGCTGAGGTGGCACAGTTCGGCTGACCCGTATGCCTTCGCCACCTCCGGGCGTCGTGACGCGTCTGCTTCGAGCGTGGTCGTCTGGAAATCCGGACGCGCAGGAGGAGTTGCTGCCGCTCGTGTACAACGAGCTGCGACGCCGCGCCGCGGGCCATCTTCGTCGCGATCGCAAGGCTCACACGCTCCAACCAACCGCACTGGTGAACGAAGCCTATCTGCGCCTGGTGGGACAGCGTCAGGTCGACTGGCAGAGCCGCACGCACTTCTTCGCGCTGGCGTCACGAATGATGCGGCGCATTCTGGTCGACCACGCCCGTGCCCGCGCAGCAGCGAAACGTCCGGACGAGGCGCTTCGGGTCACGATCGACGGCGCCCTCGCGAGCGTCGATCCGCGTGGGTGCGATCTGCTCATGTTGGACCAGGCACTGTGTGAGCTTGCTCTCCTCGATCAGCGGCAGGGCAGCATCGTCGAGCTCTGTTACTTCGGAGGTCTCACCGAAGACGAAGTCGCGGGAGCCATGTCGGTCTCTCGATCGACGGTGGCGAGGGAGCTGAGAAGCGCGAAGGCGTGGCTTTATCGACGGATGACGGCGGGCCGTCCCCAGGCATCGACGTGAGCGAGTCCGAGCGCTGGACGCGCGTGAAGGAGATTTTCGACGCGGCAGTCGCCTGTCGCGTCGAAGACCGCACGGCTCTCGTACGTGATATGTGCGGCGATGATCGCGCGTTGCGAGCCGAGGTCGAATCGCTCCTGGCCGCCGATGCCGACAATGGAGCGGTCTTCGAACAGCCGGTCGCTCGTGCCTTACGTGGACGCATGTTCGGCGCGGTCGCGGGCGTCCTCGACCACCAGACCTCCGCGCTCGCGCCGGGCGAGCGCCTCGGAACGTACGAGATCACGGGACTACTCGGCGCCGGCGGCATGGGTCTCGTCTATCGAGCCCGCGACACGACGCTCGGCCGAGAAGTCGCCCTCAAGATCCTGCCCGAACTCTGGTTGGCCAATCCCGATCGGCGAGCGCGTTTCGAGCGCGAGGCGCGAGTGCTGGCATCCCTCAACCATCCCAACATCGGGTCGATTTACGGCGTCCACGAGGGCGAGCCCTCTCCGGGCTCAGGGCTGCCGGTCAAAGCGCTTGTCCTGGAGCTGGTCGAAGGCCAGACGCTGGCCGACCGCATCGCGCTCCAGGGTGCATCGTCGGCTTCACGGCGCGGATTGCCCATCGAGGAGGTCGTGAGCCTCGCGAGTCAGGTGATCGAGGCCCTCGAAGCGGCGCACGAGGGCGGCATCGTGCACCGTGACCTCAAACCGGCCAACATCAAGGTCACCCCCGAAGGCCGCGTCAAGGTGCTCGACTTCGGCCTCGCCAGGGCGGTGGGCGACGCGCGCAGCGGCCCCCAGATGGCGAACTCACCGACGATTACCGTGAGTGGCACGCAAGGCGGCGTGCTGCTGGGGACCGCGCAGTACATGAGCCCGGAGCAGGCGCGTGGACGGACGGTCGACAAGCGCACCGATATCTGGGCGTTCGGCTGTGTGCTCTACGAGATGCTGACTGGCGTGCCCGCGGTCGCGGGCGAAGGCGTCGCCGAGGTGCTCGCCAACGTGCTCACGACGGAGCCCGATTGGACTGCTCTCCCTGCAGACACGCCCGCGCCGTTGCAACTGTGCCTGCGGCGTTGTCTGCAGAAGGATCTTCGGCAGCGGTTCCACGATATCGCCGACGTGCGCCTCGCGATGGAAGGTGCCTTCGAGCGACCTGCCAGCGAGAGCGATCCGCGTCAACGCGGCGGACCGCCGTACGCCCGACTCACCTCTGCCGCCTGGGCGACCGCGGTCCTGGCCGTCGCCGGCGTGTTTGCGATCGTCGTCTTCGCGCCCTGGGCGCCTGCGGCCGTGCCCGAGACTCGCCTGGAAATCGTAACGCCTCCGGCCGAAGACCCGTTATCGTTGGCGATCTCTCCTGATGGCAGAAGCGTGGTTTTCCAGGTGGGACAGGATCCGCCACGGCTCTGGCTTCGGCCGCTCGATTCGCAGGAAGCACGGCCGCTTGCGGGCACCGAGGGCGCGCAGTATCCATTCTGGTCGCCTGACAACCAGTCGGTCGGGTTCATCTCGAATGGCATGCTGAAACGAATCGATCTTGCCAGCGGTCTCGTGCGCACGCTGGCAAGACGCTCCTTCGCCGGCGGGGCATGGAGCGACGATGGAGCGATCCTGATCGGCAGCGTCATCGGGCCGCTCTACCGCGTCCAGGCCGACGACGGCACCGCCACGCAAGCCACCAACCTGCTCGAAGGGCAAAGCAGTCATCGATGGCCACAGCTCTTGCCGGATGGCCGATTCCTGTTCTTCACGTTGGGACCTCCTGACGTCCGCGGTCTGTATCTCGGGTCCGCTTCCGGCGCGAACGTGCAACGAGTATCGGACAGAGAGTCCGGATACAGGTTCATGCCTCCTGCTCATGTGCTGGTCGCACGACAAGGGGCCTTGTGGGCGCGGAGACTGGGCCGCGATTCCACTTCTCTCGAGGGAGAGCTCGTATCTGTTGCCCCGAAGATCCTTGTCTCGCGGGGGTTCTTTGGCTACAGCGCGTTCTCTTCGTCATCAACCGGGTCCATCGCCTACCGCGCATCGGCTGGTGAGACGCAGCTCGTTTGGCTGGATCGGGCCGGCCGTCCTGTCGGGACCGTGGGACAGGCCGACGATGCCCAAATGCATCTGTACCAGCTCTCGCGTGACGGGCGCGTTGCCGCTGTCACGCGAACGATCGCCGGCAGCACAAGTATCTGGCTTCTCGATACCGAACGGGGAGTGCCACGCCGACTGACGTTCGATGTGAAAGATAACGATGTAAACGATAACGATGTGATTCTTTCGCCCGACGGCACTCGTGTCGCGCACCAGGCGAATGGGCCGCGTGACGGGTCAGTCGTCTACCAACGGCATGCGGACGGCACGGGAGGGGAGATCCAGCTGCTCGAGGAGTCCGTAGAAGAATGGCATTCCCCGCAGGACTGGTCCGCCGACGGGCGTTACATCGTATATATGGTCACAACGACGACTGGTCTGGATCTGCGGGCTCTGCCCCTCTCTGGCGAACGGGCGCCGTTCGACGTCGCACGCACGTCGTTTGCGGAACTCGGCGCCCGAGTCTCGCCAGACAGCCGCTGGGTCGCCTTCGAATCGAATGAGACAGGACGGCTCGAGATTTACGTTCAGCCCTTCCCCGACCCGGGACCGAAGGTGCAAGTTTCCGCGGGCGGGGGCAGGATGCCGCGCTGGCGGCAGGACGGAGGCGAGCTGTTCTACGTCGCTCCCGATCGACGTCTCATGGCTGTGTCCGTTGCGAAGAGCGGCTCGAAGCTCGAGAGCAGTCCTCCGCGCGCGTTGTTCACGCTATTGACGACGTCGAGTTACGAACCCTCACCCGAGGGCCAGCGGTTTCTCGTCACTGCACGGGTGTCGGACGCCAGCCCCATTACGGTGATCCTCAACTGGAAGCCGCCATCACGATGATGGCGTCTCTTTCGCGGACAAATCGTTCGCGGGGAAGTTATAGTGCGGCATGGACAGAAGAGACTTCCTCGCCAGCCTGGCGGCAGCGCCGCTCGCGGCAACGCCGAGCCTCAATCTGCAGGCGCCGACGGCAGCGCAAACCGCGCCTGCCCCGCGACGCGCGCCGATCAGACAGAGCGTGATGGCCTCGGTGTGGGGCACCGACTCGAAGATCCCGTTCGAGGAGCGCTGCAAGATCCTCGCGCGAATCGGATTCAAGGGTGTGGACCTGCCGACACCGGAGCAGGCCAAGATCATGAAACAGTACGGTCTCACGCCGGCGATGATGACCGGTGCGGGTACCTCTTTTCAGGACGGCTTGATTCGCAAGGAACTGCACGGCAAGTTCGAGGAAGCGTTCCGCGCCGGGATCGACACGTGCGCGGCTGTCGAGTGCCCCAATCTGATCGCCATGCCGGGTGAACGCCGCGGGATGCCGCGCGAAGAAGCCGCCGACAATGCGGCGGCCATCCTGAGCCGCGTCAAAGGCTACGCCGAGCAGAAAGGCGTCACGCTCTGCATGGAGATCACGAATGCCAAAGTGGTCGCCGACCAGCGGACGGACCAGGTCTTCAGTCGCCTCGACTGGGGCTTCGACGTGTGCCGGAAGGTGAATTCGCCGCGCGTGAAGATCGTGTACGACATCTATCACGCGCAGATTTCTGACGGCGACGTCACGCGAAACTTGCGCGACAATTTCAACTTGATCTGTCATATCCACGTTGCCGGGGTGCCCAGCCGCCAGGAGATCGACGGCACGCAGGAACTGAACTATCGCTTCATCGCAAACGCCATCGCAGATCTCGGATACACCGGGTTCGTCGCGCACGAATGGCGACCCGGGCCCGGACGCGATCCGATCAAAAGCCTCGAAGAGTGTTTCGAGATCATGAATGTCTAGCGAGCATCTGGTACAAACCGAGCCGGTCAAGCCGGCGAGTAAAGTCAACGGACGGCTCGAAGCGATCTGGATCAAACGCGCGCATCGCGGTCCCATGGATCCGGTCAGCGAGGCACGACTCGAAGAGGGACGCGGCCTCGTCGGCAACGTGGATCGCAGTCGCCGGCGCCAGGTCACGCTGCTCGAGCGCGAAGTGTGGGGCCAGCTGATGTCAGACTTCGACGCCAGCATCGACGCTTCCGCGCGGCGCGCCAACCTGCTCGTCAGCGGAATCTCCCTCGTCAACACGCGTGGCCGGGTGCTTCGCATCGGAGACACGTGCCTCGTCATCGAAGGTGAGACCACGCCCTGCGAACGGATGGACGATGCCCTGCCGGGCCTGCAGGTGGCGATGCGACGGGACTGGAGCGGTGGCGCTTTCGCGCAGGTGCTGACCGGAGGCACAATTCGGGTCGGCGATCCGATCGTATGGGACTCAAGGGGTCTGACCCCAATTCTGGAGGAGTCATGAATCGCACGCACGCTGTCGTCAGTGCCGGGCTCATCGCGGTCATGTGCAGCGCTCTCGCGGCGCAGGCGCCGCCGACGCCGCCGCGTCAGCCCGCCCCCAGTCCATGGCGCTTTGCGGGTGATCGACCGTGCGTCGGACCCGAAGGCGGTGTGCTCCAATGCCCGCCGGCGGCAAAGACGATTGCCGTCCGGGCGGGTCGCTTGTTCGACAGCATCAGTGGTCAGATGCTCAACAAGCAAGTCGTGATCGTCACCGGTGAGCGAATCACCGAGGTGGGACCTGACGGCAAAGTTCAAATCCCGCAGGGAGCCCAGGTGATCGATCTCAGTCAGGCAACTGTCCTGCCCGGCATGATCGATACACACTCTCACATCTACAACAACCGTCGCCCGAAGATGACGAACGAGCGGTCCGCGCTCATCGCCATCAACAACGCACAGGCCGATCTGCGCGCCGGCTTCACCGCCATGCGCGACATGGGATCGCATGGCAATGGATACGGCGACGTCGATATCCGCGACGCCATCAACATGGGCGACATCGACGGTCCTCGTCTGCAGGTCGCCGGGCGCGGAATCGCGTGGGGCGCCAAGCCGGCAGACCCGTCCGTGCCGCCGAACCCGCTCGCCAGCATCGTGATTCGCTCGCCCGAGGAAGCGCGCGCCGCCGTGAAGGAGCACGTCGACCGCGGTGTCGACTGGATCAAGCTCTATCCAACCGGTGGCTACTCCTTCAGTCCGACTGGCGAAGCGCAGTACGTCCTGCAGTATCCGTTGCCCGTGCTGCAGGCGCTGATGGACGAGACCCATCGTCTCGGGAAGAAGGCGGCCTGTCACGCATTCGGTGGCGAGGGTCTGCAGAACAGCATCACCGCCGGCTGCGACTCTGTCGAGCACGGCTACGGCCTGACGCAGCATCAGCTCGACACCATGGTCCAGAAACGACTCGCCTTCGATCCGACGCTCGTGCGCTACACCGAGCCGTACATGGACGACAACGACGCCAAGAACACCGGCGGCAAGTTCCGCATGATTCCGATCTTCGACAAAGCGGTGGCCATGGCCGTCGGCACCAAGGGACTCAGGATTATGGTGGGCAGCGGCGCCGACGGATCGACCTATCCGCACGGCACACAGGCGCTCGACTTCGAAGCGCTCGTGAAGCGCTCGGGCATGACGCCGGCGCGAGCCATCCAGTCGGGCACGATCGTCAACGCCGAGGTCATGGGCTGACAGAACGACATCGGGTCGGTCACGAAGGGCAAGTTCGCCGATCTCGTCGCGGTTGCCGGTGACCCGCTCGCCGACATCAGCGAGCTGAAGCGAGTCACGTTCGTCATGAAAGGCGGCAAAGTCATTCGGCGCGACTGACGCGCCAGAATTGTCAGCGGCCCGGTGCGCCGCATCATTCCGTAACAGCGTGTCAGCGGCCTGCGTGACGCGGACGCTTGGTACGAATGGTGCTGCACACCGGACCGGATGACACCACCGTCATGGCGGGCGAGGCTCGCCTTCGCACTCGTCATCGGCCTGCTCGCAGCCGCCTACGCGGATTGGTTCTGGATTCATCCGCGCCCGAAGCCATCGGATTTCACGCAACCGTGGGCGGCGGCGCGCATCTTCCTGCAGGGCGGTAATCCCTTCGACCAGATCGGACCTGGCCGCGCTTTCGAGCACGAGTTCCCGTTGATCTATCCGGCCACGGCGGCGGTCGCCGCCATGCCGTTCGCATGGGCACCGCCCCGCCTCGCTGACGCGCTGTTCATCGGGCTCGGTGCGGCACTGCTCGCCTGGGTGCTGACACGACGTACGTTCGCGAACCCGCAGCTGCTCGTCTTCGCGTCGTTCGCGATGATGGTCGCCGCGCAGACGGTGCAGTGGTCGCCGTGGTTGACTGCGGCGGCCCTGACGCCATGGCTCGGGTTCCTGTTCGCCTGCAAGCCATCGATCGGACTGGCAATGCTGGCGGCATATCCCTCGCGCGCCGCCTTCATCGGCGCCGGCGCGTTCGCGCTTCTCACCGTCGCGATCTGGCCGTGGTGGGTACCGGCGTGGCTGGCCGCACTGCCAGCGGCCACTCACATGAGCACGCCGGTGCTGCGATGGGGCGGGCCGCTCATCATGCTGTCCCTGCTCAAGTGGCGGCGGCAGGATGCACGGCTGCTCGCGGCGCTGGCGCTGATGCCGCAAACGCCCGTGCTGTAC
>JALDXQ010000161.1:0-16789 GCA_032156805.1 Acidobacteriota bacterium
CCGCCCAGGTTGACCGTCAGCATCGCGTCAAGCGATTTGGCAGAGAGGACCTTGCCGGAAAAGAGCGCCTCGGCCCATGTGAACAGGTCGCCAATCGTTGAATAGAGCGAGCCAGCCGCATAGGGCACGGTCATGTCGAGATAGTCGGAATTGATCCGGACACCGTTGCGGCTCGAGTAGCCCGTTGCGCGGTTCGTGAGGATGCGATCGTGAGTGTCGTAGCCGCTGTTGGTCATCTTCAGCGGACCGAAGATGTTCTCCTTCAGGAAGGCTTCGTAGCTTTGGCCGGAGATCTGCTCGATGAGATAGCCGAGCAGGAAGTAGCCCGAGTTGTCGTACTTGAACCGCTCACCGACAGCGAACTCGAGCGGTTTGCTCTTGAAGGTCTCGACAAAGCCGGCTGGCGTGACCGTCAGCAGGCTGAGTTGTCGAAATTCTTCGGGGCTCTTGACGTCCGTATAGCTCGGAATACCCGATGTGTGCGTCAGCAGGTGGTGAACGGTGATGGGTTCCCAGGCGGGAGGGCAATTCGTGAGGAACTTGCAGACTGGATCGCTCACACTGAGCTTGCCGCGCTCCTGCAAGAGGAGAACCGATGCCGCGGTGAACTGTTTCGTGATCGATCCGAGGCGGAACTTCGTGTCGGCGGCGTTGGGCACCGCGAACTCTTCGTTCGCATGTCCATAACCTTTGGCAAAGAGCACTTTGCCATCGCGGCTCACCAGGACACTGCCGGTGAATGAAGAGGCCGTGGCCGCCTTCATGTACTCTTCGAACTTTCCGTTCGAGTCTTGCGCGGCTGCACGGATAGTAACGAGCAGTACGCCTGCGACTGCCAGAACAGCCGCATGACGGCGAATCGTCCTGAGTTTCATAGGCTCCGTCTCAACGGAGGGATATGTTAACCCTTACCACTCACTCGGGCGGCCGCGGAGTCGAGTGCGCTCGGGCTCGATGGTAGCGTCGTGCGGCCGGAAGAAGACCGTGGGAGGGGAGCCGGCGAACTCGCGGAACTCGTTGATCATGTGGGCCTGGTCATAGAATCCGGCAGCCGGCGAGACCGACGCCCATTGCGAGACGTCGGTCGCGAGCAGCGTATGCACGAGAGCCTGAAAGCGGGTAATGCGTGCGTATAGTTTCGGCGTCATCCCTGCGGCTGCTGTGAATCGGCGCGCGAGCTGTTGACGAGTCAGGCCGTGCTTGTTCGCCAGGGTATCGATGGACACGCGCCCGCCCCAACGAGAAAGGGCGAACGCCGCCAGCTGCCCAATTTCATCGCGACTTCCAGTGGACCCGATTCGTCCTATCAGTACGTCTCGCAGAACCACGACAGACCTCGACGTGGGAGCAGATGTGAGTGCTGCCGCCAGCTGCTCGACTTCATCGCGACCCCAGAGTTCCTCGAGGGGTACGATCTGATCGACGAGCTCCGACGCCGGCACGCCGAGGATGTCAGCCGTCAACGTGGATGTGACGCCCGCGCCGACAGCGCGGACTGATCGTCCCGTGGTCAGAATCAGCGCGCGAGTGACGGGCCCGACTACGCTGATCGACGGGATCAGGCTGGACGTTGCGAGAGATCGGCCAGCCGCCCAGGGATCGCCGAAGTTCACGTTCAGAGAGACGCCCGTCCCCGGGAGGATCGTGTTCAGGAGCGGATCCGATCGATTCAGCCAGTACTCGTGGCTGCCCTCGGGAGTGATCGCGACCGGACGACGGTTCGATCCACGCACGCAGGTTTCAAACGACCAGAGCGATTCCACGGGCGTGCTCGCTTTCAAGTGCGAGTGCTCCGTGTAGAGGATTCCCAGATCGAGCTCAGACATCGGCCAGCGTGAGGGGGCGAGGAGATTTTCCATCAATGTCGACGAAGCCGTACTCCTGCGCAAGGGAGGCCACCACAAGGATCTTGCCGGTATGGCGGATCGCATCCGGGTCGGTCGCCAGGGCCAGAACCGCACGCCCGATGAAGTCAGGCGACTCAGAGTTGCTGAGATCGAGCCACTGGGCGGCTTCCATGACCTTTTCCGTGCGAACCATTCCCGGATAGAGCGACACGACGGTGACAGCATAGCGTTTCAGTTCAGCCGCCATGTCGGCCGTCATCTTGTCGGTTGCGGCTTTCGAAACCCCGTACGCGACGTTGCCGATGTGTTTCTGTGCGGCCCAATGCGAGATGTTCACGATCAATCCAGCCTGCCGCGCAACCATGCCCCTGGCGGCGAGTTGACTGGCGCGGTAATGGGCCCGCACCCCGGCGCTGAACATCGCATCCCAGCGCCAGAGTGGTTGCTCCCAGAAGGGCCGGGGCCAGGTGAACTGGCCATCCTCCATCATGCGCTCGTAGCCACCCCACACGGCGTTGACCAGGATGTCGATGGTGCCGGCAGCGTTCAGGATATGTTCGAAGACCCTGTCGACTTCGGCATCCACGCTGTGATCGCAGCGAAGCACCATCGTCCGCTCGTCAACCCGTTCGTGCTGAGGCGCCGAGCGGCCCGTGACATAGACCCGCGCGCCATGCTGCGCCAGTTCACTCGCGACGCCGCGGCCGATACCTTTCGTTGCTCCGGTGACAACAGCGACCTTGCCTTCCAGTTTCATATCCGGAACTGTATCGAAGCTGCGAGCGCGTGGATTGGAAAAATGGACACCGCCCGCGCTCACCGCGGACGGGGCACCTCCGGACTGAACTCTGGCTCGAAGCCGCGAGCCCCTTCGCGACGCTGCAGACGGTTGGGGATGGGTGACGGCAGGATCCCAAGTCTGACCAGCTGCGGCCGGAACTCGTAGCGGATCGTGACAGTCTGTGCCGGCGAGTCCTCGAGGTCGAGCCAGACCTGTTGCACAGCGTGCTCAGTTTTGCGGCCCATTCCAGTGGCAGCGAATTCGTTATCGGCCCGCTTGTCCCTCGCTGCTGATGATGCCTCCGCGGCTGGAGGTGGAGATTGCGGCGCCTGGGCACGCGCGCTGTCGTGGCTCCGTTCAGCGGCGCTGAAGACGGGCACTCGCTCCCTGAAGAATGCCGCGGACACCACGCCGAGGTTGGCGGTCTTCCCAAGCGCCTGACCGTAGGACTGCTCCTCGGTTGTGAACTCGAAACGGCGGGCGTGCGTTCGGCTCGTCTGCCAACCGCTGATCGTCACCGTCTCATACGGGCCGAGTACCCACTTCCGCGCGTCCGAGGCCGTCGTCTCGCGTGCATCGATGGTGTTGAGGCCATCGACCGAGAGTGCGATTGCGACGCGGACGCTGTACGGGTTGTGCAGTCGAATCGCGTACTCCCGGCCTTTGAGCGCCTCGACATACCAGCGGCCGCCGTGGGCGTAGTGTCGTTGAGGAACGCCTCCAACCAGGATATCGACGTCTGTGCTGGAACTGCCCGGCGACGCCACGACGGTGCCGCGCGGATAGCTGACCAGTGCAACGCCGACAAGAATCAAGCAGGCGAAATAGCGTTTCATAGCTCCTCCTGTCCTTGGAACGGGGGAGCGCTGAAACCTTGCGCGCCTGCTATCGGGTTGCCGCGGCTGCACACTCGGCGCTCAGCCGATCCGCGACCGTCGGCGGGGAACCGGTCCGTAGGGCTACGATCGGATAGGACCGAAAGGCATCGATGATCGCGGCATCTCGTCCGGCGACTTGTCTCGTGCCCGTTTTCGAGCACCGGATTTCGCCACGGCCAGCCGCCACGCGATCGACAGCAGGTCGCGGAGTGCCGGCTGGTCGATCTGCGACAGCCGCACGAGCACGACCGGATGCGGCCGGTAGGAGTCGGTCACATAGTAGGTTTCGGGCGCATCCTCGAGGAGCACGTCGCGCTCTTCCAACGCCATCCTGACGACCAGTGAACCAGGCTCGGCCGAAGGATGTGAGGCGAGGCCGGCCATGAAGACGCCGCCCGCCTTGAGCACGGGTGAACCGTCGTATCTGATCGTTGCCTCGACATCCGGAAGCGCGAGGCCAGCCTTCCGGACCCTCTCGAAGACAGCCGTCACACCGCGCGGCGTCGGTTGGCCCTTCATCGACGAGTCAATATTGGCTGTTGCCCTGACTCGATGCAAGGCCGACGCGTGTAGACTCAGGCGCGGCTGGCCACGGGAGCCACGGCGTACCGTGGCTGGAATGACGGCAGGCGGTGACGGCCCTGGGCCGTGGCCAGCATCCTGAGGAAACGGGCCCAAGATTGCCGTCGGCAATCGCTGGAATGTGGTCCTGCAGTGGCGCGGGATTTTCATCCGTTCCGGGCGAAAGGACGTGAGCATGCGCCGACTGTGTCTCGTCATCTTCGTGATGGCCGCCGCCGCGATTGTGATCGCCGCACCCGAGTTTCTGAATGTGTGGAAGTCTCCCGAGGTCGCCCGACTGAACTTTGCCGGCAAGAAGGTCGCCGCCCTCGTCATCACCGACAATCAGTCGCTGCAGATGTCAGGCGAGGAAGCTCTCACGCGCGAGCTGACGGCACGAGGCGTCACCGGGACGCCGACGTACCGCTTCGTGCCGCGCGAGGAGCTGAAGAGCGCCGAAACGGCCAAGGGCTGGTTCGAGCGGGCCAAGGTGGAAGGCGTCGTGGCGCTGCGGCCCGTGCGCACTCAGAAGGAACGCGAGTACTCGGCGGTCGTGTGGTCGTCCGGCTACTACCCGAGCTTCTGGGGCTATTACGGCTACGGGTGGAGCAGCGTCGCGGTCACGCCGCTCGGCTCCCGAGACATCACCACGATTACCGTCGAGACACTCGTGTACGACCTCACACGTGACCAGCTGGTGTGGGCCGCAACCAGTGAAACGAGAGATCCGAAGAACCTGCAGGACTTCGTCAAGGACCTGGTCAAGGGAGCCGTCAACGAGATGAGGAAGATGAAGCTCGTTGGCTAGCATGCCGCGACTGGCTTTCCTGACTCTGCTCGCTGTCTCGCTGTCGGCGTCCGTTACGGCGCAGGAACTGGAACCTGGCGCGTACACGGTCTCCCCGGTCGGCATGAATGTCTTCAACCTGGGGTACGTCCTCAACGACGGCGATGTGACGTTCGATCCGTCGCTGCCAATCGAAGAGGGCAGCGCGACGATTCACACGACGATTCTGTCTTACGCCAGGTCGGTCGATCTCGCGGGGCGCTCGTCGACCCTGCTGGTGGCGTTGCCGATCATCAATGGGCACCTCGAAGGCCTCTACCTGGGCGAGCCCGCGGTGGCCGATCGATTTGGACCGGCCGACATCCGCATCAGGGTGGGAGTGAACCTCTACGGGTCTCCCGCGCGGGGGATGCCCGAGTTCGCGACGGCCGGTCAGGCAAGGCTGAACATTGGCGTCAGCGTCATGATCGTGGCGCCTACCGGGCAATACGATCCGCAGCGCATCGTGAACCTCGGTAGCAACCGGTGGGCGTTCAAGCCGGAGGCCGCCATCATTCGCAACGTGGGTCCCTGGATGTTCGAGATCTACGGCGGGGCGTGGCTGTTCACGGACAACGACGACTACGTGAACGGTCAGGTTCGCTCGCAGAAGCCGCTGGCGTCGATACAATTCAGCCTGCGACGCACATTCCGGCCTGGGCTCTGGGTTTCGGCCAACATCAACTACTACACGGGGGGCCGCACGAACGTTGGCGGCGTCTTCAAGCAGGACTTCCAGGCCAACTCTCGTGCCGGCACGACGCTCGCCGTGCCGTTGTCCCGCCGCAACGCGGTTCGTATTGCCGTCAGCAAAGGGGCGTACACCACCATCGGGGCCGACTTCCTCGGCCTCTCAGCCTCGTTTCAGCAGCTGTTCTGAAACAGCTCAGGGTGTCAGGCAGTGAAAGGTGAACGCGGGTCAGGTGGGGTAGGGGCCATCCTCGAACACAATGTCGTGATAGCCCTTCGAGCCGATTGCCTGGGCGAGAGCGCTGCGATGATCCTCGTGCTCGCGAATACGCTCGATGGCCGACGCAAAGTCGTATCGCGGTCTCCATTCCAGCTCGCGTCGGGCCCGCTCGTTCACATACACGCGGTCGATAGACGGGAACATCTTCCAGCCACGAGCAGCATAGAGCTCGGCGTACTCCGGCACGTGCCGCGCGACAACAGCCGGCGCATCGGCTCGAAGCTGCGCGAGATCACCCGGCGCGAACGGTGTCGAAGCGCTGATGATGTAGCGCCCGAATCCACGTGATCGAGCCTTGTCCATCGCACGCAGATGGGCAGTGACGATGTCTTCGACATCGGCGCGCCGATAGAGCAACTCGTTCACCTTGGCGTTGGTGTCGGCATAGGCCTCCCTGGTCTCGCGGCGATCGTCGGCCTCAGGAAAGAAACGCGATGTGCGGAGGATCAGACATGGCAGACCGCGGTCGCGATGGAACAGCTCGCAGAGATGCTCCGCGGCGAGTTTCGTGACGCCATAGATGTTCTTCGGGATCGGCACGACGTCTTCGGTAATCCACGCGGCCGGAGCACCGGCGGTCGGCGTCAACGCGCGTCCATACACACTGGTCGTGCTGGTAAAGATGAACGCCTGTACGCCGACGACGGCCGCCTCTTCGAGCAGGTTCAGCGTGCCGGTGACATTGACGTCGACGAAGTCCTGACGAGAGTGCGTCGCGACGTGAGGCTTGTGCAGCGTGGCGGTGTGGAGCACCACGCCTACTCCCTGCATGCACGCCCGGACAAAGCCGCGGTCCGCGATCGACCCGACGCAGTGCGTATAGGGCGACGGCTTGACGTCGAGACCGACCGCGCGGTGACCGGCTGACGCCAGCGTCCGCATCAGCGCTTCACCAAGGTGGCCTGCGCTTCCAGTTACTAGAATCGACATCGATTTACCGTATGCTTCTCCCGCGAGAGGAGGGGCGACTATGTGCAGGATGTGCAATGAAGGACAACCGCATCACCACATGAGGCCGGAATTTATCCGAGCGCGTAGATGATGCCGTCCTGCGAGCTGATGATGACACGACCGTCGGCAAGGGCAGGGGAGGTGGTGATCCCTGAACCGGCGTCGAAGTCGGAGAGCCGCTTGCCAGTCTCGAGATCTAGTACGTACAGTTTACCGTCGCTCGATCCCACGTAGACGCGGCCGCCAGCGATTACCGGCGAAGAATCAACGCGTGCGCGCGTGGCGAAGGTCCAGAGCGGCTTGCCGGTGCTGGTGTCGAGTGCGTGGACGAACTTGTCGCGTCCACCCAGGACGACGCGGCCGCTCCCGATTGCGGCCGACGAATAGAAGGGAAACTGACGATCTTCAGGCGCGTATCGCCACACGCGGCGCTTGTGCTCGAGGTCGAATGCCAGCACTTCGTTGTTGAATGTTCCGAAGTAGGCGCGCCCGCCGTCGATGAGCGGCGAGGCACCGGTGTAGGCGCCAGCTTCGATCTGATATACCTCTTTGCCGTCCATCACACGAATCGCGCGCAGGATCGCGTCGCATCCCGCGATGAACGCAATGCCGTTCACGACCGCGGGTGTTCCATGCACCATCCCGTTGGTCTGTACCTTCCAGCGCGGCTTGCCGGTCCTGGCCTCGAGACCATACAGATGAGAATCGTAGGACCCGGCGAGAATCACATCACCGACGATCACTGGTGATGCTTTGATCTCCGACCCGCTCTGGAACGTCCAGATGCGGCTGCCGTCCTTCGTGTTCACCGCGTGCAGCAGTCCTCCAAGGTCGCCGATGTAGACGACTCCGTCGCCAACGGCGGGTGACGACTCGCCGATGAGATTGCCCGTCGCGTATTTCCAGCGCAGCTTGCCGGAGGCCAGATCGAGCGCCAGCAGATCGCCATTGCCGCCGCCGACGTAGACGACGCCATCCACGATCGCGGCGGAGGAGTCGACGATGTCCTTCGTGTCGTAGGTCCACAGCACCTTCAGCGTCGCTGGAGGCATGCTGGCTGAAACACCGGTCAGGTTGGGTGTGCCGCGGAACTGACGCCACGCATTGGCCGGTGCACTGGCCGGGGGGGCCGCCTGCTGCGCGCCGAGCGCCGGCGCCAGCAGGAGCGCGATGAGTGTGGCTGGCACCAGGCGCATGGGGTTACTTGGTGGCTGCGATGGCGAACAACTGGCTGCGGTTGTTGAGATACAGCGTGCCGTTCGCGGGAACGATCGTCCCGTAGACGGCGCTCCCCATGTTCACTTCGGAGATGACGACCTTCTCTTTGCCGTGCGCCATGACGACCACATCACCGTCCTCGTCGCCGATGTAGACCTTCCCGTCGATGATGAACGGGGAAGCCCAGACTGCTGCCAGCAGGTCGTGCACCCAGATCTCCTGACCAGTGTTGGCGTCGAGGCAGCGCAGGTAGCCGCTGAAGTCAGAGATGTAGAGGAGTCCGTCGGCAATGGCGGCGGTCGAAATGGTCCGCCGGATCTTGTCGTAGTGCCAGAGGCGGCCGCTCTCGGTGATGTCACCGCGCTTGGTTGCGTCGATCGCGTAGAAGTGACCGACACCTTCACCATGCTCGGGATCCTGCCCGTTGCCGATGTAGACGCGGTCCTGGTAAATCACCGGCGTGGCAATCAGCTCGTTGCGAGTCCGCGGCCACACCGAGTCCTTGGGATTGGTATCGAACTCCCAGAGCTTCTTGCCACTTACGGCTTCGTATCCACGAACCCAGCCGTCACCCTGGGCCGAGACGACCTGGACGACTCCGCCAATGGTGCCGACGGCCGGCGTGGACCACTGGCCGTGCAGGATTCGTCCTTCGACCGAGTTGTCTTCCCACACCAGCTTGCCGGTTGTCTTGTTGACCGCGATGATCGACGGCGCCTGCGGCGACGGGACGTGCACGTGACTCTCATCCTGGCCGTTCGAGGTGCTCAGGTAAATGAGATCGCCATGCATGACCGGGGAGGAGTTCGAGAGGTTGTGCGGGTATGAGCCAACCTCTTCGAGCATGTCGAAGCTCCAGATCACGTCGGCATCGAACTGACCGGTCAGCGTCTCCTCGGTGAACGGCCCGTCGTTTTCCTTGTCACGAAATCCATTGATGTCCAGGCACAAGACGACTCCGCGATTGCTCACGTAGTACAGGCGCTCGCCTTCGACGAGCGGGGATGAGGCGACACCCTGGTAGGGCCAGTCGTTGGCGCGTCCCGCTTCGAGCTTGGCGTGCGTCTGCTGCCAGAGGAATTCGCCGGTCGCTTCGCTGAACGCCATCAGCACGCCGCGATCGCCACCCTGCTTGGGGTCGCGAACGAGTTCGTTATTGGTACCGACGAACACCATGCCGCCGGCCACAACGGGATTGCCGTAGCTCTGCGATCCAAGCTCGGCGACCCACTTGATGTTCTTCTTCGACTTCACGTCCCACTCGGATGGGACGTTCTTCATGTTCGAGACCAGGTTGCGGTCCGGCGTTCCACCCCACATCGGCCAATCCTTGGTTCCCGGATCGGAGGCCGACAGCTGCGCCGACGGGTTGGCCAAGCCAACGGCCAGCAGAATCAGCAGCAGTGCAAAAAGGCGAACGGGGCGTCTCGAGTACATGCTCATAAGTGTGCCATCACTGGTTCTTGCTGAGGGCGAAGTTGTCGAGGTAGGCGCCAAAAGGTGCGTTGATGAACAGCCCCGGTGCCCCTTCTCGATTGCCGATCGGGTCGGTCTTGTCGATCATCCAGTCCGCCGGCTCGGTCTCGCCAACGGCCCACGCCTTCCCACGTGCACGCACCTGGCCGTTCGGTAGATTCTCAACGCGGAGCTTCAGGCGATACCAGGTGTCCGGCTTCCACGCGAACGGGACGGTCACGGTGCGGACCGTCTCAGGTTCCCACGGCT
The DNA here is from genome assembly GCA_032156805.1 of Acidobacteriota bacterium. Classification (GTDB taxonomy): domain Bacteria; phylum Acidobacteriota; class Vicinamibacteria; order Vicinamibacterales; family UBA2999; genus Gp6-AA40. The sequence goes on from JALDXQ010000161.1 coordinate 9,758, forward strand.
CGAGCTTCAACTGCTGCGTCGTTCCGTACAGCACGAGCGAGTAGCGCTGCGCGGTGACACCGACATCAGCCATCTGTCGCCGACGCTGCGGTGCGCGGACATCGGCTTCGAACGTGTAGTCGGACAAGTTGGTCGGCCCGATGAAGGTTCGACCGCGCTGGAAGATCGTGTTCAGCGGTTCCTTGTGCAGCACCTTCTGGCCATCGAGCGTCGCAACGAGCAGCCGGCCCGGAACGGTGTTGGCCCAACCCGGGGGGATGGCACCGTCGGCATAGCTGTCGAAGTTCTCGGTGTACGGCATCGGGCGCGCGATGCGGGCACGCGCCTCACCGGAAAGTCCACCAACGGTCGCCTTGATCACGCCAGCCTGCCCGACCGGTTTGTTGGCGATGGTCAGCGCGCCATCGCTGATCGTGCCCTCGATCCCTTCGAGCGACCACGTCGCTTTCTCCTCACGCAGGAACCGTCCCGAGGCGTCGAACGACCGCGCACGCAGTTTGACGGTCTGTCCCGGGGTCAACTGCATCTCAGTGGGCGACACCTGCAGGAACGTCGGCTCGCCGCTTCCGGCAGCCGCGGGCGCGTCGACGGCAAAGCCGCTCGGAGACGTTGCCTGCTTCGAGCCGATGGCATAAATCGCATCGCTCGACATGAAGAAGATGCGCCCGCGAGAAACCGCGACGTTGCCGAGCACCTGCTCGGGCGTGCCTTCCGAACCGCAACAGCTGTTCGTGCTATTTGGCATCTCCACGCGGCTCAGGATCTCTCCTTTGTCCGCATGAGGCCTGATGATGAAGAACGAACCCCCGTCGTTCCCGACGTAGATCTTCCCGTCCGCAAGAACCGGTGATGCCTTCTGCGCCGAACCGAGCGAGAGCGTCCAGACCGGCTTTCCACTCTGAATGTCGTAGGCGCGCAGCATCGACCCGTTGTCAATCTGATACAACCGCTGACCGTCGACGATGGGCGAGGAGTAGCCGAACTCGGTTCCCTTGATCGCCCACTTCGGCGCCTTGATCTCGCCCTTCTGCGTGCCGTCGATCGCCGCAACCAGGCCCAGTTCGACGCCTTCGGTATTCTCGTCGCCGTGCGAGATGAGAACGTCGTTGCCGCTGACGACGACACCGGTGTTGATCGCGCGTTTGGCGGCGACGTAGCTCCACACCTTCTCACCGGTCTGCAGCTTGACGGCGTGCACGCCTCCGTCACCGAGCGGCGCGATCAACAGCTGCAGGCCACCGATGGTGGCAACGGTCGGAGGGGCATACGCCGTGTCGTAAGGGCGAGCGCCAGGGTTCGCGACGTAAATGACATCGCCCGTACGCTTGTCGAGAGCGATGAGCCTGTGCGCACGAGCCGCCGCCGAGCCCCAGTTGGACACCGCCGCGCTGACGATCACGAGGTCGCCTTCGATGACGGGAGACATCGTGCGCCCACCGTGCGTGGTGAACGCGGCGAACTCTTCGCCGAACGAACGGCTCCACAGGCGCTTGCCGTCGGGGCTGAGCGCGATTGCTTCGGCGCCACCGGTCAGGATGAAGATGTTGCCCGACTCGGGATCGACGGCAGGTGAGGCCCAGGCGATGCGGTGGGCGGGGACATCGCTCTGATACAAGCTCACCTTGTATTCCCAGATCACCTTGCCGGTCGTGGCGTCGAGGGCCATGACCCGTTCCTGCAGGGACTCGCCTCGGCCCACCGGGTTCTGCACGTAAACGCGATCGCCCATCACGACGGGAGTAGAGCGCCCGCCGTACGGCACACGCCAGAGAAAGTTCTCGCCGTTCAGTTTCCAGGAGTTGATCAACCCCGTTTCGCGCGAAATGCCGTCGCGGTTGGGTCCCCTCAACTCGGGCCAGTCACCAACGCGCACGCGGCGCGGCCCCTGGGCCAGCAGCGTCACACTCAACGCCAGAGCAGTGGTGGCCACCAGGCAGAACGTCTTCCGCATCAGATCACCCTCACGAACATCCAGAGGTGCAACAGCGTAACTGTGCAGATACGCCAAAGGACCTCGCGTCATTTACGCCGCGCCCGAGATCCCTCGCGTCGAACGCCCTAAATCGTAGCATCGGCTCAAGCACCAGCCACGTTGATTCCGTGGCTTCAACACCTGCGTGGCTGTGCATAATGGACGGACATGGTTCACCTTCGTCGTCGTTCGTACACGTCCCTTGCCGTCATTACCGTTGCCGTCTCGTCAGCGTTTCTCCTGACATCGCCCGCCTGGGCGCAGTCAGGATCTCAGACCGGTCAACCCGCGGCAACCTTTCAACTACCACCACTGATTGTGACGGCACAGAAAGAGCCGGCCGATCCTCAAGCGCTGCCGCTGAGTATGACCACCGTGGCGAAGCCGACGCTCGAGAACGCCGGCGTCCAGATCGTGAGCGAGGCCGGCGCCTACGGACCAAACCTCTGGTTCACGGAGTTCACGGCCCGAAAGCTGAGTAACGCGCGATTCCGCGGAATCGGGGCCAGCCCGGCGAATCCATCGATCACCACCTTCTTCGACGGTGTACCCCAGTTGAATGCCCACACGTCGAGCATCGAGCTGATCGGCGTCGATCAGGTCGAGTTCGTGCGCGGACCACAGAGCGCCCTCTTCGGACGGAATGCCCTTGGCGGCCTCATCAACATCACCAGCACGCGGCCCTCACTGAGCAACTGGTCCGGCAACCTGTCGGTGCCCTTTGGTAACGTTGACGCCCGCGACGTCCGCGGGAGCGTGTCTGGGCCGCTCGTCACCGACAAGCTGGGGATGGCGGTGTCGCTGCAGTACGGCCGACGCGACGGCTACACGGTCAACGATCTCACCGGCAACGATCTCGATTCCAGGTCCGGGTTTGCAGGCAAGGGGCAATTGCTGTGGACTCCGGTCAGGAGCTGGGAGACGAGGGTCATCATCAACGGTGAACGTGATCGCGATGGCGACTATGCCCTGAGCGATCTCGGAGGCCTTCGTCAGAATCCGTATCACACCGCCCGTGATTTCGAGGGGTACATCCACCGCGACATTTTCGCTACGACGATTCTGAATCGCCATGACGGTGCGAGCCTGACGGTGACGAGCACCACCGGTTTCCTGGACTGGAAGACCGAGGACCTGACCGATCTCGACTACACCCCGCTGCCGCTCGTGACTCGAGACAACCGCGAGGAGAGCTTCCAGTTCACCCAGGAAGTGCGCGTGGCCTCGTCGGCCAGCGCTCCGCTGCGATTCTCGGACAGCGCTTCCCTCAAGTGGCAGGGTGGATTGTTCTTCTTCACGCAGAACTACGAACAGGAGGCGGCCAACAACTTTTCGCCGGGCTTCTTGTCACCGCTCCTCCCGTTATCGATTCGACAGACCTCTCCACAGGCGGATCTCGATGACGTCGGCGTGGGCCTGTTCGGACAGGGCGTCGTGACGCTGTCCGAGCGCGTGGACCTGACCGGCGGTCTCCGCTTCGACTACGAGCAGAAGGACGCCAACCTGAACGTCTTCTTCACTCCCGCGATTGCGCCGCCTCAGCAGACGGTCGCAGATGAGAGCTTCTCGAACGTCTCGCCGCAATTCGCCGCGGCATTTCATCTGCAGCCGGGGAAGACGCTGTACGCATCGGTCGGCAAGGGATACAAGGCTGGCGGATTCAACCCCGCCTCACCGCCGGGAACCGAGTCCTATGACGAGGAGCACACCTGGGATTTCGAGGGTGGCGTGAAGACTACGTGGGCCAACGGCCGCGTTGCGGCCAACGCGGCCGTGTTCCGCATCGACTGGGAAGACATGCAGCTCAACGTGCCCGATCTCTTCGTGCCGGGGCAGTTCTACATTGCCAACGTGGGCGGCGCGGCCAGCTCGGGTGTCGAAGTGGAGTTAAACGCGCGCGTGCATCCCAACGTAGACGTTTTTGGCGGCATCGGCTACACGAAAGCGACGTTCGACCAAGACAGCGTCTCGAGTGGCGTGCCGGTGGGTGGCAACACTGTGCCAAACACGCCCGACTACACAGGCTCGCTCGGCGTTCAGATCTCGCGGAGCCTGGCGCAGGGGACGCTCTACGGGCGTGGTGAAGTGACGTTCTCCGGCGCGTTCGAGTACGACGACCTGAACACCGAACGGCAGGGCGCCTATTCGCTGGCCAACTTCCGCGCCGGTATTCGGGGACGCGTGGTCTTCGTCGAAGGTTGGATCCGGAATGCCTTCGACACGGACTACATTCCGGTGGCGTTCGCCTACGGTCAGCTGGCACCCTCGGGTTTCATCGGTGAGATGGGCAGACCACGGACCTTCGGTATCAGCGCCGGGGTTGGCTTCTAGGCAAGGGCACTCAATGGGCAAATCCGCTCTCGTCTCTACTGTCCTCGCAGTCACACTCGCCATCGCGACGTTGAGTGGCCAGTCAGCCTCGACCGACTGGCCGCAGTGGCGCGGCGCCGAGCGGAATGGCATATCCAGGGACACCGGTCTGCTCCGGCAGTGGCCTCGGACGGGTCCGACTCTCGCCTGGACCGCTTCTCAGCTTGGTGCGGGGTACGGGTCGATAGCGGTCGCGGGCAATCGTGTTTTCGTGCAGGGCATGAAGAATCGGCAGAGCGTCGTCACGAGCCTCGATCGCGCCAGCGGAAAAGCCGTCTGGTCGGTGGCGCTCGGATCGTCGCAGGAGAACGATAGAGGCTCAGGGCCTCGCGGCACACCCACAGTCGATGGCGATCACGTGTACGTGCTGACGGAGAACGGCGACCTCGTCTGCCTGATGGCGGCCGACGGCAAGGTCGTGTGGCGGCGCAACATCCTCAAGGAATTCGGCGGCCGCAACATCAACTGGCTGGTCAGCGAATCGCCGCTCATCGACGGCAATCGTCTCATCGTCACACCGGGCGGACGCAACGCCGGGATTGCCGCGCTCGACAAGATGACTGGCGCGACGATCTGGGTGACGAAGGAGCTCAGTGACGAAGCCGGGTATTCATCGCCGGTTGTGGCCGACGTGCAGGGCGTGAGGACGATCATGGCCTTCACGGGCACCGCCGGCGTTGGCGTGCGTGCCACAGACGGCAGGTTGATGTGGCGCCACGGAGGTGCCGCCAACAACACGGCGAACATCACGACTCCGGTGTATGCGAACGGGAAGGTGTTCTTCACATCGGCATACGGCACCGGCGGTGCCCTGCTGCAGTTGCAGGCCAAAGGGGAGACCGTCACCGCGCAGGAGATCTACTTCACACGCAACATGCAGAACCATCATGGCGGCGTCGTGCTGGTCGACAGGTGGCTCTACGGCTTCAACAACTCCATCCTCACGTGCATGGAGTTCGAGACCGGTAAAGTCGTGTGGCGCGACCGCAGCGTGGGCAAGGGCTCGGTCGCGTATGCCGACGGCCACCTCTACGTGTTGAGTGAAGACAACGTCGTCGGCCTGGTCGAGGCATCACCGGAGGGATATCGCGAGAAAGGCCGCTTCACGATCGCCGATCAGGGATGGCCCACGTGGGCGCACCCGGTCGTCAGCGGCGGACGGCTCTACGTTCGAAACCAGAATGTGCTCACCAGCTATGATGTGCGGGCCAAATAGGCTGTAGGGAGGTCACCTGTATGCGTGTGATTCGAGCGTCGCTAGCCCTCGTTCTGCTCGCCATCTTCGTCATACCCCTCGACGCGCAACGGTCCTCATCGGACTGGACGCAGTGGCGTGGCCCCAATCGCGACGGTGTGGCGCCGGCGCCTTCCGATCCCCAGGCGTGGCCGACGCAACTGACTCAGAAGTGGAAGGTGGAGGTCGGCCTCGGCTATGCCACGCCGCTGGTGGTGGGGAATCGGATCTATCAGTTCGCCCGCAAGGGCGAGCGCGAAGTGATGATGGCGATCGACGCCGACAGCGGCAAGGTCTTGTGGGAGACCGGACAGGAAGCCAAGTTCACGATGATGAGCGCCACCGTTCAGCATGGCCCCGGTCCCAAGGCGACGCCGGTGTTCGCGAACGGGCGCCTCTACTCCATCGGCATGACTGGTATCGTCACCGCGTACGATGCCGCATCGGGCAAACAGCTCTGGCAGAAGCCCGGCTCGGCGCTGATGCCGATGTTCACGACGCATTCCTTCTCACCGATCATCGAGAGCGGCGTGGTCATCTTTCACCTCGGCGGACACGATGAGGGCGCCATTACCGCGTTCGACATGAACACTGGCGACGTCAGGTGGACCTGGCGCGGCGATGGCCCCGGCTACGGGTCGCCGGTGCTGGCGGAGTTCGGCGGGACACGTCAGATCGTGGCGATCACGCAGAGCAAGCTGGTCGGTGTGGACGTGGCCAACGGCGCGCTGCTGTGGGAGCGTCCGTTCGTCAGCCCGAACTTCACCAACTCGAACACACCGGTCGTGAGCGGGGATCTCCTCATCGTGTCGAGCAATGGCCCGCCAACGTCGGCCTTACGCGTGAGCAAGAAGGGCACGCAGTGGGTCGTCGAGACGGCGTGGGAGAACGCGGACGTCCCGATGCGCCTCAGCGACGCGGTCCTGGCCGGTGACGTTCTCTTCGGGATCTCGTCGCGAAACTCGGGGCAGTACTTTGCCGTCGACGTGAAGACGGGGAAGACGCTCTGGACCTCAGAGGGCCGACAGGCCGCCCATGCTGCCATCGCGCGATCGGGCGACTTGCTCTTCAGCATGGAAGAAGACGGCGAGCTCGTCGTGGCGCGCAACAGCCGCACGGCGTTCGAGCCGCTGCGTCGATACAAGCTGTCAGAGGCCGCGACGTGGGCGCAGCCGTCCTATTCAGGCAATCGCGTCTTCGTGAAGGATCTCTCGACGCTCTCGCTCTGGACGCTGAACTGATCTCTGTAACCTTCATCTCTGGCATCGATGACACCGCCGCGGGCATACCGCCTGGCGGTCGCGGCTCCACATGCCGGGAAATCGACCTGCGCTCGGACCCTGACGCTGCCCGCGCGTCTATCAGCTAACTCGGTGCTGCATCCGCCGGGCGGCTCAAATCGCCTCTAGTAACTCGACACAACCAGAACGCGTGGCCGGAAGACGCGCGGATGAAC
>JALDXQ010000162.1:0-16677 GCA_032156805.1 Acidobacteriota bacterium
GATCCGTTCGTTCCGAAACCTCCGCCTCACGGTCCCGGCTAAAGCCGGACACTACGACTCAAAATCTGAAGAGGCGATTGATCTTCACCACCAACCCGCGCGTTTCGAGATCGACACCACGCGGCGGGAACGTGTCACGCCCCTCGCTGTACACCACGAACAACTCACTCCCCGGCTGGTACTCCCATCGAAAGCGAATGTTGGTCGCCAGCGTCGTCGTGCTGGAGCTGTACTGCACGAGCGCAGCGGCATACATTCGCGGCGTCACCGTAAAGGTGGTCCGGCCGCCGACGATGGTGTTGGTGAAACTTCCCTGCGGGATATCGATCCAGTTGAGCGAGAGGCTTGGTTCCACAGCGAGGCGGCCGACGATCTGAACCCGGCCCTTGTACGAAGCCGTCGTCTTGTCACCGTCGTAGAAGCTGCCCACCTCGAACGTGGCAGTGCCGCTGACACGGTGCTGTTGGCCGAGTGTGTAGCTGCCAACCAGCGTGCCGAAGTTGTAGCCACCAACAGGAATCCGCACACCCTCGGAGATCGTGAACGGCTCCGCGATGAACTCGTAGCTGTCGATATACGTGAGCGCCCACAGGTCGCTGTTCTGCTGCTCGATGCGAAACGTACCCTGTAGTTCGCGCGTCTCGAGGCGATCCTGGTTGTCGGTCGTGTACTCGAGGCTCGACTCGTAGCTGTACTTCCGGATGATGCGGCTGTTGGCTGGCCGCGGACTGAAGCGTGCGGCCGCGAAGTTGCGACGGAAGTCGTCGCGACGCAGAAAGCCGACCTCGGGATTGAAGTTGTCCTCGACAACGAGCCGATCGAGCTGTAGACCGTAGCGGTCGGCGTTGTAGTTGACCTGGCCGCGATAACTCAGGTCATCGCCGTCGAGACCAGGCGTCCACGACTTCGCGAGATAGGTATTGATTGCCAGGTTCTGATAGAACTGGAACTGCCCTTCGACTCCGGCAACCTCGTTCGATCCCAGTCCGACAGTCGAAACCGATCGGCGCGTCATCATCATCCCGACCACGCTGCGGCGGAGGACATCCCGCCTCAGGCTCATGACGGTGAAGTTCGTCTGTGGCGCCTGTGCCGTCACATCGTCGTCGCTCGTGATGCTGAGCGCGCCGATATTCCACGTGCCCGCCTTTCCCGTGAGACGGCCGCCTGCGACGATCGGAATCGGCCGGCCCCCGCTCAACCCGATGCGGCGGCTGTAGAAGATCGCCGGATCGTCAGCGCCGCCGGTGCCCCCGAAGCTGAACGTGCCACGCCCCTCGAGGAAGAACTCTCGCTTCTCGGGATACGACAGGTTGAAGCGCGTCAGGTTGACCTGCGCCTCATCGTCCTCGACCTGCGCGAAGTCGGTGTTGTAGGTGAAGTCCGCCGTGATGCTCTTCGTCACGCCGTACTTGACGTCGAAACCGGCATCGGGATCGACGTCGTTCACCCGCTCTGGACTCGCCAGATAGTCGGTCGCCATCTCCGCGATCGCGTACGGCTTGACCTCGAGGTTCATCGCCGCGGGCGGTGCTTCCAGCCCCACCAGCGTGGCGGCCGCCGAGAAACGCGCGATCGCCGTCCCGCCCCAGGCTGCCTCCACCGGCGCAAGGTAGGAGTGCTCGTTCTTGGAGCGAACGGTTCGCCGAAAGTTGATGCCCCAGACCTGTTCGCGCCCGGGGCCGTAGCGGAGCGACTTGAACGGGATCGCGAACTCGGCGATCCAGCCGCCCTCGAAGCGTCCGACCTTCGCATCGACGACCGTGTTCCAGTCCATGTTGAGCGTGCGCTCATCGCTGATGGCGATGTCGTTGAAGCCGCCCACCGGTGATACGGAAAAGAGGTAGCCGTTCCGCTTGTCGTGGAAGGTATCGAGTCCGACGCCGAAGTTGTCCTGCTGACGAAGATTCGAGCTGTCGCGACGCATGTCGTTGGCGACGATGCGTTCGGGATGGCTGTCCCAGCAGCGGCACGCGACGTACAGGTTCTGGTTGTCGAAGAACACCCAGGCCTCGGTCTTCTCAGTCGCCGGCGCGCCTTCGACGGGTTCCTGCTGGATGAAGTCACTGGCCGGCTGGACCTCGGCATACACCGGGTCATCCAGCCGGCCGTCCAGGGCGATCGGTTCCCTGATGCGAGTCGCGCGCACCGTGAGAGTCCCGCTCGTCCGCTGGACCACCTCCGGCGAGATCGAAGACGCAACGCCGCTCGTGCGCGCATCTTCCGGCACGGACGTCGACTGGGAAAACGCCGGTCCGCCCGCCACCAGCATCCCGATGCCGCTGGCGATGCAGCCTCGCACGACTAAGGTCAATGTCACAGCGCCTCAGGCACCGTGGTCGTGCGCGCCCTCCGGTCAGACAATCCGTGCCCCCTCGCGACCGCAGCGTCGAGACCTGTCACGCGGCGCGTGGCCACCCATTGACGCGCACGCTCGACATACACGTAGTAGACCGGCGTGATGTAAAGGGTGAGCAACTGCGAAACCAGGAGCCCGCCGACAACGGCGAGGCCGAGCGGCCGTCGCGACTCCGCGCCCGCCCCGAGGCCGAGCGCGATCGGGAGCGTGCCGACCAGAGCGGCGGCCGTCGTCATCATGATCGGCCGGAACCGGGCAACGCAGGCTTCGTGGATCGCCTCGAGTGGCGACCGGCCATTCGCGCGCTGGGTCTCGAGCGCGAAGTCCACCATCATGATCCCGTTCTTCTTCACGAGACCAACGAGCATGATGACGCCGACAAATGCATACAGGCTCAACTCGGTCTTGAACAGCAAGAGAGTCAGCAGTGCACCGAAGCCGGCAGCGGGCAACCCGGACAGGATGGTCAACGGATGCGTGAAGCTTTCGTAGAGGACGCCGAGGACGATGTAGATGACGACGACGGCCATCAGGAGAATGAGACCGAGCCCCTTGAACGATTCCTGGAAGGCCTGCGCGGCGCCCTGAAAGCTCGTGGTCATGCTCGCGGGAAGCGTCGTGGCGGCCATGGCCTGGATCTGAGTGACGGCGTCACCAAGCGCGAAGCCCGGCGCGAGGTTGAACGAGATGGTGACCGACGGCAGCTGGCCGTAGTGGCTGACTGAAAACGGGCCGGTCCCCGTGCGAATCCGTGCCACCGACTCGAGCGGCACGAGGCGCCCTTCCGCGGATCGCACGTGCAGCAGCGACATCGCGTAGGGATCGCGCTGAAACTCGGGCGCGACCTGCATGATGACCTGGTACTGATTGTTGGGTGCGTTGATCTGGGAGACCTGCCTCGTGCCGTATGCGTTGTAGAGCGCGGTCTCGACCTGGTTGACAGACAGGCCCAGTGCCGACACCTTGTCCCGGTCCATCTCCACGCTGACCTGCGGGTTCCTGAGCAGCAGGTCGCTGCTTACGTCCTCGAACCCGGGCACCAGCCGGATCTTGTCTTCAGCCACCTGCGCCCACTGATAGAGCTCCGTCGTATCGGTATGACGCAGCGTGAATTGATACGTGGCGCGGCCGCCATTCTGGCCACCCAGGTTGATCGGCGGCGGGTTGGTCATGAACACGCGAAGGCCCGGGATCTGCGACAGCTTCGGCCGCAGGCTGGCAATCACCTCGTCAACGGATTGGCTTCGTTCGGATCGCGGCTTGAGCTCGACGAACGTGCGGCCTGTGTTCGCCGCGCCCGCTCCTCCGAGACCGACGTTCGCGCTGACGGCCGCGACGTTCGGATCCGCCAGCAGCACATCGTTGAACGCGAGTTGATGACGGACCATCGCCTCGAAGCTGATGCCCTGCATCCCCTCAGTGTTGACGACGAATCGACCCTGGTCCTCACTCGGGAGGAAGCCCTTCGGCACGAGCGTGAACAGATAGGCGGTGCCCGCAACGAGCGCCACAGACACCGCCATCATCACAACGCCGTGCCGGAGCGCTACCCGGAGCGTCCGGTCGTAGACACTGAGCCATGCATCGAAGATGCGCTCCGTCCACTGATAGACGACGCCGTGACGCACCGCGTGCACCGGCCTCAGGAAGCGGCTGCACAGCATCGGCGTCAGGCTGATCGAGACCAGACCGGACACCAGAATCGCCACGCCGATCGTGATCGCGAACTCGTGCAGCAGCCGGCCGACGATCCCACCCATGAACAGCACTGGAATGAAGACGGCAGCCAGTGACACCGTCATCGAGAGAATCGTGAACGCGACCTCTTTCGAGGCATCGAACGACGCCTGCAGCGGCGACTTGCCCATCTCCATGTGACGCACGATGTTCTCGAGCATCACGATCGCATCATCCACAACGAAGCCGACCGAGAGCGTCAGCGCCATCAGTGACAGGTTGTCGAGGCTGTAGTTGAGCAGGTACATCACCGTGAAGGTGGCAACGAGCGACGCTGGCAGCGCGAGGCTGGCGATGATGGTCGCGGAGATGCTCCGAAGGAAGAGGAAGATCACGACCACGACGAGGACGATCGAGAGCACGAGCGTCAGCTTGACGTCGTGTACGGATTCGCGAATTGGCCCAGAGCGGTCGCTCCGGATGTCGAGGGAAATGCCGGCCGGCAACTGCTCGCGAATCGACGGCAGCAGCGCCCTAATCTCATCGACGATCTGAACGACATTGCTGCCTGGTTGCTTGCGGATGGTGAGGTAGATGCAGCGCTCGTTCCCCATCCACGCCGCTGACCTCGTGTTCTCCACACCGTCATACACCCGGGCGACTTCGTGCAGCCGCACGGGGTTGCCGTTTCGATAGGCGATGATCGTGGGCCCGTAGGCAGCCGCCCGCAGCAGCTGACCGTTGGTTTGCACGACGAAGGTGCGGTCGTCGGTGTAGATGTTCCCGGTCGGCAGGTTGCCATTCGCGTTGGCAATGGCTGCAGCGACTTCGTCGATTCCAATGGAGCGGGCGGCGAGCTGTCGCGGATCGACGTCCACCCGCACGGCGTACTTCTGTGACCCCGGGACGTCAACCTGCGCCACACCGCTGACGGTGGAGATGCGCTGCGCGACGAGTTGCTGCGCGTACTCGTCGACAACCGACAGCGGCAGCGTCGTCGAGCGCAGCGCTGCAAAGAGCACCGGCTGATCGCCCGGGTTGACCTTCTGATACGAGGGCGGCGCCGGCATCTGCGGCGGAAGGCTGCGCGAGGCGCGGCCGATCATGGCCTGCACGTCCTGCGCTGCGGCGTCGATGTCCCGGTCCAGGTCGAACTGCAGCGTGATGCTCGTGCTGCCCTGGTTACTGCTGGAGTTCATGCTGGTCAGGCCGGGGATGCTCGCGAACTGCTTCTCGAGCGGCAGCGCCACCGACGAGGCCATCGTTTCGGGGCTGGCGCCGGGCAACGCGGCCTGCACCTGGAGGGTTGGAAAGTCCACTGCCGGCAAGTCCGACACTGGAAGCTGGCGATAGGCCATCAGGCCGAACACCATGATTCCGAGCGTGAGCAGCGTCGTCGTTGCCGGGCGGCGAATGAAAACAGCGGATAGGTTCACGACACCTCCACCGGGGCTCGCGAGTCGGCGCGCGCCGCAATCAGCCCGGCGCACGCCGCGGTGAAGGGGTTCGTCAGAATCCGTATCGGAAATTCATCTGCGCGGTTCGCGTCGCTCCGATGATCGACGAGACCTTGAGGAACGTCCCCGGTATCCGGATGTCGCTCGCCGGCGTCGCGAAGTTCGCCCGGTCGGTGACGTTGAAGACGTCAAGGAAGGCGTCGAACGTGCGCCCACCGGGCAGGTTGATGCGATACCCACCGCGGATGTCGAGTGTCAGGTAGCTGGGCGAGTAGGCGCCATTGCGGCCGCCCTTGTAGTCGACCGAGATCACATCTTCACCGATGCCCGAATAGGTGCCCGCCGCCAGATACTCGTTGGAGGTCAAACCGTTCTGATCGAGATCGACGGCCGTGTTGAGGAGCGAGAACGGTGTTCCGCTGCGAGCCGACATGATGCCGCTCACTCTCAGCCCCTTCGTCCTGGGCACATCCCACGAGCCGCTCACCGAGAGGATGTGGGGACGATCGACGTTGGTCGGACCTTCCTCGGCATCGAGACGCAGGTCACCAAGATATTGAGAGTTGCTTCCGCTCTCGGCGCCCGCCGTCGTGTTGCCGGTCGCCTTCGAGTAGGCATACGAGACGCGCGCCGTGTAGCCCTTGCTGAACCGCTTGTTCCCGGAGATCTGGAGGCTGTTGTAGTCGACCGAGCCTTCGTTCACCAGTGTGTCGACGCGCCCCGCAAACTCACCAACAGTGCCCACGAGCGGATTCGTGCGAGTCACGGTGCCGGTCGCCAGCTGGTTCGAGCGCAGTGGCGGGTTGAGATCCAGCAGCACGTACTGCTTGCGCGACTCGGAGTGGATGAAGTCGACGCCAACCGCAAACGATGGACCGAGCTGTGTCGTGTATCCAACGCTGTACTGCCGCGTCCAGGGCACCTCACGGTCAGGGTTGTCGAACCGGACCGTTCCGACGTTACGCGCGAGCGTTCCCGGCGGGAACATCGAGTCGAGAAGCGCACGGTTGACGGTCGGTCCGTTCACGAGCATCGGATCGGTCGGGAACTGACCATTGCGTGGACCAGGATCGATGTTGTTGAGCGGGAAACTGGCGATGAACGAGTCCGTGTAGCGGCCGCTGGCCACCATCGGCGTCAGCGGCGTGAGCACCGTGCGCTGGTAGAAGACACCGAAACCACCGTGCATCGCCGACTTGCCTTCACCGTCCAGCGCGTAGGAGAAGCCGACCCTGGGCGCGAAGTTGTTGAAGTCTTTGGGATAGCCGTCGGGGTCGCCCTCGAACAATGGGTTGTCCCCGTTCGGCGTGGGGATCAGCTCGACGTCGTAGCGCACGCCGGCACTCAGGGTGAAGTTGTTCCCAATCTTCCAGCGGTCCTGCGCGTAAGCGCTCCCATAGGTGCCGTGCATCCTGTATTCCGACACGCCGGGCACTCGGATCTGCAGGCGCTCGGCATAGGTGGAGGCATTGGCCGCGTTGAAGTCGAAGTCACGCGGGAAGGTGAACGTCCCGTTCTGGTTCGAGAAGCTTCGGAAGTGCAGCGGGATGTAGCTGTAGACCACGCCGAACTTCAGCTCGTGATCGCCTGCCTTGTTCGGCACGAACCAGGAGAACGAATCGTCTGCGGTGTAGCCGAACAGCCGGCGGATATCGGCTGTCGGACTCTGTTGATCCTCGAAGGAGGGGTGCACCAGTGTCGGCAGCAGCGATTGCTGGTCGAAGCCATTGCCCAGGAAGTTCGGGTTGGCGAAGTGGAGAATCTCCGACGTATACGAGAAGCGAAACGTATTGACCTTCGTGCTGCCGATGACGGAGCTCAGGGTGCCGACGAACGTCTGGTCGACGTCGGTCTCTTCGGCCGTCCGCGGTTCGGTCCACATCTCGTTGAGCTGCCGCGGTTGCGGCGAGTTCTCACGCAGCCAGCGCACACCCCACGTGTTGGCGCCGTTGATCTGGTGATCGAGCCGGACGAACGTGTTCCAGTTGCGCGTGATCTGCGCGTCCGTGCGGGCCAGATCCGGGCGCGTGGGGATGTTCACCGTGATCCCGTTGTCCATGATGATCCGCTCGACGCTGAAGAAGAAGTGCGCCTTGTCGCGAATGATGGGACCGCCAATCGTCCCGCCGTATTGCTGCTGCGAGGAGTCGGCCTCCTCCAGGTCCTGCTTCTTCGCGAAGTAGTTCTGCGCGGCGAGATTCTGGTCCTGGTAGAACGCGAACCCGCTGCCGTGGAAGATGTTGGTGCCCGACTTGGAGACCGCGTTGACGATGGCGCCCGAGGTCCCGCCGTACTCGGCGTCGAACTGGCTGGTCAGCACCTTGAACTCCTGCACCGCCTCGATCGGCACGCGAGCCTGCGAGCTGGTGCCGCCGCCCGTTAGGCCGTCGTTGTTATCGGAGCCGTCCATCGTGTAGTTGACGTTGCGCGCCCCCTGGCCGCCGACACTGATCGTGTCGCCGCCGAAGGTCGAGGTCGACACGGTGGACACGATGCCCGGCACCATGCCGAGGAATCCCGAGAAGCTGCGGTTGAACGATGGCGTGTTGACGAACTCTTCAGCGCTGACGTGGCCGCCGACTTCTTTTGACGTGGTATCCACGAGCGGCGCCTCGGCACTCACCGTCACGGTTTCTTCCAGGCCGCCGAGTTCCAGCATGACTTCCACGTTGGCCGTGCGGCCGACTTCGAGTCGCACGTCGTTGCGCACGTAGGGCCGAAACCCGTCGAGCATGGCTTCGACCTGATAGACGCCTGGGTTCATGGCGCTGATGAAGAACGATCCGTCGACTCCACTGACCGTCGTCCGGAAGGTGCCGCTTCCCTGGTGACGGACAGTGACGGTGACGCCCGGCATCACGGCCTGCTGAGCATCGACGATGCGGCCGCGAAGATCGGCGGTGCCCTGTTGGGCGCTGACGATGGCCATCGCGCACAACACGAAGACCGTTGCAACACAGATCCTTCTCATGGACGACTCCTCGAATGGTGAGCACGCTGAGGTCCGCGTGTTGTGCGCAAGATGAGCAAGAGCAGGGCCACGCAACGACGAGACGTCGTGACGTCAATAGAATCGGCGTCAACGTCAGTCGTCTCGTCGCGCGCATGCGATGCGCTCGGTGAGGAATGAACAGATTTGTGCAAAACACCGGTGCCCGCTACGACAGGCTTGTTCGCAACGCGCGACGGCGCGTCGCGGCGAGCGAGTCGTGCCCGTGTCACGCGTGTTTTTGCAGCGAACGTGCGTGCGATCGGATCGCGGGCACGCAGCGAATGCCTTCAGATTTGTCGGCAGTTTTCGCGCGAACGCCGAAGACGTAGGACGCGATCACGTCGCCGCGTCGAGTGGGACGAGGTACGCCCGCGCGATCCGGCGGGTAGCGCTGTGCAGGCAACACGCGCTCGATCGGGTGTTATTCCGTCGGCTCGCATTCGCCGTAGTGCTGCGACACGTTCGGCTCCGATACGAAGCCGGGGATGGCCATCTGCAGGTAGTCGTGTCGCGAGCGGACGGCTCTGAGCGTTCCCTTCGGGCTCTTCTGCGACAGCACCGTGATCATCGTCAGGCTCCCCGCCATCGTCCGCTCCATGAAATGCACGCTGTTCTGCGTCAGGAGCGCGGTGGTGTGAGTCGTGCCGATCCGGGCGGTGCCGCCGTCGATGTCGATCTCATCGATCACGAGCGTCAACTGCGGGCCTGGTTGGAGCGCGGCTTTCGGCGTCCAGTCCTTCCACGATCCCGACGCCGCGACCGGAAAGGCGCATTTGAGCATCCGAATCGTTTCCAGGGGGTTCTTCTTCTCGCCGGCCTGCGCGCTCACGTGGACGGGACACGCCAGCATCGCCAGCATCGACAGGCACAAGAGTGATCGCATGTTCAGGCGAAAGAACGAGCAAGAGAGGGACCACGTCGGAGACACCCCATTCTCACAACGTCTTCGTCGACCACGATTGCTGTTTGTACACTTCTGTCGATCGCAAGCATTCGAAGCGACGAGAATGTTGGACAACGTGCCGCGCGAAAAGTGGCTTGAAGCCTGCATCTCAGCGGGCATGCCTATTTACGAGTACGAATGTGAGCAGTGCACCCACCGCTTCGAGCAGCTGGTGCTTCCGGCGCACGCGCGCGACGCCGTGGAACGCACCTGCCCGTCTTGCCGCGGCCGCGATGTCCGGCAGCTGCCGTCGCTGTTTGCCGTTGATTCCGCAGCGACGCGCCAGGTGAACAAGAACCAGGGCCGACGCGTCGCGCAGAAGGACTTGAAGGAACAGAGGCATGCCGAGATGGAGGCGATCACCCACCATCACCGGGAACATTGAAGACCTACTTGATTGTGTACGTGCCGTCAGGTGTCTGGACGCGATGCGCCTTGTGGCACGAGGCGCAGGTACCGCCGATCGCGGTGGAGGCCGCAACCAGGTTGTCGTAGCTCTTGTCTTTCGCCGCCTGCTCGAGCTCGTCAACGCCCTTGAGCGCCACTTCGGTCACCTTGACGGCATCGTCGATCTTCTTCTCGCTCCAGTACGTCAGGGTCGTCTTCAGCGCGGCGCGCAAGACCGTCACGTGCTTCTCGAGCGGCGTGTAGTCGGGATACGCGCCGGCTGATTCGATCGTCTTGACCTCGGCGCGCAACGCCTGGCTCGTGACGCCCAAGTCCTTCATCGCCTTCTGGTACACCTCGGTCGGCTTTTCATCCGCCACAAGACTGCGACAGACCAGCACCGCACACGCACACATCACCCCAATGGTCGCTCGCATAGGCCCTCTCGAACGATGAACTAGGAACGAAGAACGAGGAACCGGAACCGGGAACACGAACCGTGAACCCGGAACCGTGAACTATTTGATCTCGAAGGTTCCGTCCGGCAGGCGAACCCGGTGTGCGGTATGGCAGGGCGCGCACACGCCGATCGCACCGATCTCGCCAGTCGATGAGGCGCCAGCGATCGAGGCCTGGGCGGCCACGACGCCGGGGTGATTCTGAGCCTTGGCGGCCGCCTCGAGTTCAGCGGCCGCCTTGGCTCCGTCCTGCGAGTACTTGATGGCATCTTCCACTTTCTTCTCCTGCCAGTACTTCAGGACGACATCGAAGATGGCTTTCATCGCAACCGCATCCTGCTCGATCGCCGCGTAGTCGATCGACTTCAGGTTGTTGCGCAGCTTGTTGTTCACCGTACCCAACTCCTTCATCGCCTTCTGGTATTCCGGAGTGGGTTTCTCGTTGGCCTGAACGGAGAGCGCGAGCAACACGCCTGCACACACAACAAACACCGTCGATTTCGCTCGCATATCCCCTCCGAGGGTCCGGCTGAAGCCGTACCCTACGACTGTCGACTACTCCTATTCCTGTGCTCCGAGGCCGGTCAACAACGTCGCGATCTTTTCGTCGCCGATCTTTTCGCCGTTGTCGCCGCCGGTGATGAACTGCCGGCCGGTATGCTTCGCCACCGCGAGTGGCGTCAGGCCGCGCCGATCCTTGATGTCGGTTCTCGCCCCCTTGCTGATCAGGAACTCGATCACTGTCGGGTACTTGTCGGCCGCGGCGATATGCAGGGCGGTATCGCCCACGTCACGGCCGACGAGTGTGCGCGAGTTGCCGACGTGATACGTGGTGAGCGCACCGCGAGCTGCGTTGATGTCTTCACCGCCGCTGAACTCCACCGCCAGCTTCATCGTCTCGAGAACTTTGGCCTCGGAGAACAGCCGCTTGCGCTGGAAGTAGGCCGTGTTGTCACCCTGCGCACCACGCTCGCCGATCTTGACGAACGGGATGAACGTGAACACACCAGGGAACACACCCATCGATGCCATCGTCGGTGTCGTGCCGTCCTGCATTGGCGTCTTCGGGTCGGCGCCTGCTGCCACCAGCACGCGCATGGTGTCCATCTCGTTCAGCGCGGTCGCCAGCAGATACGGGGTCGCACCGAGCAGGTATTCCGGCAGCTGGTTGTAGCGCAGGTTCCCATCCGGATCGGGCTGTCCTTTCGTCAGCCGGATGTTCACGTCCGCCTTCCTGGCAATCAGCGCCTTCACCAGGTCCAGGTTCTTGCGCGCCACCGCAAAGTGAAGCGCGGTGTGTCCGGCCTCGACGATGTTGGGGTCGGCGCCCTGGTCGAGGAGGAGCAGCGCGACATCAGTGTGGTCGTTGCGCGCAGCGAGCATCAGGGCGGTCTCGCCGATACCGGTCGTGGCGTTGATGTTCGCGCCCGCAGTGAGCAGCATCTTCGCGGACTCGATGTCACCATCCCGTGCCGCGAACAGCAGTGGTGTCAGGCCTCCCTTGTTGATCCAGCGGAGGCCCGGTCGTGAGCCATCCGACTCGAGCGTGTGATCCGCGATTCCCGTGAGCCTCCCCCCCTGTGGATTGCCCCTCGAGAAGCTGACGAACTCGCGGCGCAACTCGGTGCGCGCGTTGAGATCGGCCTTGGCGTCGATCAGCACTTTCACCATCTCGTGCTGTTTCTGCGCGACGGCCCAGTGCAACGCGCTCTGCTCGCGGCCACCGCCGCGGAGATTGACGTCGGCTCCGGACGCGACCAGCGCCTTGACCACCGGGATGCTGCCGGCGCGCACGGCCGTCATGAGCGGCGTCTCACCGGTTGAGGTCGCCACGTTCACGTCCGCGCCTGCCTTGATCAGGCGCTGCACGACGAGCAGATTGGCGTTCTCGCTCGCCAGCGCAAGTGGAGTGACACCGTAGTCGTTCTTCGCGTTGACGGCGGCGCCGGCCGAGAGCAGTACCTCGACCGTCTCCATGTCGTCCCAGTGCGTCGCCCAGTGGAGCGCCGTTGCGCCGTCTGGCTGTGGCGCGTTGACGTCGCCCTTCTGCTTCAGCATGGTGCGAATCGCCGCCCGATCCTGCATGCGGGCGGCGTCGGCCAGCGGGCTGGCAGCAGCGTGCGCCAGCCCCGGCAGGACGAGTGAGAGTGCAATTGCGGATGCCCAGGTCGGTCGTGTCGTCATGTGCGGCACTCCTACGCGGAGACCCCTTCGAGTTGGCCCGTGCTGTTGCCCAGCTTGTCGATGCGCACGCCGAACTTGTCCATCACCGACAGGTGCAGGTTGGCCAGCGGCTTCCCCTTCTGCATCACGTGCGTGTCGCCGGGAAGGACGCCGCCACCTGCCACCACGATCGGAACGTTCTGCGGGAGGTGGATGTTGCCGTCGCTCAGGCCGGAGCCGTAGAGGATCACCGTGTGGTCGAGCAGTGAGCCGTCGCCGTCCGGCGTCGATTCGAGCTTCTTGAGGAAGTGCGCCAGCAGCGACACCTGGTAGGTGTTGATGATGGTGATGTTCTCGAGGCGCGCGGTCACGTCCGGGTTGTGCGTCGTCGAGTGATGCGGCTCATTCATACCGATTTCCGGGAAGCGACGGCTGCTCGTCTCGCGCTCCATCATCAGCGTGGACACACGCGTGGTGTCGCTCTGGAAGGCCAGGGCCATCAGGTCGAACATCAGCTTGGCGTGATCGCCGTATACGGGCGGCGCACCAGCCGGTGCTTCCATGGTCGGCGGCAGCGCATCGCTGTCCTGTTCGGCCTTCTGAATGCGGCGCTCGACTTCGCGCACCGCCTGCAGGTACTCCTGCACCTTCTGGCGGTCGCTGGTACCAACGCGGCGCTCGAGATCGGCGACGTCCGTCGTCACCGAGTCGAGCAGACTGCGATTCGACTGGATGCGCGCGCGGCGAGCTTCAGGAGTCGTGCTCTCGGCGTCGCCAAAGAGTCGCTCGAACACCTCGCGCGGGTTGGTCTCGGCGGGGAGCGGGGTCGTCGGCGTGCTGTAGGCAAGCGTGGTGAGGTAGCCGCAGTTCGAAGCCTCGCAGTCGCCAACCATCGCCAGCGATTCGAGCCCGAGCTCCAGCGAGGGGAGCCTGTTGTCCTGGCCGATCTGCTGGGCCACGAGCTGGTCCATCGAGACGCCGGCGTTGATGTTGGCGCCGCCGCGGGCGCGAACGTTGGTCAGGAACGCGCTGGCCGCGCCGGGATGGCCGATGCCCGCATTGTCGAGGCCGCTCACCACGGTCAGGTGCTTCTTGAACGGTGTCAGCGGCTGCAGGATTGGAGTCATCTCGAAGCCGGCCCCGGTCGTCTTCGGGGTCCAGTTCTCCATGACCATGCCCATCGGGACATACATCGCGCTGAACCGCATGACCGGCTTGGCTGCGCTCTTCCCGATGGCAGTGAATGCCGGGACCATGCCGTCCAGTAGCGGCAACGCGAGCGTCGTGCCGATCCCGCGCAGAACTGTTCGGCGACTGATGGCTTTCCTGGTGATGAACATTACTCGGCTCCCTTCGACTGATACTGGAACGGCATGCTGTTGACGATTCCGAGGATGAGTGTCGACCAGCGGTTGTTGTTGGCCGCTGCCTGTGTCGTGACCTTGCGTAGTGCAGGACGGTCGTAGTACTCGACCGGACGGCCGATCGCGTAGACCATGAGCTTTTCGGAGACGGTCGTGACGAACTGATCGCGCCGCAACTGCAGCACCTGCTGCACACCGGCAGGGCCTTCGATCCTGGTCCCGTCGAGCAGCACCACCTTCGTGTCGATCGGCTTGCCGCCTTCGGTCGAGCGCCAGTGGCCGACGCCGTCGTAGTTCTCCAGCGCGAATCCCCACGGGTCCATCCGTGCGTGGCAGTTGGCGCACACAGCCAGGCTGCGATGCTTCTCGAGCGCGGCGCGGCCGGTGAGCGGCGCGCCGTCATCGTCTTCCGGCTTGAGCGCAGGGACGTCCGGCGGCGGGGGCGGCACGGGTGCGCCGAGGATGTTGTTCAGCACCCATTTGCCGCGGTTCACGGGAGACGTCCGGTTCGCCTGCGACGTCACCGTCAGGATGCTGCCGTGGCTGAGGATGCCCGTCCGGTTGGCCGGCATCGTGACGCGCCGGAACCGCGTGCCGGCGATGTTGGGGATGCCGTAGTGCTTGGCGAGCCGCTCGTTGACGAACGAATAATTGGCCGTGAGCAGATCCGGGATGGGCCGATCCTCGCGAATCATGCTGTCGATCAGCCGCTCGGTCTCTTCCTTGAACGCCAGCCGCAACTCGCCGTCGAACTCGGGAAACACGTCCTCGACCGGGGCAACCGACTCGAGGTGGCGAAGCTCGAGCCACTGCGCGGAGAAGTTGTCCACCAGCGCGCGCGAGCGCGGATCAGCCAGCATCCGTCTCACTTGCTTCTCGAGCACGGCCGGCTCGTGCAACGTGCCTTTCTCTGCCAGCATGAGCAGCTCGTCGTCGGGGATGCTGCTCCACAGGAAGAACGACAGGCGCGACGCCAAGTCGATAGCGCTCAACCGGACCACACCTCCAGCCGCCTTCGACGTGGCCAGACTGGTCGCCGTCGCCGGAGCCGCTGGCGCCTGGAGCATCACGTTGCGCGCCCCGGCGGGCAGCGATGAAGCCACCGGCCTCGGCGCGCTCGACGCGTCGGTACTCGCGGGCACCCGGTAAAGGAAGTGAGGGCTGGCGAGAATCCGCTCGATCCCTGACTGGATGCAACCGTCGAAGCCGCGCGAGAGGCCGGTGCGGCAGAACCGCAGCAGCGTCTGCACGTCTCCGTCGTTCACGGGGCGGCGGTAGGCACGTCGCGCGATGGACGAGAGAATCTTCGTCGCGCACGGCTCCACATCGGCCTCGGCCGTGGGGCGGCAGATGAAGATCTTCTTGCGGCTGGCGCTCTCCTCGGACAGCTTGGCGCCGAAGGGTCCTGCGATCTCCACGGTCTTGATGGCGATGTTGCCGCCGCGCTCTTCGTCAGGGTTGGCGCCCGCGGGCAGCACGA
Organism: Acidobacteriota bacterium; assembly: GCA_032156805.1. Classification (GTDB taxonomy): domain Bacteria; phylum Acidobacteriota; class Vicinamibacteria; order Vicinamibacterales; family UBA2999; genus Gp6-AA40. Next base: position 15,281 of record JALDXQ010000162.1, read on the forward strand.
ACGATTCGTCGGCGTCCCAGCGACGAGCCGGCATCGCGAACGCGAGGACATGAACCCCGGCCGTCGCGAAGAACCGGGCCTCGAGCGTACCGTCGCCGTCGAGCGAGTTCTTCTCGAAATCGGGATCTCCAAGATCGTCCTGCGTGTATCCCTCGGCGGGCGGCGTGCCCTTGCGGACGCCGGCCTCATCGAAGAGCTTCACGCGCACACCGTCCAGCCGCACGTCGATGGGCTGCGGGTGCGAGCCGAGACCGCGGATGTACTCGTTCTGCGTTCGCTTCAGGCGAAGCTGGATGGAGTATTCGCCATCGAGCGGGAAGGAATGCCGGATGGAGATGCCGCGTGCGCCGAACGGCAAGTCTTCACTGATGCGATCTTTCTGCTTGAGCGTGCCGTCGATGCCATACAGCACCGGCGCCACCATCATCGTCGAGTCGCCGATCGCCAGGCGGCTGACCTGGCGTCCGAGCGACATGTAGCGCTCGAGCAACAGCGGCGACACCGTGAGTGCGCCCGCAATATTGTCGAAGCCGCCGGTGGCGTTTTCGATCGGCAGGAGCGCGACGGGAATCTCGAGGCCCAGCAGATCGCGAACGGCGTTGACGTATTCCGTCCGATTCAGGCGGTGCGGCGGAACGCGCCCGGCATTCGGCAGCGCCGCGGCCGCGCGGTCGAGTTCGGTCTCGAGCCACATCGCCAGGTCCTTCGACGAGGCCGGCTCGGGACGCGGACGGCCGGTCGGTGGCATGTCGCCGGTCCGCAGTTTGTGGGCCACCTTCTCCCACACGTCCGGCGCCTGGCTGGGATGGTCGATGTCGACGATGTCGAGCGCGAGGCCGCCGGTCTTCAACTTCTCGTTGTGACACGAGACGCAGTAGCGATCGACCAGCGCTCGATTCGACAAAGTCGCCGGCTGTGCGGCTGCAGGCGCCGGCGCACTCTGCTGTCGCGCCTCCGGCTTCGCCCCGCCTTCTGGTAGTCGTTCCGCATGAACACTGAAGTAGCCTGCGCCCGCAAGCACGACGGCCAGCGACGCCATACTGAATCTCGAGATAGTCGACATGCCCGCTCGTTCCTCCTCCTCGACGCTTCGCACAACGCTTGGCTCCGTCGTGAAGGTTTCGCTTGCTGCCGCCATGAGCAAGACCGGGACCATCCGTGTCGTCGACGGGTCGATCGCAATATTTCTTTAGATAAACTCGCGATCTTTGCGATCGCCGCGATGACGACGTGTCGCCAGGTCGCACGGACTCGACATTCGTGTCGATGAATGAGGGGAAGGGTGCGACAGCAATGTTCGCTGTGAGTTAACGGAGGGGGGCGGAGGAAACGGATCACCACGGAGACGCGGAGACACGGAGGACGAACGGAGGCATCATGCCGGTGAGGGCCGGCCC
>JALDXQ010000163.1:0-16618 GCA_032156805.1 Acidobacteriota bacterium
GCCCGCACCAGCGGGCCCACTTCAACGTCGAACGTTCGGTACTGACTGAAGTCCTGGTGACGATCGAAGTCCACACGAACCTCAGCTGCCGCTCCTGTGGGTAGCGCGAGAAGGGACAAAAGAACAAGGGAACGCAACATGGCAGCCAGACCTCCGAGGTACTGAGGCAGGCGTGAATCAGCCCTCTATTGAGAGAGACGCTGCACGATCGGAACCGGTTCCGAGCGCTTCTTGCGCTCGAGACGAGGACACTACGCAATGCAGGAAGTGTCCTGATCGATAGAAATGCGTCCACTGTAGATGGCGTTTTGCGTAGTGGTCGTGTGTCGCCTTCTGATGGACCTGATCGGTAACGGGCAGTCGGCAAGGGTATTTCCATCTGGCCTGTCGGGATAAAAAGCGAGATCGGCGTTGCTCAATACCCATCAATCAGCTGGGTGTTAGGGACGGAATTCGCAACTGGTTGCTGACCGCAGCATGAAGGTGTCGACGGCGATCGTCATACGGCCAGCGGCAGTTACAGGCGATCGGTGAACCAACTCCGTCTACGCTGTCCGAAATTTGTAGACAAACTTCGGACAGACTCCGGCCGCCCTCAACGCCCTGACCTCAAGATCCGGCGTGTCATCTCGGACAGGCTCTCTCCAGCACCGCCGTTCCTGGGTAACGCGGGTGACAAAGCGCTGCCGCGGGGCGCGGGTGTGCGTCAGGATATTCTCTGGGAGCAGGGTTCGTTAGCAATCCCATCGTCATCTTGCGGCACTGAAAAGAAGCGCTCATGCCCAACTGGAGTTGGTTCGACCTGAACTTCCCGTGGATCGGTGGCGCGACGGCGGTCGCGCTGCTCGTCCTGCTGTTCGCTACAAATGTCCTGCGCGCCGATCCAAGCAAGTCGCGATGGCACGACTACACATGGTTGTCGTGGATGGGCCTCGTGGCTTACCTGCTGCACAACCTCGAAGAGTACGGTATCGACATGCATGGGCGATTGCACGGATTTCCGCAAGACATCATCGCGATCATGAAGCTGCCCCCCTACCCCGACTGCCCGATCCCGCCGCTGTATTTCGTGGCGGTCAACGTCACCGCGTTCTGGATCGCCGCGCCGATCGCTTCGCTGCTGAGCCGACGTCACCCGCTGGTCGGGCTCTCGGTTTACAGCATTGTCATCATCAATATCTTCTTCCACGTCGGGCCGCTTCTGTTCGGGCCTGGCTATGGCGCAGGGACGCTGACTGCGATCGTGATCTTCATTCCGTTGGCGATCTGGGTCGCCCGCGCATGCTTCGGCCCTGGCCGGATGCCCTACTGGGCGTTGGCGCTGCTGGTGGTGGGCGGCATCATCTTCCACGCGATGCTGACGGCGCCGATGATCTTGTTCCTCAACGGGATGATCGGAACGACGGTGTTGGTGATGACTCAAGTCGCGAACCCATTCCTCCTCATGCTGATTCTCTTGCTCGGCGAACGGTGGCACGGTGGAGGAGTCCTCGTCGCGCCGGTCCGGTAGGCGTCCGGAAGTGAGTGTCCAATTCGCTCGAACCGGTTGTCCGAAGTTTGTAGATAAGTTTCGGACAGCTAATCCAAGCTCGAGTCGAGCAACTCAACCGACGTCGCATCAGGATGACTCGCGCTTCTCGGCCACGGCGGCGGCCGACACGCCGCTGAGACGGCGCGTTCCCTCTCGCCACCCCTTGCAGCTCGCTGCCTCAATTGATTGCCGACGGACATGTCCACTCGCCCAGGCGAACCATCGGTGGGGACAATTCCGCGACGGACCGCTCTCTTATGGCGGATCTCGAGAAGCCGCTTCTCAACAATAGCGCGCCGGATCCGCTCATCCAAAGAATCGACCGGAAAGTCGTCATTGCTTCAGCCGAGGCGTGAGTTTGCTTACGCGGCGCTCGGTCGAGTCGTGCCCGAGAGCGGCGCGAGGCTCAAGCGGAGCTTGAACGGCTTCAGGAGGCGATTGAGGGTGTCCTGCGTTGGGTTGTGGCGCGGATTGATTGCACGCAGCACGTTCGGGCTGGCCATTCGCACCTTAGCCGCGAACTCCTTGACACCCATCGCCCGGATCACCTTCCCGAGCGCGAGCTGTAGGTCCACGCCTTCGTCGATTGACGCCAGCAGAAACTCCCGCGCGAATGCCGTGTCGCGAAGGTCCTTTGCCAACCCGACATTCCAATCTTCACTTCGTCTTGCCATGAGGCTTGCCCTCCTGATACGCCTTCCAGGACTTCTGCGCTCTCACCACGTCAACCGTCTGAGTGGACTTGTCGCCGCCGAGCAGCAGGAGCACGAGTTGTGTGCCGTCCTTGCCGAAGTAGATCCGATACCCCGGCCCGAACATGACCCGCGCTTCCCAGACACCGCCACCCACGCTCTTGTGGTCACCGAGATTCCCGGTCGAGAAACGGAGCACCCTCGCCTGAATGCGCGCGCGTGGCGTGACATCCAGCGTGTCCAGCCACTCACGGTACGGATTCTTGCCGTCAGCGGTCAGGTACTCTCGGATGTCCACAGTCGGCGACTCACCATAATTATCTCATACGATATGAATCTTAAGCGCTCAACGGTGGCTCGGATGAGGGAGAGGTCGTTGGCCGAGGCGGCCGCCCGCCGAGGCGCGGGACCTGTTTGGGATTCGAACTCGCCTGATTTCCTAGCAAGCCACTGCAATCGTGGAGGTTGGGGGTGACGTGCGGCCGCTGATCTGCCGGGCGCACGTTCGGTGCCTCGGAAATCGAACTCCGCAACACATTGCGGTCGACGAACTTGTGGCGAAGCGGACTAATTGGCTGGGTGTCTGGGATTCGAACCAAGAGCCTTCGGCAACGTCGGCGTGGATGGCCACCCTCGACGATTGGTCCTGACTGGTCGGCCAGCGTATTTCTATCAGCCGGCTCAGATGGACAGCCAGATCGGCGTTGCGCGGAACTCTCTCGCGCGGTGACCTGCCTCAGTCGTTTCTGAGTGTCGCGATCGGATCGACGCGCGCGGCGCGCCAGGCGGGCACCGAGGCGGCTAGCACGCACGCCGCGACGATGACCAGCAGACTCGCGGCGTACGCCATGGGATCGAAGACGCGGACAGTGTTGCCAATCTCCGAAGCGGCGGGTGTCGACATCAGCAGGATCGCAACTCCCGCGGCCAGTCCGCCGCCGGCCAACAGACCGAAGCCGACGGGACGGACCGATTGGGACAACACCAGGACCGCGATGTTGTGTGTCGTCGCGCCAAGGGCCATCCGCACGCCGATTTCCTTGGAGCGCTGCTCGATGAGATAGGACAGGACGCTGAAAATACCCGACACCGTCAGCACAAGCGCCAGCGCGCCGAGTACGACCGTGATCCAGAAGGCGATCTGCAGGATATAGGTCCCCATGCCGGCGATGGTCCGTAGCGTCCCGATTTCGTGGTCCAGGGCCGGGTCGACCTGCAAGAGACGATCGAGCAACGCGAGGCGCGCCTGTCCCGGATCCCCACGGACACGCAGCATCAGCGAAGTCCCCGGGCTTTGTAGATCGATCGGCAGGTACACACCCGAGAACGCGAACATCTGAAACATTGCGCCGCCGCCCACGTCGCGTGCAACGCCGACAATGGTGTAAGCGCGGGACGGAGGCGGTGACGCCCCAGGCCGCTCCGGGTCTGACGGTCGAGCGGCCTGGATGCGCACGATTTGCCCAACGGCATCGCCGTTCGGCCAGAGCCGCCGCGCGGCGCCTTCGGAGACCACCATCACGCCGGCATCCGCAGAGCGCTCCGCGTCGGTGAAACCGCGCCCTCGTACGAGATCGATATCGAGCAGCTCGAAATATTCCCGCGATACCAGCTTGTAGTTGACGGGTACGCTTCTCCGCGCGGCCGCCAAGTCGTCCGCCGGAGTGTCCGCTTCCGCCTCCGCCTGCGCGTCCGCTGACGCCGCCGCGACCGCGACCACTGACGGGTGGGCGGTCACCTCACGGATGATCGCCGCGGTTCGTTTGCGATTGGAACCCCGATCGTATCGCTCGTCCGGATGCCGGGATCTACCAGAGCGGCGGCAAATGCGCTTCGCAGGAACACGGCGGCTGAGATCAGGAGGAGGGCGGGGACGCCGACCTGGACGGCGATCAACGCATGCCGAGCCCGGCCTGGACGGCCGTCCTGCGTGACTTCGCCACGAACCGCGCGAACCACTTGGACGCGCGTGGCCTGCAACGCAGGCACGAGTCCGAACGAAACGGTCGAGACGACTGCTCGATGCGTGTTTCGATGCCCCGGAACATGGCAACGACATCGACGAACACGCTGGTCTCGCGGCGCAGCGCCTCGTATTCCGCACGGGTGAACGGCACCCGCGAATCGGCGCCAGGACGCGTCGGCCGCGTGACCGCGAACAGCTCGCCGGGGTTGGGCACGGCATCGGCGCGAAGGAAGAAGACATTGAAGAACGTGAACACCGCAGCAACCAGCCCAAGGCCGAGGGCTACCGTGGCGACGATGGTGAGAGCGGCGAGGGGCGCGCGGCGGAAAGTGCGGAACGCGTACGAGACGTCACGCACGGAGGTATCGACGAATGCGGTGCCGCGCGCGTCGCGACACTGGTCGGCGGCCAGTGGCACCGGGCCGAAGCGCGCGAGCGCCCGCGTACGTGCCTCGGCAGCGCCCAGGCCGTTGGCGACATGCTTCTGCGTTTCGCGTTCGATGTGAAATGCCAGCTCCTCGTGGAGCTCACGTTCGACGCGGCGCGGAGCCACCAACGCGCACATGCGCAGGAACAGATCGCGGAGATTCATGAGGCTACGCCAGCTTCATCACGCGAGCGATGGCGGTGGACATGCGTTCCCACTCACTGGCTTCGACTGCCAGCTGCCGGCGTCCAGTCGGCGTGAGCCGATAGTACTTGGCTCGCCGGCCCAGTTCCGACACACGCCACTCGGCCTCGATCCAGCCCTGGTGCTCGAGGCGATGGAGCGCCGGGTACAGCGAGCCCTGGTTGACCTGCAGGACATCCTGGGAGATCTGCTGGATGCGCTCAGAGATCGCCCAGCCGTGCAGCGAGTCGGTCTGCAGCGTCCGCAGGATGAGCAGGTCGAGCGTGCCAGGCAGAAGGTCGGGGACGGGACGTCGAGTCATAGTGTCGGAAGACGACAATATGAGACTTGCTGTCGGCTGTCAACAGCAAGACGCCGAGCGCTCTCTCGACGGGCTCTGCACGGCCTCCGTCCAGTGTTGACCGACTCACATGTGCTGGCGAGATCGCACCGACACTCGCAAGAGAGCTCGCACCGAGAAGCGTTAGAGTGATTGCACCGACAAGCGCAAGAGAGGTCGCACCGACAAGAATCAGCGATCGCACCGACGAGCATTCAGCTATTCGCGCCCCTCAGCGTGAGCCCGATCCACTCGTCCTCGTCGCTGCGGTGCTCGACGATCCAGCCCGCGAAGGCCGACCGCACGTCCTCTTCTTCCGCGGCCATCAGGCCACTGAGAATGAGGCGCCCACCGCGCGTGGCCAGCGATTGAAGTGTGCCTGCGGCGGCGACCAGTAAGCCGCCCGTCAGGTTGGCAACGACGACGTCAGCGGACGGGATCCGGGTCGAGCGCAGGTCGCCGAGCAGAAGCGTCACGTTCGCCCCTGCATTCAGCTCCAGATTCTTCTGCGCAGACGCCACGGCGTCGGGATCGTCGTCGATGCCGGTCACGTCACTGGAGCCAAGCAGGCTCGCGGCGATGGCGAGGACGCCGGAGCCAGTGCCGATGTCCACGACCGATCGCTCCTTGAGGTCGAGGCGTTGCAGCGCGGCCAGACACAAACGTGTGGTCGCGTGATGACCGGTGCCGAATCCCATAGACGGTTCGATGACGACGACCAGATCGCCGTCGGTAGGACGGCCAACGTTCTGTGGACCAGCCGGCAAATCCCAGGGCGGTGCAACGATGATTCGACCGACGTGGACGGCGCGTAGACTCGCCTGCGAGCGCGCAGCCCAGTTCTCATCGGGCACATCGATCGGTTGGATTGTGACGTCAGGAAACTCGATCCGTAGTGCCGCGAGCGCGCGGTCACGTTCCTTCGCGCTGGTGAAGAACACGCGCCAGTCGTCAGCCGCGCGTTCGTCCACGGCGGTGGCGTCGTAATCGACGAGCGCCGCCTCCAGCCGCTCCGAGACGGGATGCACGTCGAGTGCGGACCAGCTGCGGACCGTGTGTTCGCTTTTCTCGTTCACGACACCAGCACTCCGACGTGTGAACGAACAGTTACCCGAAGATGTCTTTGACCCGATCGAAGAGTCCCTTGTCGGCGTGTTCCGACGTGGGAGTCGGTTCGAACGCTTCATTGGGAAGTGACGCCGACAGCTGCTCGAGCAGCTTCTTCTGCTCCTTCGACAGCTTTTTCGGTGTGACGACCTTGACGGTCACGAGGAGATCGCCGTGGCCACGACCGCTGACATCAGGCATGCCGCGGCCGCGCACTCGGAACGTCGCGCCGCTCTGGGTTCCCGCCGGAATCGTGAGCGGTTCTTCGCCGTCGAGCGTCGGGATCTTGATCTCGCCGCCCAACGCGATGGTGGGGAAGTTGAGTGGAATCTCGCAGTACAGATCGTTGCCGTCCCGCTGGAAGAACGCGTGATCCTGTACGTGCACGACGACGTAGAGATCGCCCGGAGGGCCACCGCCTGGGCCGGCCTCGCCCTCGCCGCTGAGACGCAGCCGCTGTCCTGTCGCAATGCCGCCCGGAATCCGGACGCTCAGTTTCTTTTCTTTTTGAATACGCCCCGCGCCACGGCAGATCTGGCACGGCTTGGCGACGACCGAGCCTGTGCCTCGGCACTGCCCACACGTGCGCGCGACGGTGAAGAATCCCTGTTGGTAGCGAATCTGCCCGCGTCCCTGACACTGCGGGCAGGTCATCGGGGTCGTGCCCGGTGCCGCGCCGTTCCCTTTGCACGTGTCGCACGTCTCTTGTCGAGGAATCTGCAGCGACGCCTCCGTGCCCTTGGCCGCCTCCTCGAAGGAGATCTCGAGGTCATAGCGCAGGTCAGCGCCGCGCTGCGGACCGCTCCGTCGTCGTCCGCCAAACGCGTCGCCGAAGCCGAAGATGTCGCCGAGCCCGCCCAGGATGTCTTCGAACCCGGAGAACGCGTTGGGATCGAAGCCGCCGGTTGCCGCGCCACCGAGTCCGGCGTGGCCGAAGCGGTCGTACATGTGGCGCTTGTCGGTGTCGACGAGCACGGCGTAGGCTTCGGCCGCCTCTTTGAAGCTGTCCTCGGCCTTCTTGTCTCCCGGATTGCGATCAGGATGGTACTTGAGTGCGAGCTTGCGGTACGCACTCTTGACCTCCTGCTCGGTCGCCGTCTTCGACACACCGAGAATCTCGTAATAATCTCGTTTGCTCACGCGGCTTTGGCCACCTTCACCATGGCGGGCCGCAGGAGCTTATCGCCCAGCATGTAGCCGCGCTGTAGTTCCTCGATGACTTCGCCCTCGCGGTGTGCGGGGCTGGTCTCGTGGATGACTGCCTGGTGGAAGTTCGGATCGAAGTCGGCGCCGAGCGCCTCGATGGGCGTGACCCCCCGCTTGCGCAGGAAGTCGATCATCTGTTTGTAGATCAACTCGACGCCCTTGCGCAGCGAGTCCGCGTCCGAGGACGGCGCCTGGAGCGCGCGCTCGAAGTTGTCCACGATTGGGAGAATCTCGGTCAGGACGTCGGCTTTCATGTAATCAGCCAGATCGCGCCGCTCGCGCTCGACCCGCTTCCGGTAGTTATCGAACTCTGCCGCCGTCCGCAGCAGTCGGTCCTGCAGCGAATCCTTTTCGCGCCGCAGTTCTTCGAGCGCGTCGTTTTGTGTCTCCGCTGGTTGCGGGTCTTGATCGTTGAGTGCCTGTTCGGTCATTGTGATTCGCCGGGCGGGGTTGCAACCCGCGTGTGCTAATGGGCGTCGCGAAGGACGCGCGAGACAGCCTGCGTCGTGCCGTCGACCAACGCGATCGTCCGCGAGTAGTGCATCCGAGTGGGTCCGATGACACCAACCGTCCGCGTCGTGCTGCCGTCGACTGCCGTGCAGGCAATCAGGCTGAAGCGCCGCAGGTCGGGCGAGGTGTGCTCGGTGCCGATCACCACCGTGAGGCCTGGACCGTCGATGTACGCGTTGAGCAGATGAATCATCCGCTCCTTTTCCTCCATCATCTCGAACAGCGCCCGCAGCGTCACCGTGGATACACCCTCGTGCGGGCCATGCTCGAGCAGCGACGCAGCGCCGTCGACGTGGAACGTCTGCACATTGGGGAGATGCTCGAGCGTGGAGTTGGCCAGGCTCAGCGCGCGCTTGAACAGTTCGTCGTAGAGCGTGCGCTCCTGGCGCAGGCGCTGTTGAACTGCGTCCCGGACCTCGAAGAGGGGAAGACCGGCAAACTCGGTGTTGAGGTATCGCGCTGCCTGAGCCAGGTCGTCAGGGCGCACACGTTCACCGGCATCGACAACCTTCTGCGTCACCTGGTTGCTGCGCGCAACCACGACGACCAGGACCTGCGACCCATCGAGCGGAACGAACTCAATGCGCTGAAGCACGGCGGCATCGTTGGCCGCGAGCGCAAAGCCCACATGCTTCGCCGCGCGCGAGACCAGATGTGAGACCGCCGCGAGCAGATCATCCATCAACGGTGTTTGTACGGCCTGCCTGCGCAGTTGCTGCTCGACGTCCACGTGCGAGGGCACCAGGGGTCGGCTTTCGAGAAGCAGATCCACGAACGCCCGGTATCCAAGGTCGGTTGGAACTCTGCCGGCCGAGGTATGCGGCTGGTGCACGTAACCTTGCTCTTCCAGCTGTGCCAGCACGTTCCGGACCGTAGCTGAGGACAGACCAAGACCGCTGTGGTGCGCCACGACCTGCGACGAGACCGGCTCGCCGCTATCGATGTACTCGCGTACCAAGGTCGCCAGCAGGCGACGCGATCGTTCGGGTAGTTCGAAAGAACCCATTGCGAGTCAGGAGCTTAGGGCCTGCAGATCAAATTATAGCCCACTATTTTCTGAGGGCTCCCTCCCATCGCAGGCTGACGGCCGCGACGCGCGGGTCCGAGATCTTGCCGTGCTTGGCCGCGATGAGCTCCGCAACGATGCTGACGGCGATCTCCTGCGGAGTAATGGCCCCAATATCGAGACCGATCGGCGCGTGGACGCCTTGAAGCGATTCCTGGGGCGTGCCTTCCTCGAGCAACGCATCGAAGATGCGCCTCACCTTCGCCTTGCTGCCGATGAGTCCGAGGTAACGCAACGGCGCGGCGGACAACGCACGCAGTGCATCGAGGTCGTGCGTATGACCGCGTGTGACGATGACGGCGTAGGCCGTGGGAGGCAGCGTGTGCGTGGCCAGCCACTGGGGGATGTTGTCCACCACGACGTCGATTCCCTGGCCGAAACGCTCGGAGCTGGCGAATTTCTCGCGGTCGTCGACAACGTGGACGCGGAAGCCGACTTCGTGCGCGAGCTTGGCCACGAAATAGCCGACGTGTCCGGCTCCAAAAACGTAGACGTCGGGTGATGACTCGACCGGCTCGATGAAGACCTCCATCTGCCCGCCGCAGACCAGCCCGGTTTCCTGGGCAAAATCGTCGTTCAACTCGTATTTGACGTTCAGTGGCCGGCGGTTCTTGATGGCCTCACGCGCCTTCCCGAAGGCATCGTTCTCATAGCACCCGCCGCCGATCGTCCCGACCGTTCGACCGTCGGGGTAGACGAGCATCTTCGCACCGACGCGCTGGGGCGTCGAACCGTGCGCGGCAACGATCGTCACCAGGGCCACCTCTTCCCCGCGTTCGAGCGCCTCCGCCAGGGCGGCAAAGACTTCCTGGTTCATCTGTTGGAATTATAGAAGGAATCCAGGGGTTCACCGTTCAAGGTTCATTGTTCACGGTTCGTGTTCAGGGTTCCGGTTCCGGGTTCATTGTTCGGGGTTCGAGGTTCGGCGAACTTCCACGGCCCGGAACTCGTCGTAACTGTCGTGTTCCGCGCCCGGCACCGGCGTCCTCACTTCACAGATCCACTGAACTGGACCGATTACCGCTGGGATCAGGGTCCCTGGCGTGCGGGAGCGCCCCACCAATGGGGCCACTCGCGGGGTGGTTGGGGGGCCTGGGGGCGGCAGGCCAGGCGACATCGCCGACACCCGCTCGTCCTCCTGTTCATTGCCGGTATCGCCGCCCTGATCGGAGCAAAGCTGCTCTCGGCCCTGCAGTCGAGGAACGGCTCATGGGCTCGTCGCGGTCTATATGCTGCGCTGCTGCTGATGATCGTCGCGGCGTTCTCACGGAATCGCCGGAACTGGTGGTAGGACCGCGGGCGCGGAACCACGAACCAGGAACTGCAGTTCTTGCCTCAAACGGTAATGACCCAGTGCTTCCCCATTTCCGGCGGTAACGATTCAAGTAGCCGATCCACGAGTGCCGGACCGTATTTGTTGAGGAACGTCACGAACCCGATCTCGCGCTCCTGCGGATGCCCTCCCGGGAAGGCTTGAGCGCGGGCGTGATGGAACTGCCGTCGCAGCGTCTCGTCCTTGCGCTTGGCGGCCTGGACGATCTTCGCGTGGAGCTTCTTCAGATCGTCCTGCATCCGTGACAACGTCGATCGTGTGGCGCCTTCGAGCGTGGCGTCGATCCGTGGCACCTCTCTCGCCAACGTGTCCATGCGCTGTTCGATCGTGTCGCCGGCGACTTGCAGTGCGACCTCGACGGACGTCGGGAGCTGCGCAATCAGCAACTCGTTGAGTGCCGCCTCGTCCTGCGCTCGCAGTGATTCGAGCGCGACGTCGTGCTTCGAGAGAAACCGCATCGCGTTGGAGTCGACGATCGTTGCCGTGGCGCGCTGCTGAACGAGCGGCATCGGGACGTTGAACGCCTCGTACACGCGTCGAAGCTGGCCGAGATACGCGAGCTCGCTCGGCCCGGCCACGTAACACACTGTTGGGAACAGCGTGTCCTGCACGATCGGCCGGAGCAGTACGTTCGGGCTGAACTCCGCCGGATTACGTTCGGCACGTTCGAGGAGTGCGGCTCGCGATTGTGTGTCGCTGCCAACCTGGAACCCATCGTCGGTGATCTTGATCGTGTCGCGTCCCGCGTTCATGTGGAACAGCGACAGGCTGCCCGGATGTGGCGTTACCTGCGCGTGATATCCGCGTGCCGCCAACGCTGCGCCCGCCTCTGCCGCGAGACGCGCGGCTTCTCCCGGATGAGCGATCTCGCGTGTGAATACACTCGCCGCCAGCGGCTTGGCTGCCGGGTCGGAGGAATCGAAAACCACCAGGCCGCGTGGCCCGAGGATGCGTTCGAGCCAGCGGCTGAACGCGTCGGCCATCCCGGCGCCGGGTTGATAACAGCGCTCGAGATCGGCGAGCAGTGCCGGAGTGAATTCAGTGGCAGGCAGCATCGCCCCCAGCTCGGACAACGCCGTGCTGATCGTCTCGTTCAATCGCACGCGCGCGACCGGGCCGCTGTGTGCACCGGGCACGTCACCAATCGACACCGACCTCGGGGCGTGATCGCCATCGAAGATGCCACACGCCTTGACTTCATCCCAGTCGTGGTCTTCGGCGTCGACCCAGAACACGGCAACCGCGGGGACCTGTTGCTCGACCCGCACGCGCTCGGCGAGCTGGATGGCCGTCAGCGCTTTGAGCAGCGTGAAGAGTGGTCCGCCAAACAAGCCTGCCTGCTGACCGGTGACGACCGCGACCGAGCGCGGATCGGCGAGGACGCCCGCTGCTGCGGCCGATTCCGCTGGTGCGTGACGCCGTTCTTGCTGTGCCCGCAGGACCTCGACGAGCGCGCCGCGCTGACGATGATGACTCGAGGTGCGCGCGATGGCGTCGCGCCACGCACCGGGATCGCCCGGGTCGCCGGCGAAGAAGTCGGCCAGCCGCGCAAAGTCGAACGCGTAGTCGGCGGCCAGCCGCCTGATCCACGGGAAGCGACGAATATCAATGGAAAGACGACCGCTCGGGGCCGTGTCCCCCCCGGGCGAAGGCGCTGGGGACGTGGTCAGACCAGTGTGGGACTGCACCTTCAGGTACTTTTGCAGAGCGGGAAGCGCAGTGTCAAGAAAGCGGGCTGCGAATGTTACGATCGGTTGATTTACTTGAGCGCAGTTCGGACCCGCATGAGCGCATCCCTGGCACCTAAATGAACGCAACTCTGGCCCTTGAAGACGGCAGCTGGTACCGCGGCGTTGCCGCAGGCGCGTCTGGTGAGACCTCTGGCGAGGTCGTGTTCAACACCAGCATGACCGGCTACCAGGAAGTCCTCACCGATCCCTCGTACGCCGGACAGATTGTGACGATGACGGCGCCGCAGATTGGCAACTACGGCGTGGCGGCCGGTGACGCCGAGTCACAGGCTCCGCACGTTGCCGGTTTCATCATGCGAGAAGCGTCGCCGCTGGCCAGCAACTATCGCGCGGACGGCACGCTTCGCGACTACCTGGCGCGTCACGGCATCGTTGCCATTGCCGACATCGACACGCGCGCGCTGACTCGTGTGCTGCGATCGGCTGGCGTCATGCGCGGCGTGATTGCCACGGGGCAGGTCGATCCGGCTGAACTGGTGGAGAAGGCGCGTGCCATTCCGAAGATGGAAGGCGCCGATCTCGTGAAGGACGTGACGTGCGACGCGCCATTCTGGTGGCGCGACCTCGCGCCGCAGGCAGGGGAGCAGGATCACCAGGAGTTTGGTCTCGCGCCGGGACGTCAGGCGTCACGACGCCTCCGGGTGGCGGCCTACGACTTCGGCATCAAGTACAACATCCTGCGGCGGCTGGATGTCTACGGCTGCGATGTGCACGTCTTCCCGGCGTCGGCGGCGGCCGCCGATCTGCTGGCCATCGAGCCGGATGGCATCTTTCTCAGCAACGGACCTGGTGACCCGGCAGCGTTGCCGTACGCGGTGAACAACGTTCGTCAGTTGATGAACGCAGAGGTTCCGATGTTCGGCATCTGCCTTGGCCATCAGATCATGGGGCTGGCGGTAGGTGGCCAGACCTACAAGCTGAAGTTCGGGCATCGTGGCGCGAACCATCCGGTGAAGGAATTGCAGTCCGGCAAGGTCGAGATCACGTCACAGAACCATGGCTTCGCCATCGATCCCGACTCGTTGCCAGCGGACACGACGGTCACGCATCTCAACCTGTACGACAAGACGGTTGAAGGATTCCGTCATACGACGAAGCCGATGTTCTCGGTGCAGTACCATCCCGAGGCGTCGCCGGGTCCACACGACGCTGACTATCTCTTCCGCCAGTTTCTCGAATCGATGGAGAAGCGGTGATTGAGTCCATTCAGTCGGAGTCTGAATTCTGCCTTCTGCATTCAGCATTACAGGCGAAGCGCACCTAATGCCCAAGCGTAGTGATATCAAACGCGTCCTCGTGATCGGCTCAGGCCCCATCGTCATCGGCCAGGCGGCTGAATTCGACTACTCGGGCACGCAGGCGTGCAAGGCGCTGCGCGCAGAGGGGCTCGACGTGGTCCTCGTGAACAGCAATCCCGCCACGATCATGACGGACCCGGAACTCGCCGACGCGACCTACATCGAGCCGCTGACGGCCGAGATGGTGGAGGCGATCATCGTCAAGGAACGGCCCGATGCCCTTCTGCCTACCGTCGGTGGACAGACTGCGCTCAATCTCGCGGTCGCATTGCACGAGCGCGGAGCGCTCGAACGTCACAACGTGAAGCTGATTGGCGCCCAGATCGACGCAATCAAGGTGGCCGAGGATCGGCTCCTGTTCCGCAACGCGATGAAGGAGATTGGCGTCGAGGTGCCGAAGAGCGGCGTGGCGACCACGCTCGAAGAAGCCCTGCTCATCGTCGATGAAGTCGGCTTCCCGGCCATCATTCGTCCTTCGTTCACGCTCGGCGGCGTTGGCGGCGGCATCGCCTACAACATCGAAGAGTTCAGGGAACTGGCCGGCCGCGGTCTCGATCTCAGCCCCGTCCACGAGATCCTCGTGGAGGAGTCGGTCATCGGCTGGAAAGAGTTCGAGCTCGAGGTGATGCGTGACGTTGCCGACAACTTCGTCGTCATCTGCTCGATCGAGAACATCGACGCCATGGGCGTGCACACCGGCGACTCGATCACCGTCGCTCCGGCGCTGACGCTGACCGACAAGGAATACCAGCGGATGCGCGACATGGGCCGGCGCATCATCCGGCGTGTGGGCGTCGAAACCGGCGGATCGAATATCCAGTTCGCCATCAACCCGGCCGATGGCCGCATCGTGGCGATCGAGATGAACCCGCGCGTGTCGCGGTCGTCGGCGCTGGCATCGAAGGCCACGGGCTTCCCGATCGCCAAGATTGCCGCGAAGCTCGCCCTCGGTTACCACCTCGACGAGATCCCGAACGACATCACGCGGCTGACGCCGGCGTCGTTCGAGCCGACGATCGACTACATCGTCGTGAAGTATCCGCGCTGGAACTTCGAGAAGTTCCCGCAAGCCGATCCCACGTTGACCACTCAGATGAAGTCGGTGGGCGAGGCGATGGCAATCGGCCGGACGTTCAAGGAGGCCTTCCTCAAGGCCGTTCGCTCGCTCGAGCTTGGCAAGAACGGCAGCCTCTTCTCGATTCCGGCGAACGCCGTGGACGAGGACGAGACCTCGCTGCGGCAGAAGCTGGTCGTGCCCAACGATCGCCGGATGTGGGCGTTGTTCCGCGCGCTCGATCGCGGCTGGAGCCTCGAGACGCTGCACGAGCTCACGAAGATCGATCCCTGGTTCCTGCAGCAATTCCACGACATTGTCGAGCTGCGCAAGATGGCCGGCCTGGGTGAATTCAGGGAGATGTCCACCGATCTGCTGCGAACGCTCAAGCGCAGCGGCTTTGCCGACGCCGACATTGCCGGCGTGTTCGGGATCGATGAAGAGCTCGTTCGCCAGCGGCGAATCGAAGAGAACCTCGTGCCGGCGTTCAAACGGATCGACACCTGCGCCGCCGAGTTCGAATCGTTCACGCCGTATATGTACGGCACCTACGAGCGGGTGGACGAGTCGGAGCCGACACCGAAGAAGAAGGTCGTCATTCTCGGGAGCGGGCCGAACCGCATCGGCCAGGGCATCGAGTTCGACTACTGCTGCTGTCACGCCGTCTTCGGCTTCCGCGAGGAAGGCTTCGAGACGGTGATGGTGAACTGCAATCCTGAAACGGTCTCGACCGATTACGACACCGCCGATCGGCTGTACTTCGAGCCGCTGACGTTCGAGGACGTCATGGCGGTGATCGAACGAGAGCGCGAGGCGGGTGGCGAGGTGGCGTGCGTCGTCCAGTTCGGCGGCCAGACGCCGCTGAAGCTCGCGCTGCCACTGCTCGATGCCGGCGTCACGATCCTGGGAACGTCACCCGATTCGATCGACCTTGCTGAAGACCGCCGGCGCTTCTCCCAGTTGTTGTGGGATCTGGGTGTGCCTCAACCAGCAAGTGGCACCGCCGTGTCGCGAGAGGAAGCGCGAGAGGTCGCGGAGCGGATCGGGTATCCAGTCGTGGTGCGACCGTCGTACGTGCTGGGCGGACGAGGTATGGCCATCGTGTTCGACTCGGGTGCGCTCGATCGCTACATGACTGGTGCGGTCGACGTCTCCCATGACCGCCCGGTGCTCATCGATCGCTTCCTCGAAGATGCCTTCGAGTTCGATGTCGATGCCGTTGCCGATGCGGAAGGCGCCGTGGTCATCGGCGGCATCATGGAGCACATCGAGGAGGCGGGCATTCACTCGGGCGACAGTTCGTGCGTCGTGCCTCCGTTCATGGTGGCCGAGCGTCACCTGGCGACGATTCGGGAGTACACGCGCCGTATCGCGCGCGCGCTCAAGGTCGTCGGCCTGATGAACATCCAGTACGCCATCAAGGAGGACACGGTTTACGTGCTCGAAGTGAACCCGCGTTCGTCGCGCACGGTTCCGTATATCTCGAAAGCGACTGGTGTCCCGATGGCCAAGGTGGCGGCCCGTGTGGCGGCCGGACGCACGCTCGCGGATCTCGGTCTGGTCGAAGATCTGAATGCCGCAGGCGTCTTCGTCAAGAGCCCGGTGTTCCCGTTCGTGCGCTTCCCGGGCGTCGACACCATTCTTGGCCCAGAGATGAAGTCGACCGGCGAGGTGATGGGCGGGTCTGACAACTTCGGAGCGGCCTTCGGGAAGGCGATGATGGGCGCAGGGCAGAAGCTCCCCGAGAAAGGCTGCGTGTTCATCAGCGTGAACAACAGCGACAAGCCGACCGTGCTGCCGATCGCTCGCGACCTGGCAAGCCTCGGCTTCACGCTCGCGGCCACGCGTGGCACGGCGGCGTTCCTGCGGGCGCACGGCCTCGAGGTCGACGTCATGTACAAGGTCAACGAGGGGCGGCCGAATGTCGCCGATCACCTCGTCAACCGCGCCATCGACATGGTGATCAACACGCCGCTCGGACGTGAATCGTTCTTCGATGATCGCGCGGTTCGGCGTGCCGCCACGATGACGCAGGTGCCGTGCATCACCACGCTGACCGGTGCGTCCGCCGCGGTCAGTGCGATCAAGGCGCTTCGGCAACAGACGCTGAGCGTGCGGTCGCTGCAGGATTACTACGCCGGAGTCCAGGCCGGC
>JALDXQ010000164.1:0-16530 GCA_032156805.1 Acidobacteriota bacterium
CGAATGCCGGGGCCTGAAGCTGGCGCGCGAGCGTGGCCAGGGCTCCCATCCCGCGTTCTTCATCGTCGCGCGTCACGACAACGCGATCGTCCGCGGGGAGTTCGTGAATGTGTCGAGCGCGCAACCGGCTGCGAACAGCCAGTCGTGAATGGATCGGAACGGTCACCACGTCGTGACCCTCATCGTTTTGTCTTACAGGGGCTCCCGTGGTTCATCGTCTTCTCACCTCTCTGGCCATCCTCGCGAGTGCGTGCGCGGCAGCGGTTGCCGTGCTCGCCGCGCCATATTTGATCGCGGCGGATGCGCTGACCCAGCACTACAACAACGCGCGCACCGCCGCCGTGCTCGACGAAACGAGACTCACGACGAGCATCGTCAACACAGCCGGCTGTGGCAAGCTGTGGACCCTTTACGCGGATGGCAGATCGTCGCCCAGCCGTTGTACGTGTCGGGGACTGAAGATCGACACGTCCGGCAATCCGAAGGCTCCGCTCGTGCAGGGCACCTTCAACGCCGTCATCCTCGCAACGATGCACAACATCAGTTCGATCGCAGTGCGCAGGTCATCCGCTAGACTGTTTTCTACATCCCTGTAGCGGCGGCTCACCGGGTGAGCCTGGGGGTCACGCGCCGGCGGTGTGGCTGGGCGGAGCGACTGTTCGCGCCGCGACACGCGACGGGAAAAACGGCTTGGCCGCGGTCCGATCGGCGGCGGCGGTAATTCGCCACGGCCGCCGCCCGCACCTGGTTCTCGACACGATCTTCACGGTCGTGCGGATCAGATCAGCCGCCGCCGCCATCGTCAGGACGCGCGCGGACGAGCCGTTTTTCCGCGGCGGCGACCGGACCGGAGGCCCAGCCATACCGCCGGCGCGTGGCCAGACACTGGTGCTTCGTGCCTGGACCTTCGTCCGTCCGTTACGCGTAGTCAACCCAGAAGGGCGCCTGCCTTCGCGCGAGCATCGGTAATCAATGGTGACTGGGTCAGCGCCAGATCCTGTTCCATCAGCAACGTGTAGCGGATGGTGTTGCCCGGCAGATCGTTGCCAAGGCCCAGCACCAGGTCAGCCAGCAGGTTATACGCACCGCGCGTCTTCGATGGGTCGTTTGCGACCTCGGTATTGTTGGTCGCAACGAACGACGAACAGTCGATCCGCTCGTTCTTCGGATTCAGATAGGCGGCGCCGTTGATCACCTGGCAGCCTTCCGACCAGTTGTTGACGTCGAAGCGCAGTCCCTTGCCGCCCCAGTGAATGTGAATCGTCGAATTCGCCTCGAGGCCCTTGCTCACATCCGCATCATCGAGCCGGAAATCACCCTTCGACCTCACCACGAGCACACCCTTTTCGGACGGTCGAACCGCAAGATGCTGACTCTTGTGCCAGCCGAAGTGATAGTCGTGCTGGCCCTGGACGAGGAATGGAGCCCCGAGCGGGTTGCTCGTGGCGCCAGGATCGGTCGACCCCTGGAACTTGAAGACCAGTCCCTTGATCAAGAGCACGAACAGGTCATCGAACTTGTTGGTCTTCTCGCTGCGGCGGATCCCGACAAGGTGGATGACGCCGGGCTCCGCTCCCCAGTCGGCAACCTTGCGAGTATCCGTCTGGCCAGAGAATGCGTTGACTAGTCGCAGCATTTCGGTGGGACTGGCGAGGTACTTCGCCTTCGCTGCCGACAACAACGCCAGCCAGTCGCCATACTCGGTCGCGCCCGGCGCACCCGCCCGCCACCGCTCTATCGACGAGGCCCACTCGGATGTGAGGTTCCCGCTGAGCCAGCGCTGCAGATGCTGCTGGGTCTGCGGGCCGAAGCGGCCATCGGGCACCGACGGTATCTTCTCGACCGAACGCACGTACTCCTGGAACAGGCGCATCGCCGCCCGAGTGCGATAGCCGCAGATTCCATCGACTCTCCCGCCTGGAAAGAAACCAGTCGTGTTCAGCGCCTGCTGCATCGCCGCCACGGTCATCGTCTGCTGCGGCTCTGGCGTGTGCGGCGCAAGCGACAACTTGTCGCTCCCGTCCGCCGCACGATCGCCGCGACCGCCGGAGATCGCTGCCGCCTGACGAAGATAGGCGTCACGGTCCGCCTGGGTCACGTTGCTGTCGTACGAGCCGAGCAAAATCACGACACTCCTCCTGGTGGCTGGTTGGTTCTGAAGGCTGAGCAGAGTAACGTTAAAGTCTAACGGCGACGACGAATGTTTGGCCGGCCCCAGGAGACACCCATGCATTGGATCATGCCGTCGATGCGCAGCGTGCTGCTCGCCGTCGCGGCAGCCACTGTTTTCATCGTCACGACACACGGCCAGTCCATTCTCGGGCCGCCAAACGAAGCCAACCACTTCATCGAGACCCCGAAAGGTTGGGTACACCCGAAGACGCCATGGGGTGAACCGGACATCCAGGCCACGTTGAACATGATGCAGGCCGCTGGTGTCCCGCTCGAGCGCTGTGGCAACAGCCACCGGTTCGATGGTCCACCATGCGACATGAACAAGCCGTGGTGGACCGGGAGCGAATATCAAGAGCGCCTGGATGCGGCGCGCGATCGTGTGGACCAGGGACGAGACCTGATCGCAAAGGGCGAGTTCGGCCGCGCACTGCTGACCGGTGTCACCGACCCTGCCACCCCGCAACGGCAAACCAATCTCATCGTCGATCCACCGAATGGGTTACTGCCCGACCTCACGGCCGAGGCCAAGCGGCGCGCGCTGGCCATGGGCAGCTCGTGGTCGCTGCCCGGCGAGGACCCGGTGTATGAGGACGCGCTCGACTTCGACTTCTGGGACAACTGCCGATCGCGCGGGCTGCCCTCGTCGATGATGCCGTATCGCTACAACGGTGGCTTCAAGATCTGGCAGGCGCCCGGTGTCGTCGTGTTCGACCTCGAGATGATCCACGATGCGCGCGTCATCTACACGGACGGACGGCCGCCGCTGTCATCGGCGCACAAGCACTACATGGGCGAGGCGCGCGGGCGCTGGGAGGGCAACACTCTCGTCATCGAAACGGCCAACTACAAAGAAGGCCCGCCGATGATCAACCTCGCCGTGGTCGGCTCGCCGGCAGGGAATCGTTTTCCGATCAGCGACAAGATGAAGACGAACGAGCGGATCACGCGGCTCAACGACGACATGTGGCTCTACGAGATCACGACGGAGGATCCCGTCATCCTCACCCGCCCCTTCACGGTCCGCTATCCGATGCGCCACGACCCGACCTACGAGTGGTGGGAGTACGGGTGCCACGAGGGGAACACGATCGTTCAGTACTACAGCGAGACGAATCGCTACGAGCGTAGGAACCCGGCGCCGGAAGAGCCCGCGAAATCGGCCCACGTGTCGGCGGATGTCGCTGGCGCTCTTGCCGGCCGATGGACCGGACGGCCGCGGCTCCTCACCGTTGACTACGACGTCTTCCTCGAGTTCACCAGGAACTCCGACGGCACGATCCAGGGAAAACTGATTGGTACCAATCTGAAGACTTTCCGCGGCAAGGTCGCTCCGACGATCGACAAGCCGCTGCGGGAGTTCACGATGAAAGACCGCCGCATGAACTTCGAGCTGCCCAACACGCAGCCATGGACGTTCTCGGGTGAACTTTCGGCGGACGGCAGTGCGCTCACCGGCACGCTGAACAGCGCTCAGGGCGGTATGCCGGTGACGTTCAGGAAGCAATAGAGCACGGATGCCTGACCCGGCGGCTCAGCGTGTCGTTGTCGTCCTCGACAACATCCGAAGTCTCTACAACACGGGATCAATCCTTCGCACGGCCGACGCCTCAGGAGTCGAGCGCGTTGTCTTGTGTGGCATCACGCCGCGCCCGGATCAGGGTAGCAAACAGCGACGCGCGATCGCCAAGACAGCGCTGGGCGCCGAGGAGAGCGTGCGCTGGGAATACCAGGCCGATACCCGAGCGGCACTGGCACAACTCGTCGCGCAGGGCTATCAGGTCGTCATGGTGGAGACAACCTCCGACGCAGTCAACCTCTTCGAGTGGATTCCGCGGTGGCCCGTCTGCCTTGTCTTCGGCCACGAAAAAGACGGCGTGTCGTCGGATCTCGCGGCGCACGTCGACACCGTGGTCCGGATTCCGATGCTGGGGCACAAACGTTCGCTGAACGTCGCGACCGCCGCGGGCGTTGTGTTGTACGAACTGCTTCGCCGCCGGGTCTACATGCCGGGATGACGTTGTTACTCGAGTCGCAGCCTGACCTCTAGCAATTTCCGACGCAGAGCCGGATAACTCACCGACTGCACACTGCCCTTCGACTCCAAGCTGAGCGCGGCAGCCACACCAGCCGCTTCGCCCAGCATCATGAACGTCGGCTCCATGCGAATGGAGCTGTACGCCACATGCGTTGCCGACAGTGTGACCGGATTCAGGAGGTTGCGTGCGTCGCTCTCGCGAGGGGTCAGCGACCGGTAGGAGATCGGATACGGCGCGTCGTTCGGAATCCGCCCGATGAGCAACCCCTCGAGCATGACCGCATCCTTCTTCTCACCGTTCGGCCACTCTGCCGGCGCCGCCAGATACCGATGATGATGAGCGGCAAGTGAGTACGACCCGAACGCGACCGGGTCCGGAATCACGGGGCGCCGGCTGTTCTGCATGATGTCGTTTTCGTTCATCACGTACTGCCCCGTCATGCGTCGCCCAACCCGCACGTAGAACTGATGGGGCCATCCGCCATTCTCGGTGAACTCGTCGGCGCAGTACCCAAAGCGTGAAACCCGTTCGCGCAGCGCGCTCAAACGCGGCTCGGTCAGATATGCGTAAAACAGCCCCTGGATGTAGTCACGGTACGTGCGCTGAACCTGCTCGCGTTTGGCGTACGGGAGGTCCACATATCCCTGGTTCAAGCCGTCGCCTGTGAGATCGGTCGACAACGTCAGCGAGCTGTTCAAGTCGTACTTGAAGTAGTTCTTGTCGCGCGAGCGTGCGACACGAGCGGGGTTGAACATCGATCGAGCGATGTCCTGATCCGGTCGAACCGCTGCCGCAAGGCGGGCGTGAAGCTCGTAATCCGACGCTCTATAGCTCTTCGGCTGAGTGAACGGAATGCGATTGGCCGGATCATCCGTGACGCAGAGACGGTAGGTGTAGGCCGTCACTCGCGAGTCGCCCTCACCGACTTCGGGCAGCGATTTCGGCCGTGGCTCGACGAATGCGATGGTGCCGCTCGTCGCATCGCCGGGCGTGCGGTACGGATCGAGGAGCAATCCAAGCGGCAACTGCCGGCGCTGAACACCGGCATCGTCCTCCTGCTCGGCGAGAGCGGACGTGTCCTTGGCTGACGCCATTCGCCGCGCTTCCCGCCCGATCCGGAAGGGGACGCCAGCCATCTTCATCAGGTCGCCTTCGTAACCGGCGTCGATGAACACGTCCGCGCGCACCTCTCCGCGAGACGTGACGATGCGCGTGATGGTGGCACCATCCTTCTCGACACTCACGAGCTGCGCGGAGCGTTCGACGATGACGCCCGCCTCGCGGAGCATCTCCTCGAACACTCGCTCGGCAACATGGGGCTCGAAGAAGAACGTGGACGCGCAGTCATCGATGCACGCACCCCTGCTCTCTTCGATGGCGCGGACTCGGCGAAAGAACTCACCCGCGAGGCCGCTGATGACCTCTGACCCACGCTGACCGGTGTCGGTGTTGGATAGTCCCCCGCTCATCATGCCGCCCACCCAGGAGCCAGGCTCCAGGAGGAGCACCTTGCGTCCGGCCCGTGCCGCGGAGACCGCGGCGGTCACACCGGCCGGCGTTGCGCCGAACACGACGACCTCGACGCGCGACGCAATCGCTGCGCGGCGAGCCGGTTGAGCGTGATAATCCGCTGTTACGACGATGAGCAGGGCGGCACAAACGGCCAGAGTCCGAAATGACGAAGGCATGTATGAGACCTCGAGAGTTCGAGAGTGTAACGGACGGCAGCGCCGGTGCGATAGTGTTGTGCGATGGACGCACCGATCGACGCCGCGCGCAGGTGGGTGCTCGGGTCCACGCGGATCGTCGCGCTGACCGGGGCCGGGATCTCGACCGACTCAGGGATCCCCGACTTCCGCGGACCGCAGGGCGTCTGGACGAAGAACCCCAAGGCCGAAAAGCTCTCGAACATCCACTACTACGTGGCCGATCCCGAAGTGCGGCGACTGGCATGGCAGAGCCGCCTCGAGCATCCCGCCTGGCACGCGACGCCCAACGACGGGCATCGCGCGCTCGTCGAACTGGAACGGCGTCATCAGCTTCACGTGCTCGTCACGCAGAACATCGACGGACTCCACCAGCGCGCGGGCAGCTCGCCGGATCGCGTCGTCGAGGTGCACGGCACGGTGCACGAGGCCATCTGCCTGCAATGCGACTGGCGCGGGCCCATGCAGGCCGTGCTCGATCGTGTGCGCGCTGGCGAAGAGGATCCGCCCTGCCGGCAATGCGGCGGCATCCTCAAGAGCGCGACGATCTCATTCGGGCAGGCGCTCGTCCCTGGAGTGATCGCGCGCGCGATGCAGGCCGCCGAGGACGCCGACGTCATCCTCGCAATCGGCACGAGCCTGCAGGTCTACCCGGTCGCCGGAATGATCCCGATCGCGCAGGCCGCCGGCGCCCGCATCGTGATCATCAACGCCGAGCCGACACCGTTCGATGGCATCGCTGATGCTGTCGTGTCGACCCCAATTGGACTGGCGCTGCCGGCGATCTGCGGCGCCGATATGCCCGCCCGTCAGTAGTCGATCGGGATTGACCTGTGACGTCATCCATCCACCGCGGAGGCCTACCGGCCCGGACGTCGCCGGCGCTGCACACCGGAAATCGGCTGCCGCTTCGCTGTCCTGACGGTGTCGCGGCGAGTAATCGCTGACTCGCTGCGACATCTGTCACACGGCACAAAACGCCTGCAC
This sequence comes from Acidobacteriota bacterium, assembly GCA_032156805.1. Classification (GTDB taxonomy): domain Bacteria; phylum Acidobacteriota; class Vicinamibacteria; order Vicinamibacterales; family UBA2999; genus Gp6-AA40. The sequence goes on from JALDXQ010000164.1 coordinate 6,905, forward strand.
ACCTCGCACAACCAGAACGCGGGAGCGGGACTCGCCGCGGAAGCTCACTCCACCCGATTTCCTGCTTCGCACTGCGGTGGCGTTTGCGCAGGCACCGCCGACCCGGCAGGCCTCCGCGACACCTAAGGTCAAGCGTTCATGCGCCGTGATCAGCTCGCCAACGCCACGCGGGCAGCAGCGGTGACGGTGGCGCGCCCTCGAGGCGGCACCCCTGATGGCCCGTCCGCACCGCTTACTTCTGCCCCAGCTCCTTGAACGCCACGTTCACGTTGATGACAGCTCGTGAGAGAGGAGTGCCGCCGTATTCCATGTCGGTCAGCAGTTCTTCCTTCGTGAACACCGGGAACTTCGGCTTCAGACCTGCAGCAATCTCCTCCGCGGTCCGCTTCCCCATCCCCGCTCTCGCCGCGTCGAGCAGTGCGCGATTGAACTGCACGTAGTCGCGGAACCCCGCCCACGTGTTGACGTCACCGTGCCCCTCGATGACCGTGTCGACGTTGCGAATGCCTTGCAACGCCTTCTCGAGCGTGTCGGGAAGCGACATCACGCTGCCGCCCGCCATCGGATCGATGAGCGGCGCCATCTTCCACGCGAAGATGTCGCCGGCCGCCATCGCGCGAAGAGCGGGAAAGACGGTGAACGCATCGCCATTGGTGTGCCCCGCACCGAAGTAATAGAGATCGATCTGATCGCGGCCGCTGCCGAGCGTCATCTTGTCGGTGAACGTCTTCGTCGGCATGACCGCCGGGTTCGAAGCCACCCGCGCATTGGCTTCCATCCACTTCTTCGTGTTCTCGTGCGTGACCTTCTCGACCGTCACCGGAAAGTAGTCATTGCTCCCGATGTGGTCCGGGTGCGAGTGCGTGTTGATAATCATCGACACGGCGCGACCCGAGACCTTACGGATCTCAGTCAGGATCGCCGCGCCGTTGTCCGGGAGCTTGGTATCGACGAGCACGACGCCGGTTCGCGTCACGAAGACCGTGGTGTTGCCACCGGCGCCGGGAATGACATACAGATTGTCGCGAACTTTCTTGATGGCTCCGGTCGGCGGGATCCGCGGACGCTGCTGCTGCGCCACACCTGCGATCGTGAAGCCCACCACGAGAATCGCTGCCAGAATCCCGCTGCGTCTCATACTCGCCATCAAATGGTCCTTTCGCGGGCCGCATTGTACTCAGCCGCTTTCTGGTGACAGTGGATCGATGGATTCGAACCTGACGTGGGATGGATAGAATGCACCCATGCAAATATCACCTCTGAAACGCGCGCTCTCCGTCAGCGCCGCTCTCGCTCTGCTGAGCACCACGGCGTTGAGCCAGGGGGACGTCGTCGATCCGGCCAGTCAGCCGCTGCCGAATCCCACGGCGAAGGTCGTCAGGAATTTCGGGATGCTCCCGGACGGTCGGACCTGGGGCTCGACCGCCGGCGTCGATATCGGGCTGGACGGTCAGATCTGGGCGTACGACCGCTGCGGCGCCAACACCTGCGTCGGCTCGAACGTCGATCCGATTCTCAAGTTCGATCGACAGACGGGCAAGCTGCTCGCCAGCTTCGGTGGCGGGCAATTCATCTTTCCGCACGGCATTCACATCGATCGCGAGGGCAACATCTGGATAACCGACGGCCGCGCGGCGACCGCGGCGGAACTGGCCAAGTTCCCCGACGCGAAGGGTAAGGGCCACACGGTCACGAAGTTCAGTCCGGACGGCAAGGTCCTGCTGCGGCTCGGCAAGCCCGGCGTCGGTGCACGAGGCCCCGACACGTTCCTCGAACCGAACGACGTGATCACGACGGCCAACGGCGACATCTTCGTCTCCGACGGACACAGCGGCCAGAACCCGAACGTCCCGCCTGACACCAACGCGCGCATCGTGAAGTTCACGAAGGACGGCAAGTACGTGAAGGAGTGGGGCAAGCTCGGCTCTGCGCCCGGCGAGTTCCGCACGCCGCACGCCCTCGCGCTCGATTCACGCGGCCGGCTCTTCGTCGCCGACCGCGGCAACCATCGGATTCAGATCTTCGATCAGGACGGCAAGTTCCTGGAGGAATGGAAGCAGTTCAGCCGGGTCAGCGGGTTGTTCATCACGCCCAGCGACATGCTCTATGCCATTGACTCCGAGTCGAGCCCCGAGCGGCATCCCAACTGGAAGACCGGCGTACGCATCGGCACGGCTCGGGAAGACAAGGTGCTGCAGTTCATTCCGCCACACGCGCTTCCGACCGGCGCGAGCCACGGCGCGGCGGGCGAAGGTGTCGCCGTCGACCGCGATGGCAACGTCTACGCGGCCGAAGGCCCACTCTCTCGTGAGGCAGCGGGCGGTGGCATGACGAAATACACCAAGCCGTAGGCCCGCGGCGTCATCATCACCTGTGGACATGCCACATGTGACAGTTGTATCCTCCTGTGGTGATGCCACAGAAGACACTCGCCGGCGCGGTCGCCGTGGGCACCCTGCTGGGGATCAGCTCGCTGATCTCGGCGCAAGGTGGCGGTCGCGTGGCGGCCCCGTCCACGCCGGCTGGCCACGACGTGTCGAGGACAATCGACACCTACTGCACCTCGTGCCACAACGGCCGCCTGCGTTCAGCCTCCGGGACTCTGCTCAATCAGCTCGACGTGGCGCGGATGGCTGCAGACTCCGCGTTATGGGCACGTGCCTATCGTCAGCTACAGGCTGGTGCCATGCCGCCCGCGGGCGTGCCCCGGCCCGATCGCGCGACGGCTGACGCCGCACTTGTCGCCATCGAGCAAGGCCTGGATGCACTCGCGCCGACGCGCTCAGCCGCCAGCGGCATCGAAATCGCCACGCGACTCGCCAGCATCCTGTGGAACACCGTGCCGGATGCCACGCTTCTCGAGGAGGCAGAGCGTCAGAATCTGACCGACCGTGCCGTGCTCCAGCGCCAGGTCCGTCGAATGCTCGCCGACGATCGCGCCCAGGCCTTCGTCGCGCGGTTCTTCTTCCCGTGGCTGCAGCTCGACACGCTCGCCAACTCCGACCCGGACAAGAAGTACTTCCCTGACTACGACGTCTCCCTGCGCGATTCACTGGCCCGGGAGACCGAGCTATTCCTGCTCAGCCAATTGCGCGACGACCGTGACCCTCTCGAGCTCTGGAGTGCGAGCTACACGTTCGTCAACGAGCAGCTCGCCAGGCATTACCGGATCCCGAACGTCACGGGGCCGGAGTTCCGGCGCGTTGCGCTTGCCACACCCGAACGAGCCGGACTGCTCGGTCACGGCAGTGTGATGATGGTGACGTCGAGACATCAGCACGGCGTTGACGCCGCCTACACAACGCCTGCGACGCGGGCGAAGTGGATTCGCCTGCGCTTCTTTGGCGCACCGCTACCGACCGGGTTTCCGGGCGCCCAACCGGTGAAGCCCGAGCTCCCGATCACACCGCAAACACGGACGCTGCCGGTCGAGCCCTGTGTCAACTGCCATCGCGACTTTTTCCCGCTCGGCTATGCGCTCGAGAACTTCGATCCGCTTGGGCGCTGGCGCACTCACGATCAGATCGGCCCGATCGACGCATCGGGCGCCTTCGTGGATGGCACACCAATGAACGGCGTGGTGGAGATGCGACAGGTCCTGCTCCAGTACCCCGAGGCGTTTCGCACGACCATTACCGAGGGACTCCTCGTCTACGCCACGACCGGATCGGTCGGCCCTTCAGCACCATCGCCCGAAACGCTCGTCCGGGCCCGGCGGATTCTGCGCACGACACCGAACCCACGCTGGTCCACACTCATCGCGGCGATCGTTCATGGCTGACGCCAAGCTGGATCTCCTGCAAGGGACACTGGACATCATGGTCCTTCAGACGCTCGATGTCCTCGGGCCATTGCACGGCTACGGCATCGCGCGGCGTATCGAGCAGTTGAGCGAAAACGAGATCCTCCTGAATCAGGGGACCATCTACGCATCACTCGTGCGACTGCAGCAGCGCGGCTGGATCCACGCGAAGTGGGGCGTCTCCGAGAGCAATCGCAAGGCGAAGTTCTATTCGATCACGAAGGCCGGGAAGCGCCGCATCCAGAAAGATCGCACGCAATGGGAGCGCGTGGCGGCGGTCATGGCCCGGGTGCTTGCCGTGGGCAACCAGTCGTGAGCACGTTGAAGCTGGCGTGGCGCCGGTTGCTCTCCGTCTTCAACGGGCACCGCCTGGATCGCGACTTCGATGACGAGGCCCAGTCGCACATAGACCTTGCCACCGAGGACTACGTGCAGCGAGGCATGCCGCTGGCCGAGGCGCAGCGGGTCGCGCGCATCAAGTTCGGCTCCCTCGTGGCCTCGAAAGACGCGCATCGTGATTCGCGCGGCCTCCCCTGGCTGGAGGGTCTCTTCTTCGATCTACGCCTCGCTCTCCGTGGCCTGCAGCGCGATCGCACGTTCACGCTGGCGGCAGTCACGACGCTGGCGCTCGCCATCGGACTGAACGTCACGGTGTTCGCGATCATGGACGCGATGCTGTTTCGCGGCTTCCCGCTCGTCCAGGGAAATGGCCGTCTCGTGTATCTGCAGGAGCGCTATCCATCAGGGATCTGCTGCATCTCCTACGCGGACTTTTCAGACTGGCGCGCGCAGGCCCGCACGTTCGAGGGCCTCGCGTATATCGGCGGAATGCCGATCGGCTTCCGCGCGCCCGGTGGACGCTCAATCGACACGCGCACTTTCCTCGTGAGCGCCAACACCTTCGGCCTGCTCGGCGTTCGGCCGATGCTGGGGCGGGACTTTGCTCCGGCAGATGAGGCCCCGGGAGCCGCTCCGGTCGCGATCCTCAACCACCGCTTCTGGGCAAGCCAATTGGGAAGGCACGCGGACGTCGTGGGATCGACGGTCCACATCAACGGCACACTCGCAACGATCATCGGCGTGATGCCAGAGCGCTTCGACTTTCCAACACGAGAAGACATGTGGATGCCAGTGATCCAGGGCCCTGAGCTGTCTCAGAGGGGCCTCACGCCTGGAGGCTTCACTGCCGTCGGACGGCTGCGGGACGGTGTGGCGCTGCAAGCAGCGCGCGCGGAGCTCGACACGATCAATCGGCGTCTCGAAATCGACTACCCGGCCACCAATCGTGGCCTGGCTCCAACCATGGTCACCCACGACGAACTGAACAGCGGCCCCGATGCACGCATGATCTGGGGCTCGTTGTGGGCCGGCGCGTGGCTCGTGCTGTTGATCGCGTGCGCCAACGTCGCCAATCTCACGCTGGCACGAACGATCGGACGATGGCGCGAGTTCGCAACGAGGATTGCCCTCGGCGCCGGCCATCGCCGGATGATGCGCCAGATTGTGGTGGAAAGCCTGGCGCTGACCACTGTCGCTGGCGGGCTGGCCTGGTGGATCACCAACTGGAGCATGGCCAGGTGGGCGACCGCCACTGCGTCCCGCTATCAAGTCATCGACTACTCCGTGGACGCGCGCACGTTCGCCTACCTGCTGTCGATCTCCGTGGCGGCTGCGATCCTGTGTTCGCTCGCTCCCATCGGGAGAGTCGCGCAGCTGGGGGCTGGCGGCGCGCTGAAAGGCGATGCCCGCGGCGTGACCCGCAGCCTGCGGACCACGCATGTTGCCGCGGGACTCGTCGCCGGACAGATGGCGTTGGCGATCGTGCTGCTGTGTGGCGCGGCGGTGCTGGTGCGCAGCTTCGTGACGATCGTGAGCGCTGAAACCGGAGTGCGCGATCCAGAACGCGTGCTGGCTGGCTCGATCCAATTGCCGTCCGACAAGTACTTCTCTCCCGCGGCGCGGATCGACTACTTCGACCGGCTCGACGAGCAGTTGAGGATGATTCCAGGAATAGAAGAGACTTCCGTCTCCAGTCACCTCCCGGTGTATGGCGTTGGCGCGCAAACGTTCGAGATCGAGGGGCGACCCAGTCCACCTGATGGCAGCGAGGCGGTTCAGTTCTTCAGCACGGGTTCAGGCTACTTTCGCGTCATTGGCGCCCCGTTGATCGCCGGACGCGACTTCAACCACGACGATCGCACATCGACGTCACGGGTCGCGATCGTGAACGAAAGCTTCGTCGCGACGTTCTTTGCCGGGCGGGATCCTCTCGGCATGCGGCTCCGCTCCACGAATCGAAATCAACTCGGAGACTGGCGCACGGTCGTCGGCGTCGCGCCGAACATCATGCAGGGCGACGCCACCAGGCAGACGTTCAAGCCAGCGGTCTACATACCCTTCCGTCAGCAACCTTGGCGATCGGCGTTTTTCCTCGCGCGGTTGAGCGGGCCGGCACGGCGCCTGACGCAGGAGGTCCGCACACGAGTCGAAGACATCGATCCCGACGTGACGCTGGCCGATCTCGAGACGTTGAAGGCCAGTGCGGCATTCGATCGCGACTTCATGGATCCCGAGCACAGCGAACTGGGGAAGCACGCGGCGGTGGCGCCGGTCTTTGGTGTCATCGCCCTTCTGCTTGCCGCGATTGGTCTGAGTGCCGTCGTCGGCCATTCCGTCAGCCAGCGCTCGAAGGAAATCGCGGTGCGGATCGCGATCGGCGCAGCGGCGAAGGATGTCAAGCGGATGGTCCTTCGGGAAGGCATGTCGCCCGTGCTGATGGGAGTGGTCGTTGGCCTGGCGGCATCGCTGGCCGTGAATCGGATCCTGCAGTCGCAGTTGGTCGGGGTGTCTCCGTACGATACCGCGACCATGACAGGTGCGCCCCTGATCCTGATCGTCGTCGCCCTGATCGCCTGCGTCATCCCGACGCGACGGGCGGTCACGATCGATCCCGTCGTCGCGTTGCGCAACGACTGAACCAGGACACTACGATTCTTCGTTAATCGCAGGGACCGGTCGCCGGCTCCAACGGACTGACGGCCATGAGACCTTTCGCGAGTGCCGTGCCAGACGACGGCATGCAGGAACCAGGCTGGTGAGGCTCGAGGCGCCGACACCGAGTAGAAGCACGACGACGACGATGTCCCACAGCGGCCGGTAGCGGAACAGGAACGCAAAGTCCAACCCGTGCAGACCGTAGTAGCCCCACCGGTTCGCGCGATCCTGCCGTTCGACCTTGTAGATCTGCCCGGGCGACGGCGTTAGGTACAACCAGGTCTGCGCGGCATCGTCGTAACGCACACGCAGGACCGGGAGCGTCCTGGCCATTCTCGGCAGCCCGAGATCGAAGGACGAGACCGTCTTGTAGTAGTAGCCGTCGTATTCATTGAGCCAGACCGCATCGCGGATCGCGACTCCCGGCATCGCGTCGCGGGCCACGCGCATCATCGTGCTGTCGTCGAAGCGCGCGAAGGCCCGGTCCGGGTGATGGGTGGATACGAGCACGTGCTCGCCGTCGGGTGTTGGCGTGATGAAGTCCATCCCGCTGCGGCTACTCCACTCGCCGACGGTGCCTACTGTAGGCGCCCGGTAACCGATCAGATAGGGTTCACCGCCGAACTGAAGGAGCTCGAGCTCCTTGAGCGGGAACGAGCGAGCGATCGTCGTCGCGGCGGCGCGCAATGCGTCAACAGTCAGAGTTTCGAGCTCGAGAAGCGCACCCTCGCCCTGAACCGACCGCGCGCCCAGGGCAACCTGCTGAGGCGAATATCGAGACTCGCGAATGCCGGGGATGATGTCGAGCGACACCAGGCCGCTGAACATCCATGTGATCGTCAACACGCCGAAGATCAGACCGGCATAGTGATGCCACTTCATCCAGCCGGTGTACGGTGAATGCGATCGGACACCCTTGTGACGGAATCGCGCTGACAGGCCGTAGCGCCAGACGCCGACGACCGCGCCGGTGAGACACATGGCAAGCCCGGTCCACGACACCCACTGCAACAGCGCACTCCACCACGACTGCTGCCGGAAGAAGAAAAACGTGTGCGTGATGTATCCGAACAACCCGAGCAGACGCGTGCGCCGATCGCTCTTCATCACCGCCTCGCCCGAGCGTTCGGACACGTAGTACTCAGTGCCAGCCGCATCGTCGAGCGCGACCCGGTGCACCGGGAAATGCGTCTGCATTGCCGGAAGCCGCGTGTAGGTATCAGGTCGCTCGAGGTAGGCGTCGTAGCGCAGCGTTGGCCGCTCAGGAAGATAGTTCTTGAGCCAGGCCAGCGCGGCGTCGCGATCGAGGGGCGCAACCGGGTCGCCGGTGTCAGCGTAGATGAGCGTCCATCGGCCGAACACGCGTCCGGTGTTGAAGCGGTAGACCGGTCGATCGCCATGCATCGAGATCCGCACCCGCCGCGGAGGCTCTTTGAGCTGCGCCGCTGCTTCAACCGCTGAAATTCGTACGCTGGAGACATCAAGCACCGGCAGACGCATCAGGCGCTCGCCCGCCGTCAGATGCGGAACGCCGTAGTACATCAGCACGATGCCGGACACACACCACGCCACGAACACGGCGCCGAGAACGATGCCGAGCCAGCGATGTGAGTAGATCAGCAGCTTGCGCCAGTCGAGCAGCTTGCGAACATGCATCGCGAAGGCGCCGATTATGCCAGATTCGTAGCAGCCGCAGCGTTCACGCGCCTACGGCCTCCCGTGGAGATTCACACGTCAGAACACGATCGTCCAGCCCGGGTGCCGGGCCTGTTCCCTCGTGTACGACACCCCGTGCACCTTGAGTCCCTTCTCGTCGAGTAGTGTGATGATGCCCCCTTTGTTGGAAAGGGCGAATGGCTGCTGAACGCGCACGGTGCATGTGGCGCCGGCACCGAGCACCTGCGAGAGCGCCAGCCGCTTCTTTTGCGTGTCGAGCAGCGCCCATCCGTCGAGACTGATGTCGTGCGGCGCCGTGTTCAATAACGTGACCACCTCCACCTCGGGTGACTGCGTGGCGTTGACGAGCGCGGCAACGATGCGTACGAGTCCGTCAGGCTCGATAGTCGTGGGAGGTCCCGGTGGCTCCAACGGTTCGGGCGGTGGCGGTGGGCTCGTCGCGTGCCCCGTCCTGTCGTCGGTATGCCAGCTCTGCGACTGGAACTTCAGAAATATCGCGATCCACTCACGCTGGTCGGGGAAATGTACCAACACGCCCCCGTCCTGGTAGATGCCGTCGTCGGCGACGAACCGGGCGCTGTTCCCCTGGTTCATATGGATATCGTGGATGCCGTTGCCAGGAAGGAAACCGAAGTACTTGTCCTTCGTGCCCGGTTCGGGCCCCCATCGCTCGCCGAACGCGTATACCTCGGCAGCCTCGTCGGCAACGGCCCGCTGCATCACGCGATCGATCTTTTCGTTCAGATCGTTGTCGAAGCCGGGAACGCTGAACGGCAGCGGCCGCATCTTCGTACGATCGAACAGGTTGCCGCGAATGAAATCGAGCGCTCCCGAGCCTGGCTTCCTCTCGAGTGGCGTGAAGCCCTTCGCCATCTGCTCGACGATCGCCGTGATCGGGTGCTCGTAGCGCTCGAGCACGATGTATTCGACCTCGGACGGGGCGAGCTGGGACTTGACGTTAATCGCGATTCGATAGTCCGTCGTATCGTCCACGATACGTACCTGGTAGTGAGGGCTCTGCCCCGCGCCCAGCCGGACCTCGATTGCTTTCCCCTTCAACAGCCCGTAAGACCGTAAAGCCACGGCGCCTCCCTTTCAGCAGAGATTCACGGGCGCTTCGACGGCAACTATACAGGGAATCAACTCGGAGGCC
>JALDXQ010000165.1:0-16478 GCA_032156805.1 Acidobacteriota bacterium
TCATGAATCCTGTCGCGCGGCGCGTGCGTTGTACACTGCAAGTCGGAGGTGGGCAATGTCACGAGCGACTGTGATGGCGCTGATGCTGGCCGGGGTTCTCGCATTCCCTGGATCCGCCGGTTACGTCGTCAACGCGCAGCAGCCCGCATGTCTCCACGGTCCACAGGAGACGCCGGAACAGGCCGCACGCAGACGAGCCGCGCTGACATTCACGCGGCAGGTCAACACGCTCCAGGCAAAAGTGGGCGCAACGGGGGCCTATGTCACCGCAGACCAGGTGCAGTTCGCAGTGCCCGAAGGATTCGAGTTCCGCCTCGCGGCTGCGCCGAAGAGCTATGCCTTCTCAGTTCGCGACAACACCGACCCATGTCGCTTCGCGTTCTTCAGCGACCAGCAGGGACTGATCTTCCAGGGCGAAGTGATTCGCTGATCGCTGCCACACCGAGCGGGCCTCGCCCGTAAGCTAGTCGTAGTGACAATGGATTCCCGTCTGGAAGCGTTGAGACACTCGCTGGAGTCGGCCGTGAAAGGCATGTCGAGCGAGCAATTGAGCTGGCACCTCCCCGGGAAGTGGTCTGCCGCGGAGGTGCTTGAACACCTGTACCTGACCTATACCGGAACGATCAAGGGATTGGAAACCGTGATGACCCGCGGCGCACCGCTCGCGACGAGGCCATCGATGAGGCAGCTCGTGCGAACTTTCGTCGTCACGGAATTGGGCTACATGCCTGCCGGGCGAGAGGCGCCTTCAATCGTGCGGCCACGGGGGCTCTCGGTCGATGAGGTGCGAACCGGGATTGGGCCAAAGCTCGCGGCGATGGACGCGATCATCGCCCGATGTGAAGAGCGTTTCGGGCGGCACGTGAAGCTGCTCGACCATCCGATCCTGGGTGCCCTGACTTCAAGGCAGTGGAGGACGCTCCATCTCGTGCACGGACGGCACCACCTGAAACAGTTGCTCCGGCTTCGCGAACACGCCTCGGCCTCCGATGATCGCTGAACGCGCCCACGTGCTCGAGCTGTTCGTAAGTGCTCGCCACGTCGTTGTCCACAACGGTACGTCTCGTTGTCTATCACGAGCCTCACGATCGCGATTCTGGCGACCTGGCGCCTCACCCACCTTTTCTGGGGAGAAGACGGCCCGTGGAACGTCTTCGTGCGTCTGCGACGCGCCGCGGGCGAAGGATTCTTCGGCCAGCTACTCGACTGCTTCTACTGCCTGAGCCTGTGGATCTCAGCGCCTATCGCGTGGTGGATCGGCACTCACTGGATCGAACGAGGTCTGCTCTGGCTGGCGCTCTCGGGCGGCGCGATTCTGCTGGAACGTGTGACCTCTGCTACACGTCCGCCGCCGCCCGCCCAATGGCGCGTCGATACGATTCCCCCTCAGGACTCACCACAGCATGGAGGATAACCACGATGGCATGCTGCGGCAGTCAACGCGCGTCGATGCGCTACGAGTCACCGTCGGCCGATGGGCGGAGCACGACGTACTGGTCGCCGGGTCCAAAGGAGTTCGTGTACGCCGGACCTGGCGTTCTCACAGTCGCCGGGCCCGTGACAGGAATTGAATACAAGTTCATGAGCGGCGGGCCGGCGCTTCGAGTGCACGCATCAGACGTCGCATCGCTGGCGGCGGTTCCCGGACTCAGCGTGTCGCGCTGATCGCGCGCGCTCTCTGGTGATCGACTTCGCTTAACACAGGTCCTCCTGGACCAAGGCGAAGCGATCACAGGCGCTTCGACACTACCTCCAAAGGTCCAACAACAACCCGCAACGGGCAAATGGATCGGAGGTCCACATGAGTTCTTTGGTCATTCCTCTGGACACGTCACAAATCCCCGAGGACGAACGCAAACAGCTGAAAGTCAAAGTCGCCGTCGACGATGGCGGCGAGATCACATCCCAAGTCATCCGCGTCAGTGGAAAGGACGAAGTCAGGCTCGAGGTCGATGGCAAGCGCCCGCTGACGGTTGCTATCGGATCCGACAGTGCGTCGGACGAAGATCTGTTTCGACTGCAGACCATCAACGTCCAGGTCTCGCCCCACCAATGGCAGGACAAGCCCGCGTTGACGCTTCCGCCTATCGCCATCACGCCGCACTGGTGGCGGCTGTGGCTGCTGTGGTGTCGCGACTTCGTGATTAACGGCCGCGTGGTCTGCGCCGATGGCAGCCCAGTCCCGGGCGCCGAAGTGCGGGCGTTCGACGTCGACTTCTTCTGGTGGTGGTCGTCAACCCAGCAAGTGGGACCCGCCGCCGTCACTGACGCCAACGGACATTTCACGATCAGGTTCCGCTGGTGCTGCGGCTGGTGGCCGTATTGGTGGTGGCGTCTGCGGCGGTGGCGGCTCGACTCCGATCTCTTCGACCGTATTCGTCCCATCGTCGAGCTGAACCCACGCCTCAAGCTGCCCGATCCAGACCCCGAACCCAACCTCGATTTCCTGGCGCTCATTCCGCAACCGGAACCACCTATCCGTGTGGGCGAACGAGATCCGCTGCTGGCAACGGTGCCGAGAGGAACGCAGCTCGATCCGACCGTGATTCCAACGGTGCGCGAGAAGTTCCTCTCTCAGTTGCCGCAGCTGCCCGAGTTCGAGCGTCTGCGCATCTGGCCGTGGTGGCCCTGGACACCCTGGATCGATTGCGGACCCGACATCATCTTCCGCGTCACGCAGAACTGCGGCGGACAGGTGAAGGTGATCCGCAGCGAATCGGTGTTTCAGACACGCTGGGATATTCCTTCTGTGCTGAACGTCACGCTGCTGGCCAACAGCGAGGCGTGCTGCCTGGGGCACACTCCACCGGATCCCCTGGGCGACTGCGTCGTGCTGACAGGCGTCTGTGGCGATCCCGGTGTTCCGGTGACGTCGATCGGAGGAAATTCCGGGGCACCAGCGACGCCGGTTGGGTACGCGAACCCAGGCGGGCGCGACCGACCGTTCGCCGAGCGAGTCACGATCAGCGGCCAGTTCGGCACCGCGGCGCAGGCGGACTATTACGAGATCGAGTACTCACCGCACGGGCTGAACACGTGGGCGCCTGTTCCACCGGCGTCGATGCTCGACTTCGCGCGTGGCTACTTCGACGCCACACAGCCGTGGCCCAACCAATGGTTCTACCCGGGCTTCCCGGTGCTGACCTTTGGTGCGCGCCACGTGTACAAGAGCCGCCGACGTTACGAGACGGAGAATCCGCCGGCCAACTGGGGCCTTGCAATGACTGGCCGCACGTGGTTCTCCAACGTGAACCTGCTGGCCGTTCTGCAGACGGCGGGCAACTTCTCGGATGGCACCTACGATTTCCGGATCGTCGGTTATCGCGCGCTCGCCAGCGGCGATCTCGATCCGTCAACCCGTCAGGTCATGCCTGGCTGCGGCAACAACGCGGCGAACAACCTGCTGACGCTGCGCATCGACAATCGCGTGGTGGGTCCGGCGACTTCCGGCTCCGTCCACATCAACACCACTGAGCCGGATTGCGGCATCACATCCGTGACGTTGGGTGCCGCGAACGTGGCGCCGTGCGGCTCGAATCAACTCGCGCCGGGCACGCCGCTCGACATCAACTTCTTCGTCACCGATCCACACGGCCATCTGGACCATTACGAACTGGTGGTGAAGTACGATCTCGGCTCGGTCAAGAACCTGCTGAGCCCTGCCGACGTCGGCACGTTGACGCTCACGGGCGGACCAGGAGTTCAAACAGGCCCCGATTACCTGAACGCACTTGCGCAAGCAGGCTCACCGGGTCGTCCGACCTGGACCGGCGGCAGCATGCACCTGCACATCGACAACGCGTCACTGGTGTTCCCCAAGACGTGTTGCTACCTGGTGCAGCTCACCGTGTGGAAGCGGAACATCGTGAGCTGTGGCAGTCCGCTGTACTACAACCAGATGCACTACTCGTTCACGGTGATCGTGTAGCGGCATCGAGTGGGGCGGGGAATGTCCCGCCCCACGATACACTCAGGTCTCGACTATCGCTTCGCGCAATGGCCGGGGCCTTCCCAACCGTGAATCTCATTCTCCTCGACGAACGCGATCGGATCGATGCGTCCTGTGTGACGCTCTCCGATGCGCGTGCCGCGCACGTGATCCACGTGCTGCGCGCGACTGCCGATCAGGCCGTGCGCATCGGGCTACTCGACGGTCCATTCGGCATCGGCAGAGTTGAATCCGTACGCGACGGCGAGGTCACGCTGCGGTGTTCGTTCGAGACACTGACTCCTCCGCCACCGCGCGTCGACGTCCTGCTTGCCCTGCCCCGCCCTAAAGTCATGCGGCGCCTCTGGGCGCAACTGGCGGCGCTTGGCGTCGGGCAGATCATCCTGACCAATGCCGAGCGTGTGGAGCGGCATTACTTCGACACACACATCATCGCCGAAGAGACTTATCGTCCGTTGCTGATCGAGGGGCTGCAGCAGGCACGCGATACGAGGCTGCCAGCCGTGTCAGTTCACCGGCAATTCAGGATCCTCGTCGAGGATCATCTCGATCGGCTCTTCGGCGACGGCGTTCGTCTCGTTGCGGATCCAAGCGGCACGGCATCGCTCGGTTCGGTGCTGGCCGATCGTGCAGACGAACGCGTGCTGCTCGCCATTGGGCCGGAAGGCGGCTGGAACAACTTCGAGTTGTCGCTTCTGGCCGCGCATGGCTTCAGGCTGGTCGGTCTCGGCGCACGCACGTTGCGCGTGGACACGGCGTGCACGGCACTCCTCGCCATTACGCACGCGAGTCTTACTTCGAACCGGGAGCCAGATAGATCGTCTCGCGCTTCTGGATAAGCCTGTCCACGAGCCATCCACCGACAGCACCCCACACCGCCCCTCCGACGGCTCCGACCATCGCACCCTGGCCGCATTCGACGGGACCCGAACAGTTGGGTGAGTCCATCGACTTGCCGAGCCCGTAGCCCGCAAGCGCACCCGCGCCGGCGCCAATGAGCACGCCGTTCATGATCGAATCCTTGCGCCGCTGTTCGATTCGCCGGACATCTGTCGACGCGAAGGTCCGGCTTAGGCCGGACACTACGGGTCGCAGCGTGAGCGAACCATCTGACAGCCCGACGATTCGTCCTCGCGTTTCCTGGCCTGCCAGGTTGACGACGTAGACCATCTCGCCGAGCGTGGCGCGACGTTGCAGTTCCTCGAACGTCGCGGACGCCGGCGTCGCCGCCGGCCGGCGCGAAGCCTCGAGCGGCTGCGCCATCAACGTGCCAGCTGCCCACAGGAGTCCGGCCATTCCCAAGCACAGATTTCGAATCATCGTCTTGCCTCCACCGTATCGACCCCTGTCACGGTAAGGCGACGGCCACTCTCGGGTCCTGATGGATCCGCTGAAAAACCCTGATAGTCCGGCCGCACGCGAGCGGACGGCTCCGTCCCAGCAGCGAACAGTCCTGTGCCCCGTCACAGAGTTTCGTGCGGGAAATCCGTCAAGCCCGGCCCCTCCTCTCCGGCATGGCCCTTGATCAACCGATGAGACGGACTCGTCTGCGACCCACCTTCGCCCTTCCGGCTACGGTGGGCAAAGGACTGCAATGCTCGAAACGATCTGGCAGGACCTGCGGCAGGGAACGCGGATGCTGGCGAAGAACCCGGGCTTCTCGCTCGTCGCCATCCTGTCCATTGCCATCGGTGTTGGCGCCAATGCCGCGATGTTCAGCGTCGCGGATGGCTTGATGCTGCGCCCCTTGCCGGTCCCCGATCCGAACGGGCTGCTGACCGTGAGCGCGACGCTGCCGACAGGCGAGATACGAAGCGGTGGCAACTCGTATCCCGATTACGCCGATCTGCGCGACCGCGCACAGAGCTTCGAGAGCCTTGCCGCGATGGACGGCATCAGTGTCGCCTTCGCTCGCCGGCGTGATGAGTCCGCTCGCGGCACCTATGGGCTCGCGGTGAGCGCCAGCTTCTTCGACGTCCTTGGCGTCCGCCCCGCACTCGGGCGATCGTTCCTACCCGACGAAGATCGCGTGGCTGGGCGCGATGCGGTCATCATCCTGTCCTACGAGACATGGACGCAACAGTTCGCCGCCGACCCGAACATCGTCGGTCGTGAAATCCGCTTGACCGGCGACCCGTTCACCGTGATCGGTGTCGCACCAGAGGGATTCACCGGTCCCGATCACTACGTGCCGCCCAACTTCTACGTCCCGCTGGCGATGCTGCCCAAGCTTGCTGTTGGATTCCAGTCAACGACCCTCGAAGAGCGCGACACTCGGACGCTCGAGATCATGGGACGCCTGAAGGCAAATGTCTCGTTCGCACAGGCCAGCGAGGAAGTGGATCGCATCGGTCGTGCGCTCGCGGTTGACTACCCGGCGGCGAACGCTCGTCGTGGTCTGCTCCTCAGACGAGAGTTGGATCAGCGCATGGCCGAGGCCCCGCCCGCAGCAGCGCTGAGCTTCATGTTGATCGGCCTCGCAGTGGCCGTGCTGCTGGTCGCCTGCGCCAACGTTGCTGGCCTGCTCACCAGCCGCGCCCCGGTACGCGCGCGTGAGATCGCGATGCGACTCGCCATCGGCGGCGGTCGTGGTCGATTGATGCGGCAACTAATCACTGAGAGCGTGCTGGTCGCCGTCGCCGGTGCCGCCGCAGGGCTTGCGATTGGCTACCTCGGGATTCTGTCGTTTCGTCAACTGCAGGTCGTCAGCGACATCGGCGTGCGCCTGACCTACGAACTGGACCGCCGGGCCGTCACCGTCGGCC
Source organism: Acidobacteriota bacterium (assembly GCA_032156805.1). Taxonomy (GTDB): domain Bacteria; phylum Acidobacteriota; class Vicinamibacteria; order Vicinamibacterales; family UBA2999; genus Gp6-AA40. The sequence goes on from JALDXQ010000165.1 coordinate 6,715, forward strand.
TCGGCATCGCGGTCATCAGCGTGTTGCTCTCGAGCGTCATCCCCGCGTGGCGCAGCACACGCGCGCGCGATTTGTCCGGTGCACTGCGCAACACGACGATGCCGGCGGGACGCGCGGCGCGGCTGTGGGGACGCCACGGGCTCGTCGCGTCACAGATCGCCCTGACGCTCGTGCTGCTGACCGTCGCGCTCTCCTTCTATCGCGCATTCGAAACCGAGTACGGCAGTGGACCAGGATTTCGAACCGATCGCATCCTGCTGACCAACCTCGACACGGCGCTCGCACGATATGACCGTGACCAGAGCGAGGCGTTCTATCGGAGACTGAAGGAACGCGCGGCGTCGATTCCGAGCGTCACGTCCGTCGCGCTCACCTCGTTCATTCCCCTGAGCCAGGATGGGGGCGACGCGACGGCGATCGTCCCCGAGGGCTTTACGCTGCCGCCCGGGATCGAGAGCCTGACCGTCGCAGCTGCACGGGTCGACGAGACCTATCTCGACACGATTGGAATCCCGATCGTCAGCGGACGCGGCATTCAGGCGACCGATACTGCGGATACACCGCGCATCGCCATTGTCAGCAGCGGGATGGCGGCACGCTACTGGCCCGGTGAGAATCCGCTGGGCAAGCGCATTCGCCTAGCCGGCCCCAATCCGGTGTGGGCCGAGGTCGTCGGCGTGGCCGCGAACTCCAAGTTCCGGTTGTTCACACAGAACTCGACGCCGTTTCTCTATCTGGCCAGGCAGCAGAACCCGCCTACCCGAAACACGCTGGTCGTGCGAACGGACGCCGAGTCAGCTGCCCTTGCGGAAGACGTCCGGAGCGCCGTGCTCGAAACCGGCCGCGACGTCCCGATCCTCGGCATGCGCACGATGGAAGCCTTCTATTACGCGAGCGCGCGGAACATCAACCTCGTCGTCGTGCGAACGATCGCAGGCATGGGCGCAATGGGACTGGCACTCGCGCTGATTGGCTTGTATGGATTGATGGCGTACGCCGTCAACCGGCGAACGCGCGAGATCGGCATCCGGATGGCCATGGGTGCCCTGCCCGCGTCGGTGCTGCGAATGGTCCTTCGTCAGGGAACGCTGCCTTCGGTCGTGGGGATCCTTTTCGGCATCGTCGCCAGCACGGCAGTCGGGAGACTTGTTGAGACGGCAATTCCAGGTACCGCCGGCGATTTCGTCACGTACCTTGCGATCGTTCCCGTCGTCGTGGCTGTCGTGATGCTGGCCGCGTACATCCCGGCCCGACGAGCGGCGCACATCGATCCCATTCGCGCACTGCGCCAGGACTGAGCCGGGTCACAGATTCCCAACGACGCTCGCAGGTCGGCGTGAGATCGACATGTTGGCGTATCGGGGGCCGCCCTTTCCGCGGAGTGCTTTTTCGGCAGGCTCGTTCGGTGCTCTTCATTCTGCGCGAGGGACGCATCAATTGAGCCTCGCGCCTCGGCGACATGATGGCACGCGACTGCTGGCGCGTCGGCTCCAATTGCTTGTCAGGCAGCCTGCGTCACACGCTACCTGCCGCATTGCGCAACGAGCGCGCGCAGATCGGGCCAGCCGTAGGCACCATGAAATTCGCCGGAGTCACTGTAAAGCCGTTCGGCGCCGAACGCCTCGTAGAAACCGTTCGATGGGTTCGCCGCGTCGCCGAAAAGCAGCATCGACGTCATGCCGCGTTCAATAAACCGGCGCGCCACGGCGCAGAGAAGAAGCCGCCCGAGTCCCTGGCGTTTCACCCGCTGTAGCAAATAGATCTTGTTGAGTTCGCCGGCATATCCAGGCACCCCACCGTCGTGTGGTGTGCCCTTCGCGAACCCGACTAACTCCCCCCCGTCTTCCACGACAAAACAAAACCAGGTACCGTCCTGCCGGTCGAATGCGTCACGCCACTGGCGTTCCCGTAATTCGTACGACGGTCCTCCAGGTCGGCCGCCCCGATGCGTTTCGTTGAAGGTCTCCACATGCAACTTGGCCAACGCCGGGATGTCAGCCTCGAGCGCCTCACGAAGTTGAAATGCCATCGTCGTGTCTTCGTCTGGGTGGCTGCCTAACGGTTCGGCTGAGCCGCGCCGCGCGGAGTCACAATACACCCGGAGCGCGGGAACACGGGGCACGCACGAGCGAGCCCGTTCGGCGGTGGGCAGAACACTGAAGCCTCTGTCCCGACAGAACGCGCACGTGCGCGTACTCCCTGGCGATCAGGTTGAGTCGCGGAGGAGCACCGCGCACTGAGATAGAGATTCTGCGACGAAACGGGTATCGTGACCCCCAAAACATGTCAGGGAGGACGAGTCGTGAAAAACGTCCGCGAGTATTACGCGCAGTGCCTCAAGTCCGAGAAGAAGGCGTTCGTCAACGTCATCAAGGCGGTCCCGCCGGACAGGGGCGATTACAAACCACATGAGCGCTCGACGTCAGCCACCGATCTCGTCTGGCTGCTGGCCACCGAGCTCGACGACGCCTGCAAACTCATCGAGCAGGGCGACGTGAACTATGTCGTCAGACCGTCGCCGGGCGTGAAGGAAGCAGTGGCCGCATACGAAAAGCACTTCACCGCGCTCGAAGAGTGCGTGGCAAAGCTTGACGACGCGAAGTGGGACGGCAAGGCGCGTTTGATGATGGACGGCAAGGTGGTGTGGGAAGCCACGCTCGGCGACATGCTGTTCGGCTTTCTCCTCGACGCAGTCCATCACCGCGGCCAGCTCTCGAGCTATCTGCGGCCGATGGGCGCGAAGGTGCCGTCGATCTACGGGCCGTCGGCAGACGACCCGGGCATGTAGCGGGTCTCAGTTCGTTTTGAGCGCGAACACGACGTACTCGCTGCCGGTTCGTCCAGGCGCCTGCCCGCTGTCGTCGTCCTGCGTGCCGGCAGCACCAACGGCAACCGCGAGATATTGACGTCCGTTCATCTCGTAGACCGCAGGCACACCGTTGATCGGTCCGCTGACCTGCTTCTGCCACACGACCTTGCCCGTGTCTTCGTCGTAGGCGCGCAGCGTGTTGTCCGGCGTACCGATGAAGATGAGCCCCCCGGCAGTGACCACCATTCCCGCACGCGCCTGGTGACTGCCAGTGCCCCGCAGACCCCGAGAGATTAAGAGCGTGCTGTCGCCGTTGGGAACCTGCCAGAGGATCGTGCCCTTGTTCAAGTCGTATGCGGTGATCTGCGACCAGGGTGGGGTGATTGGCGGCATCCCGGTGGCCTCGTCTCCTGTGAACCCGTACGGGTCCACCGCCGTGTATGGCAGGAAGCCGGCCGGAGTGCCTGGGACAACCTGGTTCGGATCCGGCCCGCGATCCTCCGGCTTGTCCCCCGGCTTCATCACACGCAGTCTCAACAGATCCGGCGACTCCTTCGACATCACGTACACGCGACCCTTCATGGGGTCTGCGGCCGCAAGGCCCCAGTTCGCACCACCGCTGTTCCCTGGCATCTGGATGCTGCCCTGCAGACTCGGCGGCGTGAACAATCCCTTGTTCACCGAACTGCGGAGCAACTGGCGCAGCTTCTCCTGCGCTTCGGCAGACAGGTGCGGGTTGATGTCTTTCTCCGTGAACGACTGCCGCGCGAATGGCGGCGGCGCGGTTGGGAACGGCTGCGTCGGCGAGGTCTGCTCACCTGGCACGTCCGACTGTGGAACGGGACGCTCCTCGATTGGCCACAGCGGGCGGCCCGAATCTCGCTCCAGCACGAAGAGGAATCCATGCTTGCTCGCCTGAGCAACGACGTCGACATCGCGGCCGTCGTGCCTGACCGTCAGCAGCTTCGGCGAGGTCGCCAGATCCCAGTCCCACAGATCGTGATGAATGGTCTGGAAGTGCCAGAGCCGTTTGCCAGTCTTCGCGTCGAGCGCGAGCACGCTGTTCGCATACAGGTTCGCGCCATGACGGTTACCGCCGTAGAAGTCGTAGCGTGCCGTCCCGGTAGGAATGAATGCGATACCGCGCTCCTCATCGACCGTGAGCTCGGCCCAGTTGTGGACGCCGCTGCCCGTGGCCAGCGCGCTCTCGGGCCACGTCTCAGCGCCCGCTTCGCCGCGCTCGGGCACGGTGTGGAACACCCACATCAACGTTCCTGTTCGCACGTCGTAGGCATGGATGTCGCCGGGGCTGGCCACATACCCTGCGCCCCCAGCCGGCAGCGACACGATGAACAGGTCCTGGTAGATGCGGCCGGGATTGTTCGTCTGCAGTCGCCGGATGTTCGTGAGATCGCGTTTGAGGCCGATGCGGACGTCGACGCGTCCCTTCTCGCCAAAGGACGGGATCGGCGCACCGGTGCGCGCATCGATCGCCGTCAGTGAGCCGGCGTTCAAGTACAGGAGCCTGCGGTCGGATCGGTCACGACTCTCCCAGTAGTTGATGCCGCGATCGCTCACGGCTCCCTCGTTCGGGTGCGCCCACTTCTCCTGCCCGGTCACGGCGTCGAGGGCGACGATCGAGTTGTTCTTCGCGAGCACGAACATGGTGCCGTCGACCACGATTGGGTTGAAGCGGTAGCTTCGTGAATCAGCGCTGGCATATCGCCACACCACGTCCAGGCGCGACACGGTCGTCTTGTTGATCTGACTGAGCGAGGAATACTGCGAGGAATCGGCACCGCCAAGGTATTGCGACCAGGTGTTGAAGGATCGCTTGACGCTGCCTGGTTCACTTCGAAGAAGAGCGGGAACAGCACCGAGGAGGACGACGGCAACAACGATGAAACGCTGGGCGGCGGTCATGAACACCTCACTTCACACGGCGCATGATGTAGCGAGAGGATACCGCAGAAGTGCGCTGCCACGAAGCACACGACGGTGTGGCCACGAAGGACACAAGGCCAATATTGAAACGCAGAGATCGCTGGGATCGCGGGGAGGCCAGTCGCGCAGGCGCGCTACGCGCGCAACACCATTGATCGCCGCTCGATTCACACGCGCATCGCGATGCTGCACGCGCGTGTGATCGGCGGCCGATCAATGGGATGACGCCGGCCGCATGCCGCTTGGGCCGGCGCTACGCGACTGGCCTGATCGCCCGAATGGCAATCGTCCCCTGCGATCCCTGCGATCCCTGCGTTGAAATGATCCTCGTGACCTTCGTGTTCCCACACCCCGCCACGCCGCTGGCGGCGGGTGGTATTTTAGAGAGGCACAATGCGAGTCCTGTTCTCGATGCGTCACACCGGGGCGCTGCGAAATTTCGCATCCACGCTCCAGGCGCTGGCCGAGCGGAACCACCAGGTTCATCTCGTCTTCGGGCACCGGGACAAAGAGGGCGATGAGCGGCTGCTCAGCAAGCTCCTCAACGACTTCCCCACCATCACGGCAGGCGAGATCGCGAAGAAGACGCCCTGGCGGTTCTGGCTTGGCCTCGCCCGCGCCACCCGATACACCGTCGACTACGTGCGCTACCTCACACCCGAGTACGAGGGTGTCAACAGCCTGAAGGAGCGCGCGCGCGGCAAGGCCCCAGCGTTGATGCGATGGTTCGTCGAGCTGCCGATGTTTCGCGGCCGCGCGGGAAATCGGTTCCTCACCAGGACCCTCCTGGTCGTCGAGCGCGCGATTCCGATCGACCGTGCCGTGTTCGAAGCCGTCGAGCGCGATCGGCCCGACGTCCTGCTCGTCACGCCGCTCGTGGACATCGGCTCCGACCAGGTCGACTACGTCAAGACCGCACAACGCCTCGGTGTGCGATCCGCACTCCCCGTTCTCAGCTGGGACAACCTGACCAACAAAGGTCTGATCCGGGTGCAGCCCGATCAGGTTTACGTCTGGAACGAGGCACAGAAGGCCGAAGCGATCGAGATGCACGGGACCGATCCCGGGCGAATCGTCCTCACCGGCGCGATGGTCTACGACCAATGGTTCGCGCGCCGGCCGAGTTCGACGCGGGAGGAGTTCTGCGCGCGTGTCGGTCTCGATCCGGCACGGCCGATTCTCTTGTATCTCTGCTCGTCGCCGTTCATCGCACCGGATGAAGTCGTCTTCATCGAGCAGTGGATTGACGCGATTCGCCACGCGGCGGATGAACGCATCCGCACGGCTGGCATCCTGATCCGTCCGCACCCGGAGAACCGTCAGCCGTGGCATCGCTTCGATGCGATGGGTTTCGAGAACGTTTCCGTCTGGCCTCGTGGTGGCGCCAGTCCGGTCGATCGCGAATCGAGAAACGACTTCTTCGACTCGATGTATCACGCCGCCGGTGCGACCGGCATCAACACCAGCGCCCAGATCGAATGCGGCATCGTCGGCCGTCCGGTCTTCTCGATTCGCACGCCGGCGTATCGCCGAACGCAGGACGGCACACTGCACTTCCGGCATCTCACGTCGGAAGGCGGCGGGCTCCTCAGGCTCGCTGACGATTTCGAGACGCACGTCCAGCAAATCGCCAAGGCGCTCGACGATCCCGAAGGCACGCGCCGGCAGATCGAAGGCTTCGTCAAGGCGTTCACACGGCCGCACGGGCTGGATGTGGAAGCCACGCCACGCATGGTCGAGACGATCGAGCAGTTCGCCGCGTCCCCGGCACCAGCGCCGCGACGGCCGCCGTTCTACGTCTATCCGCTGCGGGTTCTGCTCTATCCAGTTGCGGTCGTGATGGCGATGGTTCGCCGCTTCACGCGCGTATCACGGAAGCGCTCGAGACAGCTGCGCCCGGTCACACCAACCGGCACCCTGGTGAAGATGACGCTCACCGTCTTCGATTGGCTGTTCCGCTTCAAGCCGATCAGACGGTTCGCGAAGCAGCACATCGTGCCGCGTGCAGTGTCACGTCTCTCGGCCGTCGACGCCCCGACCGAGGAAGCGGTGGCTGTTCCGCGCGTGCTGCAGCGGATCGAGCGGCGAGACCGCCCCGTCATCGTCGGCCCATGGGTCAGCGAAGTCGGCTTCGAGCTCCTGTACTGGATCCCGTTCCTCAACTGGGTCAAGACGCATCGATCGTTCGATGCGAACCGGATGGTGGTGGTCTCGCGCGGCGGATGCAGCGCCTGGTATCGCGACATCGGCACGCATTACGTGGAGCTGTTCGACTACTACACACCTGACCAGTTCCGCGAGCGAAGCGAACAACGGCTCACCGACGGCCGGCTGAAGCCGCGAACGATGACCGAGTTCGACCGCAACACCATCAAGCTGGTGCGGCAGGGCGCACATCTCCCCCACTGCGAATTGCTGCACCCGATGTACATGTACCGGCTGTTCCACAAGTTCTGGCAGAGCCGGGCCGCGGTGGACACCGTCGAGAACTTCGCGCTGCTCAAGCCGCTGCCACGAATCGAGACTAGCGATCTGGCGGGGCGACTGCCGGACGACTTCGTCGCGGTCCGGTTCTATTTCAACGATACGTTTCCAGACACCGAGCGGAACCGGCGCTTCGTCGCCGACCTGCTCAACGTGCTCGCGGAGACCGCGGACGTCGTCCTGCTCAATCCCGGGATGCGGCTCGACGACCATCTCGACGTGCCAGTCACGGCACGGGGCCGTATCCACGACATCTCTCATCTGATGTCGCCGCGCACTAATCTCGAGGTTCAATCCCAGGCCATCGCACGAGCGCGCGCATTCGTCGGGACGCACGGCGGGCTCTCGTATCTGCCGCCGTTGTATGGCGTGAAGGCGTTGTCGTTCTACTCGGACCCGAAGCCGTTCACCGTCCGCCATCTCGAAGTGGCGCGTCGTGCGTTCTCGCGGATGCAACCGGGCTCGTACGTCGCACTCGACATCAACGATCTCGACACGCTGCGCACGGCACTGGGCGAGCATCACGAAGCGCTTGCCGGGCTCACGCGGTCGGTGAGGTAGAGGCGTGTCTGGAAACGCGTTAGACTGACAGCGTCAATGGCGCCACCGACCGAGTCCTCGACCGTTCCTCGCCGCAATCTCGCTCATTCACTCTTCTGGTATTCGGTGAACATGATGAGTCGCACGCTCAGGCATGCGACAAAGAACACCAATCGTTTTCGACGGCATGTTTACCATCGGGCGCGCTACACGTCGGCCGGACGCGCGATGCTCGCCGTCTCCGACGTTGCCACATCGCCGCGTGACGCGATCCAGCGCAAGAGCGCGGTCGTCGCCTACAACCGCCGGCACCCCAACACGCACATGAGCCGGCAGGAGGGCTACGCGATTGTTCAACCTGGTTCACTACCGGGCAGTCAGGAGATCATCGCGTTGTCGCTGCGGCTGTTCGAGGAGAAGAAACGCAAGCTCGAAGCCGCCATCGGGCCGGACACCGAGCTGCACGCCAAGAAGTGGGCGTTCCTGCGCAGCGTGCTGAACAACCAGGACCTGGCCCAGCAACCCCAGCTCGTTGACTTTGCGCTGTCGGACGGGCTTCTCAGCCTGGTCACCAACTACCTGGGCACGATCCCGCATCTCAATCGCGTCGATTTGCTCTACTCGGTCTCTCACGGGGGAGAAGAAGCGATCTCGAGCCAGATCTACCATCTCGATCCCGAGGGCAGACGCCAGGCCAAACTCTTTCTGAACCTGAGAGACATCGGTCCGGACGAGGGACCGTTCACGTTCATCCCGGCGGCAGCAAGCGCGCAGGCCATCAAGGCCATGAAACGCCGGCGCGCCTCCGATGACGAGAGCGAGCTGGCGATGGGCCGCTATCTCGATGAGGAGCTCGCGCAGGCGGGAGGGCTCGACAAGTCGATCAGCGTCATGGGACCGGCGGGAAGCGGTGTGCTGGTAGATACATCACGCTGCCTGCACTGCGGCAGCCGCGTGAAGCCCGGCACGTATCGTCTTTGTCTTTACATCCAGTACTGCTCATCGCGCGAGCACGGCAACCTGTTCGACTACCGTCGTCATACCGCGGACCCGGTACGCTACCTGGCGACATCGAACAGCCGGAGGTCAGCCAACGGGCAGGTCGCCGCGCCGCATCAAATGAGCTGAGGAGGCCTCATGTTCCGTGGATTGCTGTTCGTGCTCTCCCTCGTGTGCGTCGCCATTCCTGCAGGTGCACAGACCTCCGACGGCGGCTTTGGCGAGGTCGCGTCGGCTTCGACGGTGTCGGTCGTCAAGTCGATGCACACCCTCATTCGACGGAACCTGGTGGAAGCGGCTGACGCGATGCCGGCCGAAGACTACGCCTTCAAGCCAACGCCCGAGATTCGCAGTTTCGGCCAGCTGCTTGGACACGTGATCAATGCGAACTACTACTTCTGCTCGCAGGCCAAGGGTGAGCCTTCTCCGTCGAAGGAGAACTTCGAAAGGGCGACCGACAAGGCGGCACTGGTCAAGGGGCTGGCAGGCTCGCTCGCGTATTGCGACGATGTATACGCGTCGACGACCGACGCGAACTTCAACCAGCAGGTCAAAGTCGCGGGGCCGGGCGGCGGAAGCGAGGGTGGTCGTGGCTCGGTGCTGCTCTTCAACATGACGCACAACAACGAGCACTACGGCAACATCATCGTCTACATGCGGCTCAAAGGGCACGTGCCGCCGTCGACTGCTCGAGTGCAACAGAAGAAGTAGGGTTCACTTGGTGTCAGGCAGTGAATCGTGACTGGGGCATTGGCCTGAATCGTGCAGCCACGCCAGCCGTGGCTGCTCGCAAGCGCAAGACGCCTCGAGAAATCCCTGCTCAAGACACGCCAGAGGGGTCGTCCCACGTACTGGATGAAAACATCCGGGTCATCAGGACGTGGGAACGCGCGGCCGTGCACCACCGCTCGGGACTCGAGCAGCTGAGCGATGCGATCACTCAGATCGCCGCCAGCGGGCCAGTGCTCGTCCTCCATGTGTTGTGGTT
>JALDXQ010000166.1:0-16436 GCA_032156805.1 Acidobacteriota bacterium
GATACCGACACACGCGCGATACGGATCGAACCGGGCGTTGCGTTTCGACAGAATCGCTCCGTGAGCGGTGATGCCCGTCAGGCGGCGGAGTTGCGCGGGACCAAGCCATCGGGCTTCGAACGCCAAACGTCGGCGAAGTTCGCTTTCGTCTCGCAGTCGCTCGGCCGCTTGCGCCGTGGTGGCGTAGTACACCGCATCGCCCGTCTTCAGATCACACCGGACGCGCAGACGCATCAGCAATGCGACCAACTGATCGACCGATTGCCGACTCAATTCCCAGATCCGGCGGCTGTTGCGTGAACCATACCGCTTCGTCAGCTCGGTCAATCCGAGATCCGGTTCTCTCAAGAGCAACGCCGAGCTCGCTGCGGTGCTGCCGTTTGCGATCAATGCGCCTTCCATGAGCGTCACCGATATACCAGCGGACGCAAAGGCGTGCGCCACTAGGGCACCGGTCATCCCGCCGCCGACGATCGCGACGGTCGCGTCGTGCGAACCGGCTAACACCGAATATCGTTGTTTCGCTCGTGCGCCGTCGGGAAGCCACAACGGTCGGCCGGCCCGCAACCGTCGTTGCGGCGCGCTCAACGCCCGCACTCCGACGCCGGATCCCGCAACCAGGCCATCAGGCGCTCCAGCGGCCAATAGTTAATGATCCTCTCGGCGGGGATCGCGGCCAATCGCGCATGAGCGACGGCGGTCTCGGCATACGACAGCTGCGACGTCGTGTGTGCGTCGCTATCGAGCGCAAAGAGACAGCCGCGCTCGAGGGCCTGCCGCGCCAGGATGTGATCGAGATCCTGGCGCGCCGGATCGCCGTCGATCTCGATAGCTACGCCCCGCTGGGCGGCACTCTCGAACACCGCTGCCCAATTCGCGATCACGCCTGCGCGGGATCCGGAGATGCGGCCACGCGGGTGCGCGAGAATCCGAACCGCCGGGTGGTGCACCGCCGTCAGCATCCGATCTGTCTGATCGTCGCTCTTCCGCAGCTTGGAGTGCGGCGCCGCCAACACGAGGTCGAACGTGGCCGCCTCTTCATCTGAGAGGTCAAGTCTACCGGCCGCGTCGATGTTGGCTTCGATACCCTGCAACAATCGAAATCGACTTCCATGTCGCGCATTGACAGTGTCGATGGCCTGACGCTGCGCAGCAGCCTCGACCATCGACATGCCGCTGGCGATCTTCAGCCCGTAGGAATGGTCGGTGACTGCTGCGTAGCGATAACCTCGCTCGACGCACGCGTCGGCAATCTCACGTACCGAAGGCGACCCATCACTCCACTCGGAATGCATCTGCAGATCGCCGTGGTACTGGCCGACGGTGAGGCCATCCAGAGCGGGCTCCGCCAGAACTCGTCGCACTTCCGCGCGGCTCAGAAAGTTGCGCCGAAGCTCGCGTCGTCGTTGGATGTCAGCTCGCCGCTCACTGCGTTCGATGGCCTGTTCGACGGTCGGCGAGCCGCCGGTCTCGAGAATCTCGCGGATGACGCGCGTCGAGCCCGGCCCGATGCCCGGGATTCGCGGCAGCGCGCCATTCGCTGCCAATAAGTCGGTCAAGGGCTTGTCCAATGAGAGAATCGCGGCGGCGGCCCGTTTGTAGCCGAACCTCTTCTGCTGCGACGACTGCGCGAACGCCAGATCGCGCAGGTATCCACCGACGACGGCGTTCACATCCGCATATGTCCCGTGGCTCCGCACTGTCCTCGGACCACCTGACTCTTAGTCCACGTCCGACAGCGGCGCTTCGGCAGGCCCGGAGATCACCGCGCCGGTCGGCTTGAAACGCGATCCGTGGCACGGGCAGTCCCATGTCCGCTCGGCCGTGTTCCATCCGACCGTGCATCCCATATGCGTACAGCTCGCCGACCGAAGCGTGACCGTTCCGTCCGTGTCCCGGTACGCCGCCACCTTGGCGCCGTTCCGCTCGATAACTTTTCCCTGGCCCCGCTTGACCGCACGAAGCGACTTCGCCTCAGCGCCGGCAAAACGATCGCGAATCAAGTAGTACGGGTAGTCGACGTTTTCTTTCAGGTAATCCCAGAGACCCCGGGTCAGCGCCTTTCGGCTCGGATCGAAGAGCTCGACCCACGGATTCGATCGCCCCAGAATGGCATCCGCCATCATGAGGCCGCCAAGCGTGCCGAACGTCAGCCCATTACCAGCGTACCCGGTCGCCGAGTACTGGTGGTCGGCGCTCTGGCCAATATAGGGGAGGCCGTCGGGCGTCTCGATGACCTGACCCGACCAGCGATGCGTGAATGTGACGTCCGGAACTACGGCCCGGAGCTGCTCTTCGAGACGCCGGTAGCACTCCTCTGTGTTCTCTTGCTGCCCGGTCTTGTGGTCTTCGCCGCCGAAGATGACGACGTCGTGATCCCGATGCGGCTCGATGCGAAGAAACCGATAAGGGTCGGCCGTATCCCACCACAGCGCGTCTGGTATCACACCGCGCGTGACGCGCGCGGCGATCACATAGCTCGTGTACAGGGCCAGTTTGGTTTGGAAGAGCGTGGCGCCAGCCATGCCGCTGAATCCGACCAGAGGATTGTGCGTGGCGATCACGATGTCATCACAGGTGACCGTGTGAGCGCCGACCTTCACGCGGGGCGGGTCGTCACAGAATTCCTCAACCTCCGAGTGCTCATGGATTCGACCGCCACGTGCGACCAACGCCTTGGCCACGCCTGCGAGGTATTTTCGCGGATGGAGACGCGCTTGATTGGCGAAATGAACGCCTGGTCGCGCCACAAGAGGAATCGAGTCGACGTACTCGGCGTCGAAGCCGAGCTCAACCGCCAAGGTGGCATCCGCGCGCAGGCGTTCGGTGTCATCACTCGAGCTGTCGCCAATCGGCGCGTGCAGGTAGCCGTCCACCCACTCAAAGTCCGCGTCGATGCTGTGCTCACGAACGATCTCGTCGATTGCGGCAATGGCGGCGAGGCCTGCATCCCAGACCGCCTGCGCATTGGTGCGTCCGAACTGTTTGGAGAGTTCGGTGATTCGCGCGTCCGTCACCATCGTCAGGTGCGCGCTCGTGTGTCCTGTGTCGGTCACCGCGCAACGTCCTCGTTCGAGCACGATGACGCGCTTGCCGGCCTTCGCGAGCAGATACCCGGCCGTCAGACCGGTAATCCCCCCACCAACGACCACGACGTCCGCCTCGGCGTCGGCCGTCAGCTTGCCGAACTGCGGTAGCGTCGCGGACGCGCTCCAGTAGGGTGTGGTCTCAGTTTTTGCGGTCGCCATTTTGTCCTCCGAGATACGTCGTCAGGTCGCCGTCATCGGCGCCTCGCGCGTCGACGGCGGCGGTCCGACCGAAATCTCAGCCGTGTCGACGCGGAGACATTGCCTTTCAACACGGTGTGGATCTGGTGGAGGGCGTGATCGTTGTCAGCGGCCGTGTTCGACACAATGCAGTCGGCGGGCGCGAAGATTTTGTATTCGCGCATGTACGCATCGTTGGCCGTGAACAGCACACAGATGTTGCCCGCAATGCCTGCGAGGATGACCCGGCGGATGCCCAAGGTCTCGAGCAGAGTGTCCAATGTGGTGTCGAAGAAGCCTGAGTGTTTGGGCTTGAGCACGAAGTAATCGCGTGCCGTTGGTCGCAGACGCGACGAGACGCGATGGCCCGGCGAGGAGCGAGCGGTGCAGTGTGCGACGGTGCTGCGGAAATCCGACCGCCACTGGCCAAAGTTGTCGTTGATGTAGATCGTCGGCACGCCGGTGGCCGTCGCGCGCCGCTTCAGACGCGCGAGCGATTCGGCCATGGATTCCGCCTGCGTGACAATCGCGTCGGAACCGTCAAACGCCAGGTCGTTGATGACGTCGATCAGCAAGAGCGCCGTTCCTGCCACCGGGACGACGATCGGAGCCTCGCTCGTGTTCGCGCGCTTGTTCCCCCGTTGACCAGCCACGCGCGCCATCGCACTGAAGACCTATTGATTGGCTTTCTCGCCAAAACCCGACTCGGCCATCCGGCGGTGCTGCTCGGCGAGCATGTCCACTGGAACTGCTCGTATGTGACTGCTCTCTTGGTCAAAGGGCGCCGGCATGTCATCTCTCCTCGTGGTGGTGTGTGCCGAGCTCACACTCGCGGTGGATCGGTTTCCCTCGCGAAATGTCGGTGCTTGGCGATCGCCGCGATGAATGCATCGCTTGCGGTGCTGAGGTCCGAGGTTGTGATCACGCCTGGATCGGGTTGCCCGTCAGGCAGCGTCGTGTCGATCCCGCACGCCGCCAGCAGCGCGTCGCTCGCGCCACCGGCAAGAATCGGCTTGCAATGGCGATACTGATCCTTGATGAACTCGAGCGTGCGACCATCCGCACGCAACACCTTCACAGCGTCGGCGCCATCGGGGAGCACGACCGCGTCGTAGAGGACAGACGGCGCCGCCTCGAAGCTGACGTCTACCTCAATCGGATCGCCGGCTGCAGGTTGCACTAATCCGAGCGTCGTCGAGACGAACCGCGGGACGGCGCCTTCGCTCGTCAACCGGTCGGCGAGGGCGACGAGCGCTTCGCCGTCGCAGCCGTCCGCTATGAAAATCGCCACTCGCCGCGCCCGGATGCTGCCGTCACCGGGCCGCGCAAACAACGACAATGCGGGCGACGCCGATACTTCCGGCGTGACGTCACGCGTGAGCACTTTCCGCATCGGCGTAGGCATTTCGAGGATTCCGAGACCAGCCGCTACGTTCTCCGCAAGCTCGGGGGCTACGTTCATCAGACCCGACACCATCCGCTCCCGCACCGCTGGCGTTTGGACCCGCGACAGCTCGAAGCGGAAGGCGTTGACGATGTGCTGCTTCTCGACGTCGCTCTGGCTGTTCCAGAACAATGTGGCCTGGGTATAGTGATCAGCGAAGCGCTCCGCCTTGCCTCGCACTTTGTGATCGCCAGCGTCGCGTGGTTCAGGGAATGACACGAATCCGACCTCGCCTGCCTGGAAGGGACATCCGCCTCCGAGAGAATTTGGCTCGTACGAGACACGTCCACGATGGATCGCCTGTCGGTGCATCCCATCGCGCTGGTTGTTGTGGACCTGTGCGATCGGGGCGTTGATGGGGATCTCGTGGAAGTTCGGCCCACCCAGGCGGGAAATCTGCGTGTCGACATACGAATGAATGCGGCCGGCGAGGAGAGGGTCATTCGAAAAATCGACGCCCGGCACGACATGCGCGACACAGAAGGCAACCTGCTCGGTTTCAGCGAAGAAGTTATCCGGATTCCGGTTCAGGACCATCCGTCCAACCGGAACGATCGGCACGAGCTCCTCAGGGACGATCTTCGTGGCGTCGAGCACGTCGAAGGTGAAGTCCTCAGCCTCTTCTTCCGTGAAGATCTGCAGGCCCAACTCCCATTCTGGGTAAGCGCCCGCCTCGATCGCCTCCCACAAGTCACGGCGATGGAAGTCAGAGTCGGCGCCCGAGATCTTGACCGCTTCGTCCCACACCAGCGAGTGAGTGCCAGCCTTCGGGTTCCAATGGAATTTGACGAAACGCGATTCACCGTCGGCATTTACGAGTCGATAGGTGTGCACGCCGAACCCCTGCATGGTGCGATAGCTGCGCGGGATGGCACGATCGGACATCGCCCACATCAGCATGTGAGTGATCTCGGGCATCAGCGACGCAAAGTCCCAGAAGGTGTCGTGCGCGGATCCCGCTTGCGGCATCGCAAAGTGCGGCTCGGGCTTGGCCGCATGCACGAGGTCCGGGAACTTCATCGCGTCCTGAATGAAGAACACCGGAATGTTGTTTCCAACGAGATCCCAGTTGCCCTCGTCCGTATAGAACTTCACCGCGAAGCCGCGGACGTCGCGCGCGGTGTCCGTCGAGCCGCGCTCGCCGAGTACGGTCGAAAAGCGCACAAACACCGGCGTCTGTTTTCCGACTTCGCCGAAGGGCGACGCGCGCGTGAATTCCGGAATAGCCTTCGTGCATTCGAAGAAGCCATGTGCCGCCGAGCCACGCGCGTGGACGATACGCTCCGGAATGCGCTCGTGATCGAAGTGCGTGATTTTCTCTCGAAGGATGAAATCCTCAAGGAGCGTGGGGCCGCGAAGGCCGGCTTTGAGAGAGTTCTGGTTGTCGGCAATCGGAACACCTTGGTTGGTCGTTAGTGCGCGGTCGGTCGAATCGACGCGCACGCGATCCAACGGACCCACCGTCGGATTGTGACCGACGTTCGGACCGCCGCTTCCGAGCTTCTCGGAACCATTGATCTCCGAGACGGTGCTGGCCCCGACGATCGGGTCCTCGGGCTTGACCGACGCACCCTCAGGAGGGGCAACCGCGGCTTGGGGATCGTATTCAGCCGCCTTATTCGGATTGCAGGGGAACGCTGACGCGACATCCTGTGTTCCGGATGCCTTCTCGGCGACAATGTCGCCCACGGCCGAGGTATCGGGCTGCGCCGGTCCGCTGACTGTCGCGCGGCTGTTCCGCACAGTACTCTTCTTCGTTGTTGTCGAGGATCGTGATGATTTCGCCATAGCTGCTATTGGTGAGCCGGTGAGTGTGCGTGGGCAGTCGGTGAGGTGCCAGCTTTCATGTCCACGTTGATGCGCGCATCGTCTTTGTCGCGGAACGTCCGATACATCGCCGGCGCGTCCGCGAGACCAATCCGAGGCGTGATGATGAAGGACGCATCGAGCAAAGGCGCTGACGACAACGCGAAGCACGCACCCGCAGGCGAGCGTCGAGACGCGCCGACGAACAAAAGAAGTCCGCCAACACCGATTGCCGGCCAGTTCTCCGCGTCCGCGACCCTAGGCGAGGACTTGTACACGGCTTCGGCATCCATAAGTACGGGCCGATAGGAGCATTTTGCGTACCACCGCAAGCCGCCCGGCACCACACGTGCTTTGGCATAGTTCGAGAGCGAATGTTTGAAGAACTCACTTGCAGGTTCTTCAACGCAACGATCGCAGTGGCGACAAGCTCGATGTGCCGCGATGTCCGCCAGGCAACCACCATGCAGCAAATCAGCGACGGTCGTCCGCGTCTCAAGGTGAGCAGGAAGACGGAAACTCAAGAAGACGGAAACTCAGGAAGACGGAAATTATGGGTAGTCAAGGCAAAGGGGAATCTCGCCAGCGGTGGCATCCCGACCGCTCGTCCGCCGCTCGGATGAGGTCCGAAGCACGGTTCAGCGTTTGCAATCCGCCGCTCTGTGATCAAGACGCTGCCGATCTCGACGGCGGAGCTTGCGCGCCGGACACTTACCCCGAACTCGCCCCTGAACGCGGACGCAGAGTTCTCGTTCATCCATTGTCGTAGCAGCTCGTGCAGCGTGATCTGCATGGTCAGAGGGAGAGCGCATCATTGACTCATGGCCATTAGCACCGATGGCCGGTGACTGCCAATCTGAGAGCAAACGACGATGCCGCGCCGTGAAGCGCTCTTGCCGCGCATATGCGGCACAGGTACTGCCTAACGCAGCGCACGAAACGTTCCGCACGGTGCAAGAAAACCAGCTGTTCCGATGCTCTCCGCATGCACTGTCAACACCGGGCAATGCACCGCACGTACTACGGATTCCGCCACGCTGCCGAAGACCACACGACGATCAAGTCGATGCCGGCCGACTTCGCGTATCACAGGATCGCCGTCGCTGGTTCGTCCGACCGCTCTACGATGGCGATTGCCCCACGGCGGCGGTCGGCGCCCGTGAGACGATCCTGGAGTCAGCGTGCGGCCGCTTCATCGAGAGAGCGCCGGTCACTGACGACAGCGCGCAGGAAGGGATTCTCCGGTATGCGAGCGCCGCCTCGGAAGGAGGGCTGAAGTCTGTCGGTAGCAAGATGCGGGCAAACACATGTCCAGGTTGGTGTAGAGCACACTCCATGCCGACGGTCGAGCACTACACTTGACACGTTGCCGAATCGTGGCCTCAGACTATGGCACTGTCATGGGTGATCGCGTTGCATCGGCTGTGTCGCCTCCGAGCATTGATGCCAACGCGTCCGCCGACTCGCCAACTCGGCCGCTCGCACTGGCCACGATCTCATTCGCGCTGTCATTTGCCGCATGGGGGCTGGTCGGAGGTCTCGCGTCGGTCTTCACGACGCTCTATTCGCTGACTGCGTCTCAGACCGCGCTCCTCGTGGCTGTGCCTGTGCTCCTTGGTTCGCTCGCGCGTCTGCCGATGGGCATGCTCACAGACCGCTATGGCGGGCGCCTCGTGTTCACCGCGCTGCTCGCCTTCTCGTCGCTCGCGGCGCTCCTCGTTCCACTCACCACGAGTTTCACCTCGTTACTGGGAGCTGCGTTCCTAATCGGAATGGCCGGGTCGTCGTTCGCCGTGGGCGCCGCGTTCGTGTCGCGGTGGACGCCCGCGGCACGGCAAGGCACGGCGCTGGGTGTCTACGGACTCGGCACGATGGGGCAGTCGCTCGCGGTGTTTGCCGGCCCGGTCGTGGCGTCGCGGTGGGGCTGGCAGACCGTCTTCTATGTGACGAGTGTTGTGCTCCTGGCATGGGCGGTCGTCTACGTGGCACTGGCGCGCAATCCGGCAGGTGCCGCGCGACCGGCAACCGCAGCGGCGATGGTCTCGGTCTTACGGCATTCGCCGACCGCGTGGCTGTTGGGCGCGTTCTACTTCCTGACGTTCGGCGGCTTCGTCGCTTTCTCGATTTACCTCCCGACGCTGTTGCGGGCGCAGTTCGGGCTGGAGCCCGCCGACGCCGGATTTCGCGCAGCCGGGTTCGTCGTCCTCGCGACGTTGATGCGACCGCTCGGGGGATGGCTGGCGGATCGGATCGGCGGCGCCCAGGTGCTGTCGTGGGTGTTCGGCGGCGTGTCGCTCTTCTCTCTGCTGCTGATGTGGCCATCGATGGTGCCCTTCACGGTGGGGGCGCTCGCCTGCGCCATGTTGTTGGGCCTGGGGAACGGGGCCGTGTTCAAGCTCGTACCCGAACACTTCCCCAGGGACACGGGCACGGTCACCGGACTCGTCGGTGCGCTGGGCGGCCTTGGCGGGTTCTTCCCGCCGCTGCTGCTCGGCGTGTTTCGCGATCAGATCGGCGCGATCTGGCCAGGCTTCGTGTTGCTGTCGGTCACGGCGCTTTCTCTTCGGGTCGCCAACCAGCGCGTCTTCCATCCGGCCGACGTGGAGTGGACGCACTCGTTGCCGGCCGGGGCACGGCAGGCCCTCGAGCGGGTTCGCGCCGGCGCGTGGGCGACGCTCGTGACCGCTGGCCTGGCCGCACTGATCGTGGTGGGATCGCGCAACCTGCAGCATTTCGACGCGGCGCTCGTCGGCTACACCTTCGCGACGCTGTTCGCCACCTTCGGGATCGCCTACCGCTACGCGATGTGGCTGCATCGGCCGCCGACGCGGATGTACTGGCAACGCGGGTGGCAGGCGTTCTTCTCGCGCCGCAGTCTCGGATCGAACTCGGTCAGTCTCCTTCGCCGCACGCTGGTCGAGTTCGCGGCCAACGCGTATATCTTCCGGCGCGGCCGGCTGCGCGGCCTCGCGCACTGGCTGATCATGTGGGGATGCATCCTCGCGGCCGCCATTACGTTTCCATTGGTGTGGGGCTGGGTGCACTTCGAAACCGTTCCCGGTGACCTGGACACGTATCGCACGTTCGTGTTCGGGCTCCCGGTGCAGGACTTCCCGCTGGAGTCGGCCGTCGCGTTCGTGATCTTCCACGGCCTCGTGTGGTCATCGTTCCTGGTGATTGCCGGTGTGATGCTGGCGTTCAGGCGCCGGATGATCGATCACGGCGCCGTCGCCGTGCAGCAGTTCGGGCAGGACATCCTGCCGCTGCTGCTGCTGTTCGCCATCAGCGTCACCGGCCTGATGCTCACGGCCAGCTACACCTGGATGCGCGGCTACGCTTACGAGTTCCTCGCCGTTCTCCATGCCGCAACGGTGATCGTCACGCTCCTGTGGCTGCCGTTCGGTAAGTTGTTTCATGTGTTCCAGCGGCCCGCGCAGCTCGGCGTGGGCTTCTACAAAGATGCCGGAAGCAAGGAATCGCAGGCGTTGTGCCGCCGATGCGGTCAGCCGTTTGCGTCGATGCCGATGGTGCGCGACCTCATCATCGTCGAGCGCGAGCTCGGTTTTTCTTACGAGCTCCCGGGCGGCGGGCATTATCAGGAGGTTTGTGCCAGGTGTCGTCGTGCGCTCTTCGGGCTGGCGCAAGGCCGCCTGTGGCGGGAGCATCTCAACGATCGGGATACGCGAGAGGCAGGGTAGTCGAGCGTGGCGGAGATCCCCGTTGACCCTCTGGGCATCATCGAGCGCTTTGGACCGCACCTGTCGTCGATGACGGGCGTGCGGCTCTCGACGAGCGTCGAACCCGAGCGGCTCGTCAAGACGCATTGCTGTTTCTGCGGCCAGCAGTGCGGCATTCAGCTCAAGGTGCGCGACAACCAGGTGATCGGCTTCGAGCCATGGGAAGACTTTCCGTTCAATCGCGGCATGCTGTGCCCGAAAGGGGTGAAACGGTACCTGCAGGGCTCGCATCCCGATCGGTTGACGACCGCGTTGCAACGCGATCCATCGTCTCCGCACGGCTTCAGCGCGCTGCCGTACGCGGACGCGATCGGACGCGTCGCGTCGGAGATCGCGCGCATTCAGCAGGCGCATGGCGCGGGCGCGGTCGGCGTCCTCGGCGGCGCGAGCCTGACAACGGAGAAGACCTACCTGCTGGGCAAGTTCGCGCGCGTGTGTCTGAAGACGCCGTTCATCGACTACAACGGTCGCCTGTGCATGGTGAGCGCCGGTGCCGCGAACAAGAAGGCGTTCGGGATCGATCGCACGACGAATCCCTGGTCCGACATGGTCGGCACCGAGGTGATCTGGGTGGCCGGCTCGAACGTCGCGGAGTGCTCACCGATTACGACGAATTACATCTGGCAGGCGCGTGAGCAGGGCGCGAAGATCATCGTGCAGGATCCGCGCATCACGCCGGTCGCGCGCACCTGCGACCTGTATCTGCCGGTGAAGCCCGGGCGCGACGCCGCCCTGTTCGCCGGCGTGCTGCAGATCATGATCGAGCGCGACTGGCTCGATCACGCCTTCATCGGGGAGCACACCGTCGGCTTCGAGCAGGTCGCCGAGTACTGCCGCGAGTGGACGTTGCCGCGAACCGCGGACGTGACGGGCGTGCCGCAGCGGGCGTTGTTGCAGACGGCCGAATGGTGGGGAACCGCGAAGACCAGCTTTCTGTTCCACGCCCGCGGGATCGAGCATCACTCCAACGGCGTGCAGAACTCGCTCGGCACGATCAACCTCGTGCTCGCGTCAGGCCGCATCGGCAAGCCCAAGTGCGGCTATGGCACCATCGTCGGTCAGGCCAACGGACAAGGCGGGCGCGAGCACGGTCAGAAGTGCGACCAGCTCCCGGGCTGGCGCGACATCAGCAACCCGGAGCATCGCCGATACATCGCCGGCGTGTGGGGGATCGACGAGCAGGAGCTGCCTGGACCCGGGGTCGATGCCTACGAGCTGTTCCGCAAGATCGATCGGGGCGAGATCAAGGCGCTCCTGTCCATTTGCTTCAATCCGAAGGTGTCGTTGCCGGACAACACCTTCGTCACGCGCTGCCTCGAGAAGCTCGAGTTCTATACGGCGATCGACTTCTTCCTCAACGATACCGCCTGGCACGCCGATGTCGTCCTCCCGGGCAGCCTGCATGAAGAAGACGAGGGCACCGTGACACAGGTCGAGGGGCGCATCATCAAGATCAACAAAGCTGTGGCGTGCCCGGGAGACGCTCGTGAAGACTGGCGCATCATCCAGGACATCGCCAGGGCCCTCGGTCGTCCGCGCGGGTTCACGTTCGAACACCCACGCGAGATCTTCGACGAGCTGCGGGTGGCCAGCAAGGGCGGAGTCGCCGACTACTCCGGCGTCACCTACGAGAAGGTCACGCAGCAGCTGGGTGTTTTCTGGCCCTGCTACAGCGAAGACCCGCGGACTGGCGCGCCCATCGACGACCATGCCGGGACACCGCGGCTGTTCGAGCCCGGCAGCTACAACCCGGTTGCGAAAGGCGCGGGCCCCTTCTACTTTCCCGACGGTCGCGCGCGGTTCAACGTCGCCGAGCACCGCCCTCCTATTGACGATGCGAATGAAGAGTTCCCGATCTATCTGACGACGGGTCGCGTCGTGAGCCAGTTCCTGTCGGGTACGCAGACGCGCCGCATCGGACCGCTGGTGCGTCAGTACGCCGAGCCGCGCATCGAGATGCACCCGCGACTTGCCGCGAAGCTGGGCATCGCTGATGGTGAGTGGGCAACGGCGGAGACACGTCGTGGATCCATGACGCTGCGCGCGCAGGTGGTGACGACGATCCGGCCGGACACCATCTTCATTCCGTACCACTGGGCGGGCCGCAAGAGCGCGAACCAGCTCACCGTTGCCGCACAGGATCCCATCAGCAAGATCCCCCAGTACAAGGTGTGCGGATGCCGTGTCCGGCGCGCCACCGCGCCACCGGAGTACGCGGCCGTGCTCGAGCCGCAGCAATAGGACGCGACATGGCGAAACCGGACTATCTCCAGTTCTTCATCGACCCCAACCGCTGCATCGGCTGCCAGGCGTGCCTGCAGGCCTGCTCGGAGTGCGATACGCACCGGGGCGAGTCGATGATTCACCTCGAGTACATCGATCGAGCGGAGAGCGTGCAGACAGTCCCGGTCGTGTGCATGCACTGCGAGCAGCCAACCTGCGCCGAAGTCTGTCCTGCCGATGCCATCAAGCGGACCGGCGATGGCGTCGTGCAATCCGCGCGCAAGCCGCGCTGCATCGCCTGCGGCAACTGCGTCGTCGCGTGCCCGTTCGGCGTGCCGGAGCTCTACGAAGATCGCAAGATCATGATGAAGTGCGACATGTGCTACGACCGCACCAGCGTCGGCAAGAAGCCGATGTGCGCCACGGTGTGCCCGAGCCAGGCGCTGTTTTTCGGCACGCGTGAACAAATCGAACAGCTCCGGCCGCTCTCCACGCCGGTGAACACGTTCCGGTTCGGGAACCAGACGATCACGACGCAGGTGCACGTCATGGTGCCGCGCTCGCTCGTGAGCCGCACCCCTCACATCGACGTCGTGGCCGCGATGGACGAGCGGCCACTGAGTCGCGCGGTGTCTCTGAAGGTCGTTTCGATGAGCGACGCGCCCGAGCAGCGGCAAGCTGCTGATGGCGATCCCTTTGCCGAGGTCGAGGTCTGACAATGGCGGATATCAGGCGCGATCCGCGATCGATCGTCGATCCGGCCATCAATTCGCCCGCGCGTGAAGGGCTGACCGGGACGGCACCTGCCAGCCTGTATGCACCATCGGCCGAGCGCGAACAGATCACCATTCCGCCGGACGGCGCGCCGCTCGAGGCGCAGCCCGCATGGCGGCAGGACTTTCCGATCGACTGGCCCCAGGACCTGTACGTCGAGCGCCGGGACTTCATGAAGTTCATGGTGCTCACGAGCGCGGCCTTCACGGCCGGCCAGTTCTGGATCGCCGCGCAGAACTGGTATCGCAGGCGCAACGGACAACTGGCCATGCAGCGCATCATCTCGGTCGACGAGATGGCGGTCGGCTCGGCGGTCGGTTTCACCTACCCCGACGAGCACGAGCCGTGTCTGCTGGTGAGACTCAGCCCCCGTGAGTTCGTCGCCTTCAATCAGAAGTGCACCCACTTGTCCTGTGCGGTGGTGCCGCGGCCGGCCGAGGGGAGTTTCTACTGCCCGTGTCACGAAGGTCGCTTCGATCTCCGGACCGGTGAGCCCACCGCGGGGCCGCCGAGACGTCCGTTGACGAGGGTGGTGCTGGACATCAGGGGCCGGGACATCTACGCCGTCGGCATCGAGGAACGGGTATGAAAGCGTCTGCGAAGCGGCCGTTCAGCCGCGATCAGCGGCTGACCATCATCAACGGCATGCTGGTGTTCGTGCTGACCGTTGTCGTCCTCCAGCTCTGGCTGCTGACCGCGACGATGAACGCGTGGCTCGGTGGTGATGATTCGATCGTGTGGCCGGGTGCGATCGTGAGCGCCGCCGGCCTGGCGTTGAACGTCGGGCTCCTCGCCTACCTGCGCCGGATGGAGCGCACTCGCAGCGGAGGTGTGTGAGAATGGCAAGCAGGCTTGTCCCTGGCGAGCTGTTCACGCTCGAGTCGCTGGTCACACCGACGGCGCATGGGATTGCGAGCCGGGTCTTGGCGCGGACCGCTGCCGGAAACATCACGCTGTTCGCGTTCGACGCCGGTGAGGAGCTCTCGGAACACACCGCGCCCTTCGATGCTTTGATACTGACGCTGTCAGGTCGTCTCACGCTCACAATCGGCGGCAAGCAGACGCAGACGGCGGCGCACACGGTCGTGCTCATGCCCGCGAACGTACCGCATGCCGTCCGCGCAGACGAGCCATCCCGGGTGTTGCTCCTCATGCTGCGGGAAGGAGCCGGTCAGTAGCTATCGGGGAGACGATCCAGGATGCGCGCCTGTGGGCTATCGCAAAGTCGATCTACACCGCCCGTCCGACGATGGTGCGATCGGGCGCGAGATCGGCGGGTCCTTCTGAAGTGCCAGTGCGGGTGTCGGAGAGCGATGATTTCCAGGTGCAGCGAGGCGCGCGACCGGACGACACATCGGGAGCTCTCCCCTGTCTCGAAGTAAGCGGCGTCGAATGAGAGGCGTACTCGCACATAGCAGCTGCACTCCTGATGCAACGTCGCCTGATAGTCAATGCCACCGGCATAGCAAGTAGCGAGCGCCAGCCTGTAGTGTCCCATCTCGGATCGCGTCGCTGACGTAGACTTCAGCGGTGTTTCCGTTCCACTTCATGGTGGCGATGCTGTGCGGCTGGTTTCAGCGCGAGCAAGAGAACGTGATGGCATTCCTGCGGGAAGAATCGAGTTCTGAAGGCGCAGCTGGCAGGGCGGCGCCTGCGTCTTGATGACTCCGAGCGGCGACGTCTCGCCGAGCTCGGCCATCGCCTGGGCCCGCCGCGTGCTGGCCGACGTCGCCACGATCGTGACGCCGGACACCCTCCTGCGCTGGCACCGCGAACTCGTCGCGCGCAAGTGGACGTACAGCGGCGGACGCGGCAGGCCTCGAGGGCTGCAAGCCCGCATCCGCGCGCTGGTGGTCCGGATGGCCACCGAGAATCCGACGTGGGGATACACGCGCATTCAAGGCGCTTTGAAGAAATGTCAGGCATCAAGTCGGCCGTTCGACCATTGCACGCATTTGAAGGCCGGCCGGCATCCCGCCCAGCCGCGAACGTCCGATGACGTGGGGGACATTCCTGTGCGCGCATTGGCCGGCGCTTCTGGGAGCCGATTTCTTCACCACGGAAGCGTGGACCCACCGCGGACTCCTGCTCACACGGAACGGAATCATCAAGGGATCGGGAACGAACTCATCGAGCGGCCACTCGTCCAACGAACAGGCGGTCCCGTTCGCCGCCGGCAGGGAATGGGCGGCATCCTCAACTACTACTACCGGTCGGCCGCATGAAACGACTGGCTCGTTCGAGAGTGGGACATAACCCGATCGGTCGCGAATGATCGTGGCGGAGGACGTCAGCCAGACTTGACGCCACTTCTTTCGATGTGTGACAATGTCACACATGAAAGAGATCTCGATTCGGGAGCTGCATCGCAACACCGGGTCCTGGGTCCGGAGCGCCCGCAAGTACGGCTCGATTTTGGTTCGAGACCGGAACACCCCCGTCGCCACGCTGACTCCGGTCACCGAGGCACCAGCCGTCAACCTCTTCGAGCGATGGGCGCCCTTGAAAAAGTATGCCGCGGCGCTCGACCGGTCCGTCGGAGGAACGCCGGTGCAAGACATCATCGGCGAAGACCGCGACCGATAAAGGACCCCGGTGGCCGCGGTCGTTCCTGTCTATTTCGACTCCACGCTGGTGGCGAAGTTCTACCTGAACGAACCGGGTCGCGAGGGCGTGCGCAGAGCGGCCCGGCAGGCGGGCATCGTCGTCACGTCCGGAATCGCCGTCGCGGAAGTCTCGGCCGCCTTCCACCGCAAGCTGCGAGAGGGGGCCGTGGACCGGCGCGTTTTCCGAGCGTTGCAGGGCCAGTTCGCATACGACACGGAAGCGGGACTCTGGAAGTTGATTGCACCGTCTGAAGCCCTGCTGCAACAGGTTCAGTCACTGTTCGTGCAGCTCGATAAGGCGGTGTTCCTGCGGTCCCTGGACGCTCTCCACCTCGTCACAGCGAAAGAGGAGGGGTTCGATCATGTGTATTCGAACGACAGGCACCTACTGCAGGCCTGCGCCAGCATCGGCCTCAAGGGGATAGACCCAACGTAGGATGCTGTCGTGTGCGAAAACTCGGTTGTCGCTATCGAGAAGTCGATCGGTGCGAACGACCACCGCTATGCGCCGTTTTGTCGTGCCGGCGGAGACGCCGGTGTCGTCAACGGCGATGCGCTGCACGCCGAGTTCTTCGCTCAC
>JALDXQ010000167.1:0-16383 GCA_032156805.1 Acidobacteriota bacterium
GCGATCCACGGCATGGGGTTGTCGCCCGCGAAGAGCGCAACCGTGACGCCCGAGTCGATCTACTCGTTCGTGCAGTCGCGCATCGGCCCGCGCGTCCCTGGTGATGCACTGTTCATCGCGAGCACGGACTATCACGCGATGAGCGCGCTGTCGCTGCTGAAGATTGCCTACGACGTGCCGATCGTGACGACGAACCTGGCGGCACTGCAAGCCGTCAAGCGGAAGCTGCACGGACTGCGAGAACGCGAAATGGCGCCCGCGCGACGGCCTGCGACGACGTAACGAGTGAGTGGTGCGAGGAGACTGAGCGTGCGACCCATCGTTGTCGACCGTGCGCGCAGACGCGCAGCCATCGAACGCCTCCGCCAGGTGAAGGGCACGCTGCCGACATGGACCGACCTGGCGCAGCCTGACCAATCCGACGCCGGTCCGGATCTGTCCAGCGTCGACCCTGATGCGCCGGACCCTGCCAACCTCTGGCGGGTTCACTGGTTCAACGATGCCGGGCGCACGGGGAGAAGCTCGGCTCCCGGTCACGTCGTGCTTCCTCGAGAGCTCACCGGCGTCGATGCGCCTATCGTCGTTCTGATCGGGCGTCGCTTTCCCATGATCGGCGCGCACAAAGTGCTCGCCGCCTACGGGTGCCTCGTGCCGCGCCTCGTCACCGGCCAGTTCGACCCGGCGCACGACCGCGCTGTCTGGCCATCGACCGGCAACTACTGCCGCGGAGGCATCGCCATCTCACGCATCCTGGGATGCCGCGGTGTCGCGGTGCTGCCTGCCGGCATGAGCCGCGAGCGCTTCGACTGGCTGCGAGCATGGGTCAGCGATCCGGCCGACATCGTTCGTACGCCCGGCACCGAGAGCAACGTCAAGGAAATCTACGACCGCTGCGCGGAGCTGGCACGCGATCCCGACAATGTCATCCTCAACCAGTTCTCCGAGTTCGCCAACTACCTAATCCACTACCACTGCACCGGGCGCGCATTCGATCGCGTGTTCCGGCAGATGTGGACGGCGCATCGCGGCTACCGGCTCGCCGCGTTCGTCTCGGCGACCGGGTCGGCGGGGACCATTGCGGCCGGGGACTTCCTGAAGACGCTGCATCGTTCGCGCACGGTGGCGGTGGAAGCGCTCGAATGCCCCACGATGCTCTCGAACGGATACGGCGAGCACAACATCCAGGGCATCGGCGACAAACACATCCCGCTGATTCACAACGTGATGAACACCGATGCCGTGGTCGGTGTGTCCGACCAGGCGAGCGACGCGCTCAACCACTTGTTCCAGAGCGACGCCGGGCGCCGCTACATGATCGGCAGGCGCCAGATCGATCCGGACCTGGTGAGCGAATTCGGCGGCATTGGCATTTCCGGGCTCGCCAACATCGTGGCGTCGATCAAACTCGCCAGGCATCTCGATCTCGGACCAGACGATGTGGTGATGACGGTGGCGACTGACGGCGCCTCGCTCTATGAGACCGAGCGTCGCGCGTACGAAGAGCGCCGATATCCGCACGGCTTCGACGAGGTGAACGCCGGCGAGGCCTTCGGCCGTCATCTCGAGGCTATTGCCGACGATCACGTCGTCGAGCTGGGGCACGTCGAGCGCAAGCGCATCTTCAACCTGGGGTACTACACGTGGGTCGAGCAGCAAGGCATCAGCGTCGACGACTTCGATCGGCGCAAGGACCAGCGCTTCTGGCACGGGCTCGTCGAGACCATCCCGGCATGGGATCGCCTGATCGACGAATTCAACGACGAGGTGGGCCATGCACCCAGACGCCACGTCTCCTGACGCCGTCAGGTCCGGCTCCAGCCGGACGGCAACGGACGTAGTGCACGGTTTTAGCCGGACTGAGAGTTTGGTCCCATCCTACGCCCTCCTAAGACAAGCCCTGGCCGGCCGGGATCGCAGCCTGCGCCGCAAGGTCATGTCACTCGAAGACGCGACCGCGCTCGTCCACGACGGCGACACCGTTGGCATCGGCGGCAGCACGATGTCGCGCACGCCGATGGGGATGATCTGGGCGCTCATTCGTGCGCGCAAATCGGCGCTCTCGTGCGTTCGCAGCATCGTCTCGAGCGACGGCGATCTGCTGTTCGGCTCGGGGATCTGCGAGCGCATCACGACCAGCTGGTTCAGCCAGGGAATCCTGTGGGGCGTCTCGAAGGTCATGCGCCACCACGTCGAAACCGGCGCGGCCACCTACGACGAATGGAGTCACATGGCGATCGGCATGCGCTTTCGCGCCGGCGCCATGGGACTGCCGTTCATGCCGATCCGGTCGATGCTGGGCTCGGACGTCCTTCGGCAGCGGCCGGAGGCGATCGAGATGATCTGCCCCTATACGCGCGAGAGGCTCCTGCTCGTCCCGGCCATCAACCCCGACGTGGCCTTGATCCACGTGCAGCGATGCGACGAGTTCGGCAACGCCCAGATCGACGGCTTGCCGTTCATGGACATCGATCTCGCCATGGCGGCCAATCGCGTGATCCTGACGACCGAGCGCATCGTCGCAAACGACCAGATCCGCCGGGCGCCTGACCAAACAAAGATTCCATTCTTCGCCGTCGACGCCGTCGTCGAGCTGCCGTTCGGGTGCGCGCCACATGAGTGCTCTGGTGTGTACGAACCGATGATGCGCCACGTGGAGTCGTACGTCGCTCTCGTGAACGCCAACCCGATCGAGGGCATGCGGCAGTACCTCGAGCAGTTCGTGTTCGGCCCCTCGTCGTGGATGGAGTTCCTCGAGCGCATCGGCGTCGACGAACTGGTTCGCGCCGCGCGCGCGGGGAGATCGATCGACGATGCGTAACAACTCGTCGGTCGGCGTCGGGCCCGCGCCAGCCCGCTCAGAGACGACGGCCTCCGAGCTGCTCGCAATCCTGAGCGCGCGTCAGCTCCGCGACGGGCAGGTCGTGTTTGCCGGCGTCGGCATTCCGCTGCTGGCCGCGACGCTCGCACAGCGTCTGCGCTGCCCCGGTCTGACCATCCTGTTCGAGGGGGGCGTGATTGGCGCGTTCATCGAGCCAGGGCGACTGCCGCCGTCAACCAACGACCAGCGCTGCACCGCGCGCGCGAACATGGTGCTCGGCAGCGCCGAGGTTCTGCTGCTGCTGCAACGGGGTTATGTCGATGTCGGCTTCATGGGCGGAGCGCAGATCGATCAGTTCGGCAACTTGAACAGCTCGTTCATCGGGGATCCGGCGCGCCCGAAGACGCGCTTGCCCGGCACCGGCGGCGGCAACGACATCTCGAGCCTGACGTCGATGATCGTCGCGATGAAACATGAGAAGCGCCGATTCGTGGAGAACGTCGACTTCATCACGAGTCCGGGATGGCTGCGAGGCCGCAGCTCGCGGTGCGAGAGCGGACTCGGCATGGGCGGCATGTTCCGCGTCGTGACCGACCTGGCGGTATTCGATTTCGATGAGGAGACACGGCGGATGCGCGCCATCGCCCTCAATCCCGGGGTGAGCTGCGAGCAGGTCCAGGCGAACACCGGCTTTCCGCTCGTGTTCGCGTCCGATCTCGGTGAGACCGAGCCGCCGAGCGCAGAGGAACTGGCGATGTTGCGGCATCTCGATCCGGATCGGAAGTACACGGCGTAGAACGGCGGGAGAGAGCGGAGGAATCGATTTATGAGCCTGGCAGGCACCTTCGGGATCGCGGCACGTAACTTCACGACCTACCCGACTCTCCCGGACGCGAAGGCGCTCGTTGACTATGGCGTGCGGATGGAGGAACTGGGCTTCGATTCCCTGTGGGTGTGGGACCACATCCTGCTCGGCGTCGATCCGAACTTTCCGATCATCGACTCGCTGACATTGCTGACGGCCATCGCCGCGCGCACCAGCCGGATCAAGCTCGGTACGGGCATCCTCGTGCTGCCGCTGCGCAACCCGGTCGTCCTCGCCAAGCAGTTGTCGAGCATGGATCTGCTGTCGGACGGCCGGCTGCTGATGGGCATGGCGTCGGGCTGGTACAAACGCGAGTTCGATGCCGTCGGCGTGCCCTTCGATCAGCGCGGCCGGATCATGGACCAGAACCTGGAGATCCTCACGCGCTTCTGGACCGAAGACATGGTCACGGGCGAGTTCGGCTGTCACAAGATCCCGGCCGGCGTCATGTTTCCCAAGCCGGTGCAGAAGCCGCGGCCGCCGATCCTCATCGGCGGCTATGTCGACAAGGTCTTGCAGCGCGCGGCGGTGACCGGTGATGGATGGCTCACCTACTTCTACCGGCCCGAAAGCTTCGCGAAGTCCTGGAAGAAGATTCGCGACTTCGCAGTCGAAGGCGGCAAGGATCCCGATTCGCTGCTCAACGCCGCCCAACTCCCGATTCGCATCGGGCCCTCTCGCGCTGCCGTCGAAGCCGGGATGATGGAATGGCTCGGGAAGGAGTGGGACTACGCGTCCTGGAGCGAATCCACCAAAGACAGCGCGATCCTCGGGAGCGTCGACGAGTGCGTGGCGCAACTCGAGGAGCACCTCGCCGTCGGCGTGCAGAAGATCATCTTCGTCCCGTATAAGTACGAGGCCGAGCAGATCGAGATCATCGCCAAAGAGATCATTCCCAGGCTCAGGCCATAGCCGCTGTCAGCGGTGACGCAGCGCGGCGATCGGATCGGTGCGCGATGCGCGCCAGGCGGGGACAAACGATGCGATCAGCACCGTGGTCAGGACGACCGCCGCTGCGGCAGTGAATGACACCGGGTCGGTCGGGCTGACACTGTACAGGACGCTGGTCAGCAGCCGGGTGACCAGGATCGATCCCACCAGCCCGCACAACGCGCCGGCCGCGCCGAGCCTGAGACCGCGCCCGAGGAAGCGGCGCAGCAGTTGCGCGCGACTGGCGCCGATCGCGATTCGGATACCAATTTCATGCGTGCTCTGCCGCACGGCATATGACACCAGGCCATACGTGCCGAGCGCAGTGAGGATCATGGCGATGACGGCGAAGACCATCAGCACTCCGGCCGCCATCGAGAAGACCGACAGCGCGACACGGGTCTGCTCGGTCAGCATCCGGGCGTTCAGGATCGGAAGGTTTGGATCGAGCGACTGCACCGTGGACCGCAGGCGCGCGAGCAGCACTGGCTCAGGATCTCGCGACCGGACGTGCAAGGTCATTGTCGCCAGATAGTTCTGCTCGACCGGGCGATACACGTGCGGACGCGGGTCTTCCGTGACCCGTGCGTACTTGATGTCACGCGCCACGCCGATCACCGTCCGCCAGTCGCCGCCGCCGAGGCGCAGGCGCTTGCCCAGCGCATTGTCCGGGGCTTCCCAGAACTGCCGCGCCATCGTTTCGTTGACGATCACAACCGGGAGGGAGTCGGCGGAATCGGCGCCCGCAAAGTCGCGGCCGGCGACGAGAGCGATGCGCAGCGTGTTGAAGTAGTCAGCGGAGATGGTGTTAATCAGGACGCGCAGGTCCTCGCCCTGGCTGGCTTGATATCCTTCGACCAGGGTGTCGACCGAGTTGCCATCGACCAGCGTCAGCGGAAGGGTGGCGGTGAGGGCGGCCGATTCGACCCCGCCCTCGGCCCGCACGGTGTCCAGCAGTCTTTGGTAGAACGCGCGACCGCGCTCGCGATCGTAGCCGCTCGGCCTGAGGTCGAACGAGACGGACGCCACATTGCGCGCGTCGAACCCGACGTTTGCCGTCCTCGCCGATTCGAGGCTGCGGAGCACGAGCCCCGCGCCAACCAGCAGCAGCAACGAGACGGCGACCTGCGAGACCACCAGCACGTTGCGCAGCCCGCCGCGCGATCCGCCTCGTGGTGACAGGTCCTCTTTCATCACGCCCGCAAGATCCACCCTGGAACTGCGCAGCGCCGGGAAAAACCCGAAGACCACTGAGCTCGCGCACGAGAGGGCGAGTGCGAACACGACCCCGGTCCAATCGACGGGCACGTTGAGGCTCACCGGGACAGGCGCGAGTGACGCCATGCTGGTGGGTTCGAGCAGAACATTGATGCCGCGCGCCGCCAGCATCCCGAGGGCTGCGCCCGGCAGCGACAGCACCAGGCTTTCGACGAACAGCCATCGGAGGATGCGGCCGCGGCTGGCGCCGAGCGACACCCGGATCGCGATCTCGCCTCGGCGGCTGACTCCACGCACAAGGACGAGATTGGAGACATTGGCACAGACGATCAGCAGGAGCAGCGCACCCATCGCGCTCAGCAACAGGATGGCCGGCAGCATGTAGGTCTGTGCGCCGTAGGGCGAGCGCCACATCGGAATGACGGTCGCGCGCTGCCCGACCCGTCTCGCCGGTTGTCGGGAGTCGAGTTGCGCGGAGAGCAGGTCGGCCTCCGCCGCTGCGGCCACGACGGAGGAATCCGGCCGTACGCGTCCGAGCCCCCATAGTAGCGGTGATTCCCGCGCGTCGAGCAGACTGAAACCTCGCAGCTGCGCCTGCATCATCACCGGAACGAACAAATCCATGCGCAGGCTGACGATCGAGCCCTGGAAGCCGGGGTCGGCGACGCCAACGATCGTGAACGG
This sequence comes from Acidobacteriota bacterium, assembly GCA_032156805.1. Taxonomy (GTDB): domain Bacteria; phylum Acidobacteriota; class Vicinamibacteria; order Vicinamibacterales; family UBA2999; genus Gp6-AA40. The sequence continues at coordinate 6,516 of JALDXQ010000167.1, forward strand.
ATACGCGTTGACCTGGATGGTCTTACCCACGATCTGCGGATCCGATGCAAAGGTTCCCTTCCACAGGGCATCGGAGATCACGGCCACCGGGTGTTTCCCGGGTGATACATCGTCTGACGGCAGAAGGGTGCGGCCGAGGCTCGCCCGCACCCCGAGCACCTCGAAATAGTTCCCGGTGACCATCTCGGCAAAGACACGTTCCCCATGAGTGCCGAGGCCCAGGCTATAGGCATCCATCGATGTCCCGGCGAGTCCCGCAAACGCACGGCCTTGCTCGCGCAGCTCGCGAAAGTCTGGGTACGAAAGTGGAAGAATTCTCCCGGCGTCGGTACGGGCCACGAGCACACCGAGGCCGGCGGAGCCCTCGACGCCGGGAATCGGCTTGAGCGCGAGGGCGTTGAACAGCGCAAACACCGACACGTTGGCACCGATGCCAAGCGCCAGCACGGAGACAACGACGAGTGAGTAGCCCGGGCTGCGGCGGAGCGTCCGGATCGCATAGCGGAAATCCTGGGAGATGTCCGCCACGCGCGATCGCCACGCCCCGCCCCAGCTGAGCCGCGTCGCTTCGCGCGTGAGCGTCACGTTCCCGAACTCCTTGAGCGACGCCAACCGCGCCGAGCGCGGGTCCTCCCCGTCTGACATCCGATCCTGCGCAGCCATCGACAAGTGCGAGCGGATCTCGTCGTCGAGGTCGCTCTCACGATCGCGCCGTAAGAGCCAATCCAGCAGCTTCATCGCCCTTACCCTTTCGCCGGGCTCGGATCCAGGACGCCGCCAATCGCGGCCACGAACTGCGCCCAGCGATCCCGTTCACGCAGCAACTGTTTCTTGCCGGCGGGCGTCAAGGTGTAAAACTTCGCGCGCTGTTTCGCATCCGTCATGCCCCACGCCGACTTCACGAGCTTCTGTTTCTGCAGCCGATGCAGGGCGGGATAGAGGGAACCGGTTTCCACGCGCAGCGCCTCGGACGAGTGGGCGCGGATCGTCTGGCCGATGGCGTAGCCGTGCTGCGGCCCCCACTGGAGCGTCTGCAGGATGAGCATGTCGAGTGTGCCTTGCAGAAGGTCCAGACGTGACGCAGGCGGGCTTTGTTCCATGGCTGTAGAGACTCTACATCCATGGGTGTAGATTGTCTATAGCCTTGCCCGCCTGGGCTCAACTCCTGATCGCGAGGAGCGCGGGGGGCGCGTCGTTGCTGCGGGCTGCGAACGAGGTCGTGTAACGCTCTTCGGGAACATCCCCGTAGAGCGTGGTTCGCTGGCGCGGGACGCGGCCGACAGAACGAATGGTGGCTTCCATCCTGGCCGGCGTCATCTCCTGACCGTGCACGGCGCCGGCTGAACGCGTGATCGTTTCGTCCATCAGCGTGCCACCCAGATCGTTGGCACCCGACTCGAGGCAGACCTTCACGCCGTCCGGGCCCATCTTGACCCACGAGGTCTGAATGTTCGTGAGCACCGGGTGCAGTGCGAGCCGTGCGACGGCATGCATCAGGACGGCTTCGCGGAAGGTCGGACCACGGCGGGCGCGCCCTTTGAGGTAGATCGGCGCCTCCATGTGCACGAAGGGGAGAGGGACGAACTCGGTGAAGCCGCCTGTCTCCTCCTGGAGCTCGCGAATGCGGAGCAGGTGCCGCGCCCAGTGTTCGTAGCGATCGACGTGGCCGTACATGATCGTCGACGTCGTCCTGAATCCGAGATGGTGAGCGGTGCGCATCACGTCGAGCCAGCGGCTCGTGCCGATCTTGTCGGGACAGATCACCGCTCGCACGTCATCATCGAGGATCTCCGCTGCAGTTCCCGGTAGCGTTCCGAGACCAGCGTTCTTCAATGTCGCGAGAAAATCGCCGACCGGGATACCCAGTGTGGCGGCGCCCTGGTATACCTCCAGCGGTGAGAACGCGTGGATGTGCATGCCCGGCGTGGCTCGACGAACGGCGGCGCAGATGTCGATGTACGTCTGTCCCGTGAAGCTCGGCTCGATCCCTCCCTGCATGCAGACTTCAGTCGCGCCGCGATCCCATGCCTCACGCGCACGCCGCGCGATTTCGTCGAGCGGCAACGTGTAGGGCCGGCCCCGCAGATTCTCGCTCAGCTTCCCTTTCGAGAAGGCGCAGAACTGACACTTGAAGTAGCAGACGTTGGTGTAGTTGATGTTGCGGCAGACGACATAGGAAATGACGTCGCCGTTGATCTTGCGGCGGAGCGCATCGGCCGCCGCACAGACTTCAGAGAACTCGTCACCTCTGGCCTGAAACAACCGCACGAGGTGGTGCTCTTCGAGCGGCCTGCCGGCGTCAACACTGGCAAGTATCGGCCCGACCTGCTGCGAGGGGGCCGTGCCGATCGCCGCTGCGACGTGCGGCAGCGCGCCCGCCATGCCGGGCGACCATTGATCGGTGCGCGGCCAGCCATCCGCATCAACGCTGTGCAGGAGGATCGTCTGCAGACCCTTATCGACCCACTCGTGTCCGGACCGCGCGTACTTCGGGTAGATGGCGAGCCGTTCGACGAGCGTCTTGCCCGCCGCCTTCGTCGCCCGTTCGAGCACTTTGAGGTGCGGCCATGGGGCTTCGGGGTTGACGTGATCGGGCGTTACCGGTGAAACCCCGCCCCAGTCGTTGATGCCGGCCGCGATCAGCGGAGCCAGCGCGCCCGCGCTCAAATTGGGCGGCGCCTGGATGTTCATCGCGAGCGGAAACAGCAACCTCGCGATGGCAATCGTCCACAGGTGCTCCTCGAGCGCGACTGCCGGTGTCGCGGCCATGCGCGTGCCTGGCTTCGGACGGAAGTTCTGGATGATGATTTCCTGGAGGTGCCCGTAGGTCTCATGAAGCGCGCGAAGGGCCAGCAGTGCCTCGACTCGTTCGCGCCGCGTCTCCCCGATGCCGATCAGGATTCCGGTCGTGAACGGGATGCGCTGTTCACCCGCCATCCTGATCGTCGCCAGCCGGGCGGCAGGGGTCTTGTCGGGGGAACCGTGATGCGGTCCACCCGGTCCACAGAGCCGTTCCGACGCGCTCTCGAGCATGATGCCTTGCGAGATCGATACTCGTCGCAGCGCTGCGATGTCGGCGGCAGTGAGGCAGCCCGGGTTCACGTGAGGTAGCAGCCCGGTCTCGTCGAACACGGTTCGCGCGACCTCCACGAGATACGAGATCGTTGTCTCGTGGCCGAGGTGATCGAGGGCGGCACGGGCCGAGGGATACCGCAGTTCCGGCTTGTCTCCAAGCGTGAAGAGGACTTCCTTGCACTGCGCTACCTGACCGGCCCGCGCAATGGCGAGCACGGCCTCCATGGACATGTATGCCGCCTGATCCTGTCCCGGCGCGTGAGCGAACGTGCAGTAGTGGCAGACGTCCCGGCAGAGCTGTGTGAGCGGGACGAAGACCTTGCGAGAGTACGACACGACCGGGCCATGGAAGGTGTCGCGTCGTGTGGCGGCAGCCTGCATCAGACGTGGCAGGTCGGCGCACTCGGCGAGTGCCAGTGCGGCCTCGTCAGTCAACGTGTCGTCAGGTGACAGTTCATCGAGCTGGCGGCTCATCACCCGAGGCTCCCACGTCCGCGCTCGGAGCTGCCGCGCCGGCTCGTGCTGCCCGCCTCGTTCTGTAGCCGGTGTTGAACCTTCAGCCTCGACAGATGCGCGTAGGTCCTCGTCGTGGACACACGCGCCATGAACGCCACGAGATCTTCGGGGCGATCGATGTCGAACTGCAGGTGCGGCGCAAACCGGACGGTTGGCGTGATGCCGCTTCGCGTCGCGGCAACGCAATGTGCGTTGAAGCTGTCAGGCCCGAAGGCGGGAGCAATGGCAGACGCCGGGCGGCACGCCAGCAGGTTCGTGCCGCCATCGTGAGCCCGCACCAGGGCGACGGCAGGTGAGCGACTGATGAGATCGATCATCGCGTCGATGTCGCCAGGAGAAACGTGCGGCAAATCGGCCGGGACCACGACCATGCCACCCGATCGCGCCGCCAGGTGATCGACGACACCGGTCAGGGCGGTGTTCATCCCCATGACGCCTGTTTCGCCAAACACGATCGCGTCATGCCGGCGGGCGATCGTCGACGCCTCGTCGTCGGCCGTGACCACGATGACGCCGTCCAGCCGCTGACTGCACGCATCGAGCGCCGACAACACGTCCTCGAGCATCGCGCGCGCAAGATCCATCCGTTCGTCGTCGTCAAGGATGGCGGTCAGCCGCTGCTTCGCGACGCGAAACGGCTTGACCGGCACCACTGCCCACGTCTCGCCGCTCCTCATGCGTACACCCCGACCGTTACGTGCCGCGTCAGGATCCGCTCGAGCCGATGCGGCGTCAGTGTGTGGGCAAACGCCAGGACTTCGCGCGCCAGGCGAACGCGGTCGTCGATGTCCTGCATGAGCGTGCAGGTGGCAAGCACCGGCTCATCGATCGCCGCGGCGTCACCGGCATCGACGGAATCGATCACCAGCCCGTCGATCAGTCCGTGATAATGCGCCGCGATCGACACGTTGCTGACCGGCGTGCCGAGCTCCGCCATGATCTTTGCCGTCGGCCCTTTGACGGCAGCGCCGCCGATGATGGGCGACACGGCCACGATCGGCGCGGTGGCCTCGAGAAGCGCGGCTCGTATTCCTGGAACCGCGAGAATTGGCTCGATGCTCAAGTACGGGTTGGAAGGACAGATCACGATCGCCTGCGTGGCATCGAAGATCGCCCGGTGGACGGTGGCCGACACGCGGGCGCGCGAGGCGCCGGCAAACCAGAGCGAGCGCACCGTCGGCTGACAGCGCTGCTCGACGAAGTAGCGCTGAAACTCGAGCGACCCTTCATCGGTTTCGACGATGGTTCGCACGTCTTCGTCGGTCATCGGCAGGATGCGGGCGTCGATTCCAAGCTGGCGCGCGGCCTGCTCGACGAAGTCGGTCAGGAGTCCTCCAGCGCGCAAGTACTTGGTGCGCGCCACATGCATCGCGAGATCGCGGTCCCCGAGCTGAAACCACGTCTCGCCACCGAGCTGACGCACTGCCGACATGAAGTTCCACGTCTCGTCCGCGCGGCCCCAGCCGCGCTCGGGATCGGCAACGCCGCCGAGCGTGTACAACACCGTGTCGATGTCCGGTGAGATCCTGAGACCGAGATGCTCGAAGTCGTCTCCGGTGTTGACGAGCACCGTGAGCTCTCCAGGAGCAAGGGCACGCGCAAGCCCGAGAGCGAGCTTCGCGCCGCCGATACCGCCACACAAGGCCAGCACTGAACTCATCGGAACAAATCCATTTCTCGCGGCCTGACGAGCGCCGAGGCCGGAACCGGCTCCGCCGGCCAGACGATGCCGCGGACGTGGACGGCAGGGAGGCGCTCGTCGGCCTCGCCCATGAGAAGCGATGCAGCAGACGCAATCTGATCGGCAACAGCGACTTCGGTCATTCGCATCTGGCGGCCGAACATATCCGGCGCTCCCACCAGGTTCCACAACGACGGCACGCCGGCCGCCCCGAGCGCGACGCCAACCACACCGTTGCGCCACGGCCGGCCGAAGCTGTCGTTGATGACGATGCCCAGATCGACATCGAATTCCTCGGCGAGCCGATCCTTGAGCCGCGCCGCCGAGGCGTCCGGCGCACACGGAAGCAGAAGCACTCTCGAGCACCCATCCGGGCCGACGTTCGACTGATCGACGCCGGCATTCGCCATGACGAACCCAAGGCGATGGGCCACGATCAGCACGTCCTTCTTGTGGCGAACGACCTCGGTTGATTCGCGGAGGATCACCTCGACCAGCCGGGCGTCCTTGCCAACCTCCTGCGCCAGCGACACGGCACGAGGCGACGGCTCGATGCCTGCGAGATCCACGAGACGCCCTTCAGCTTTCGACACGATCTTCTGGGCGACAACAAGGACGTCTCCGTCCACCGGCGTGATCGGCATCCGGCGCAAGGCGCCGGCGAGCAACGCCGCAAGATCGTCACCGGGCGCAATGAGCGGAAGACCGTCGAGCGCCTGCAGCGTCAGCCGTCGCGAGCTCATGCCACGCCTTCAGTCGCACAGGGAAGGCCCGTAATGCGAATACCGGCGCCGGGCACCTTGTACTTTCGATTGATGGCAATCAACACCGAGGTCAGCGCCTCGGCCGCCACCGAGTTGCACAGGCTGCCGCCGTCGACACCGCGCGTGGCGACGACACCAGCCAGCTCGATGACCACTTCACGAGCCTGCGGATCGTCGGCAAAAACGAGCACATCGCAGTCGGCCCTCTCGGCGCCATGAAGCTTCTTCGCACCCACGTTGTGGAAGGCGGCCACGACACGGACGCCGGGGCCAAGGATGCGTTGCGCCACGACTGCAGGCGATCCGGAGGCCGGCAACTGGACGACAGACACTTTGGGCGCCACCAACGGAACTGCGGCGTCCACGACGACCTTGCCATCGACATCGCTTTTGATCTCCTCGACGATGGCGTCGTGCGTCGCGTACGGAACGGAGAGAACGACGATGTCAGCGGAGCGGGCGGCTCCTCGGTTCTCGTCGCCTCGGACGCACCCGCTGCCGGCGCACAGCCCGCTCGCCGTGGCTTCTGCCTTTTCCTTGTTTCGCGAACCGATCACGATCGGATACCCGGCCTGTGCCCAGAGCCGGGCCAGCCCCGATCCGAGGTCGCCTGTCCCGCCGATGATGGCAATCGTTGGTTTGTCCTGCATCTGAGGTTGCGTGCCCGTCATCCATCTGCCTGCGTCACTGCGCGTCACCCCTTGAATCGCTTCCAATCGATTCCGTACTTGCGCACCTTGTAGTTGAAGACCCGCCCGGTGGTCCTCAGCAGCCGTGCCGCCTTGGCGCGGTTGCCGCGCGCGCTCTTGAGCGCGTCCTGCAGGATGTCTTTCTCGAACGCCTCGGTTGCCTGTTCGAGCGACTGCTCGATCACCGTCCCGGTCGCCTCAGCGGTCTGGAGCGTCGGCGGCAGATGATGAGCGTGCAGCACCTGTTCGTTGCAGACGACTATCGCGCGCTCGATGGCGTTCTCGAGCTCGCGCACGTTGCCAGGCCAGTGATAGGCCATGAGCATGTCGATCGCCGGCGTCGCGATGCGCTTGACCTTCTTGCCGTGCTGACTCGAGAACTTGTCCAGGAAGAAGTTGGCGAGCTGGAGCACGTCGGTCTTTCGGTCGCGCAGCGGTGGGATGAAGATCGCGAAGACGTTCAGCCGATAGAACAGGTCCTCGCGGAACCCCTTGCTGACAATCGCGGCCTCGAGATCCTTGTTGGTCGCCGCGATGAGGCGGATGTCGGTCTGGATGGTCTGCGTACCGCCCAGCCGCTCGAACTCACGCGCCTGCAGGACGCGCAGCAGCTTGACCTGCGTCGACAGGTTCAGCTCCCCGATTTCGTCGAGGAACAGCGTGCCGCCTTCAGCCAGCTCGAAGCGCCCTTTCTTCGGGGCATGTGCACCCGTGAAGGCGCCCTTCTCGTAGCCAAACAGTTCCGATTCGATCAGCTCGTTCGGCAGCGCGGCGCAACTCACCTTGATGAACGGCTTCTTCGCCCGCGCCGAGTTGTAGTGAATGGCGTGCGCGATCAACTCCTTGCCGGTGCCGGACTCGCCGCGCAGCAGGACCGTGGTATTCGTCTTGGCCACCTGCGCGATCTGCGCGTAGACGTCGTGCATCTGGCGGCTGGCGCCGATGATGTTCGAGAAGCCGTAGCGCTCGTTGAGCTCCAGCCGGAGATGCGCGTTCTCTTCAACGAGCCGCTGGCGGTCGGCCTCGATCAGCCGATGCACCTTCATCGCCTGCGCGATCATCGCGCCGACGACGGCGAGGAACGTGAGGGTGCGCTCGTAGTCCCGGTTCGGGGTGTACTCGAGATCGATCTCGAGCTGGCCGATCGTGCGCCCCTCGTAGCCGATGGGTACGGCGATGTAGGTCACCTTGTCGCGATCGGGCGGGCGCGCCCCCAACCGCGCAGGGAATCGCGGCTCGCGGCGCACGAGAGGCATGATGATCGGCTTGCCGTTGCGCACGTCCGCGGGAAGGACCCGTTCCACACCGTTGCCGAGAGGCTTGCCGCGGTCGGCACGCCCCGGCGAGGTGTCGAGCTCGATTTCACCGGTCTGCTGATTCAGCAGGACGATGCGGCTCGAAAGCGCACCCTGGGACACACTCAGGGTCTCGAGCACGCTGTGCAGTCCGCTCTTGAAGTCAGCGGCACCCAACAGCGCCTGGCTGGCGCCGAGCAGCGTCGACAGCTTCTGGATCTCTTCGTGGGAGTGCGTCCAGTCCAGTACGTGTGCCGACCCACCCAATGACATGGAACGCTCCCGCCTCTGCCCCAGGCTTTCGCGAGGCTTGCTCGAACCTGCAGCAAACGAGAGTCCACTTCGATCCTGGCGTGACCACTCGGAAACGTTGGCATTTGCGCTGGTGTCGAGAGGCGCGTTGGCGCGGTCGGTACATGGATGTCGCGAAACAAAGGCGTGTCGACAATCATGTACGGACACCTCGTCTCACTCGCACCAATCATGGATGGCGAGCGCCAGCGTCTTCGTCGCGATGACGAGATTCTCGAGCGGCAGCCATTCGTTGGTCGCGTGCATCTGAGCCGTGACACCCGGACCAAAGATGACCGTCGGTGTGTCGCCATGGCGGATGAGAAAACGCGTGTCGGCCGCTCCCATGCGACCGCTATAGACCGGCTCTGCGCCGGTCACTTCCGTAAACCCTTTGGCGACGGTCGTGACGATCGGGTGATCGACGGGAATCTCGGCGCCTTCGGCGATCAGACCCTCGAACCAGACCTCCGGCTGATGTGTGTTGAGCCACGGGTCCTGGTCGCAGACGTTTCGAATGAACGTCTGAAAGTCGCGTTTCACCTGCTCGATGTCTTCCTGCGGCATCAACCCGATGCTGCCGCGCAGGATGGCCCGGTCGGGTGTCGCGCTGGCGTAGTGCCCGGCTTCAAATTTGCCGACTGCGCAGGGCAAAGCGCCACGATTGTCGGGAAACAGCGGATGCGTCAGCGTGTTGATTCGAAGCCCCTCGAAGTCCTCGATCGCCTTCGCAATCTTGTAGCCCTTGTCCAGGGCATTAATCGCCTCCCAGCGGCGGGAGATCCCCGCCGGCTTGCCGCGAACATCGACGACGAACCACAGCCGTCCGATGCAGGCGGGCTGCACGTGCAGGTCACTGGTCTCGAGCGAGATGCCGGCGTCGGCTTTATACCCACGCGTCACACACGCGAGCGTGCCCAGACCGCTGACCTCCTCGTCCATCACGTACTCGAGAATCACCGAGCCGCGCGGCGGCAGGCCGATATCCAGCAGCGTCTTCAGCGCCATCGTCATGGCCGCCAGTCCGCCCTTCATGTCCGACGATCCGCGGCCGAGAATTCTGCCGTCCTTCAGCTCGCCGCACAGCGGGTCGAACTGCCAGTCGCTGACGGGCGTCCAGGGAATCGTGTCGACGTGGCCGTTGAAGAGGAGCGACCGTGCGGCCGGATCGCCGCGATGGATGCCGACGACGTTGGGGCGGCCTGAGAAGTCGCGCCCCCTGGCCGGGATGTACGCCGGGTGTTTCGCGAGTTCCTCGAGGTCGGGCACCCACGTGTCGATCTCGAGGCCCATCCGCTGAAGGTACGCGGCAATGAAGTCCTGGATCGGACCTTCCTTCCCCGTCTCGCTGTCGAATTGAATGAGCTTCTGCAGGAACGCGGCAATCTCGGCGGTCTTCGCGTCCACGGCCTCAGTGATTTCCGCTCGCTTGCTGGTCACCGTCGTCGTCAACATGGGTCTTCTCCTGCGCGTGCCGCGCGTGCCGATTCACCGGAGGTGACGGAGGAAACGGATCGCCGCGGAGACACGGAGACGCGGAGGGCTGAAGGGTGGGGC
>JALDXQ010000168.1:0-16295 GCA_032156805.1 Acidobacteriota bacterium
TCGCTCCTCCGGCGTTACTGAGAGTTCAGGGTGCGCGAACCGTCTCGTTGACGGCCGCGACTCGGTCAGATGGTGCCGTTGCCTTTGTGGCCGATCACGAAGGGGCCGAGCTGCCGCTCTTCTGGCGGTCCATCCTCGCCAAGGATGACGCGCGTGAGGGAACGGTTCCCGGCGGAACGGCGGTCACGTCCGCTCTGACGCTGCTGCGCGCGTCCCGTTACGTGGCCGAACTGCACGGTGGCCGGGTCTTTTAGACTCGCCCTGCGGGCTTCCTACGCCGCCGACAGCGGCGCCGACCAGATTTCCAGCTCGCCCCGACGGAACAGCGAGTTGAACGCCGCGACGACCTTTGGATCGAACTCGGTGTTCTCTCCGTTCGTGATGACGTCACGCGCCTCGAATGGAGACATTGCCTTGCGATATGGGCGGTCGCTCGTCAGCGCATCGTACACATCCGCCACCGCAATGATTCTGGACTCGAACGGAATCGCTTCTCCGCTCGTTGGGTTGTAGCCGCTCCCGTCGAACTTGTCGTGATGGGCGAGGATGATCGGGATGACGCGCCTCAGGGCGCCCCCCACCGGCTCCAGCATCTCGATGCCACGGGGGACGTGTTCCTTGATTCTTTCGTGCTCCTCGCGAGTCAGGCGTGCAGCTTTGTAAAGAAGGTCACGGCTGATTTCAAGCTTCCCGATGTCGTGCAGGAGCGCTGCGGCCCTGACGTCCTCGATGCGATCGGTCGGCAGGTTCAACTGCGCCGCAATGCGTGTGGCGTACACAGACACGCGGTAGCAATGGTTCTCCGTGTAGGTGTCCTTCGAGATGAAGTGCCGAAGAATCAACAGCACGCCCTGATACGTTTCGCGTAGCTCGTTGATCTGCTGGTTCTTGTGCTCGTACAGCGTCCCCATCAGGTAACCGGTGACGATGAGCGAGCCGCCCCAGATGACTACTTCCAGCCAGTCCATCGAGGTCATGGTCTGCGCTGCGGTGTGGCCAGGTACCGAGTCCTTGAAGAGGAGCAGGCCAACCACCAGGAGCACGCTGGCAAAGGCGGTCAATGTCCCGTGCCGCCGGCCGTAGAAATAGGCCGACGCAATGGTTGGCAGCACATAGAAACTCAACACCATGCGCTGCGCCGCAATCACCTGGTTCAGCAGTAGCGCGATTGCAAACAGCGAAAGGACGACCCAGAGTTCCTTGTTTACTCGTCCCAGGGAGCCTGTCAGGTGCTGTGTCTTCATGGCCTTTGCTCGCACACACACTGGCCCTCACATGGGCCACATCGTGGGCTTCTACCGAGCAACTGTCGTTCCCGCCAGAATGGGGTGCGTCTTTCTTGGTAAGCACCTGAAAATCAGCGCATTGCGTACGGCCGGAGACCGGTCGCTCGCCGTATCCCGGTGTGTCGAACCGGGACACGGCCAAACGAATTCTTCTGAGGCCGACTGATTGTCTGGGAGGGCTATTTCGACGCCGAAGCCGGCGCCGATTGTGCCGGCTCGATTCGCAGGAGCGCCCCCTGGGGTTCTCCCGTCACGACGTAGAGCAGGCCGTCGGGGCCTTGCCGGACGTCCCGAATTCGCTGGTGGAACTCACGCAGCATGGGTTCGCGGCGGACCTCCTCCCATCTCTCGTTGAACTCGATCCGCTGGAGCTGACCCGTACGGGGTGTTTCGCCTTCGCGCAACCCACCCACGAAGTAGCTCCGTTTCCACCCTGTGAACACATCGCCGGTATAGAACGTCCCGCCCGTGGCGGCAATAGAAGGAACCCAGACGACGTGCGGGAGCTCGGTGCCAGGCTTATATGGACTCTCCGAGATCTTTGGTCCCATGTAGTTCCGTCCATCACTGACGTACGGCCACCCGTAGTCGGCACCCGCCTTCAGAATGTTGATCTCGTCGCCGCCGTTGGGCCCCTGCTCGGTCATCCACATCTGCCCGGTTTCCGGGTTGAGCGACATGGAATGACCGTTGCGATGGCCAAGTGTGTAGATCCCTGGCTTGTATCCGGGCTTGTTTGCGAAGGGGTTGTCCGGCGGGATGGTCCCGTCGTCTCGCAGGCGGACAGTCTTTCCCGCGTAGTCATTGGGATCGGCAGAGCGGAAGACGTCGGGGCCCGTCCCGGACGCGCTGATCGACATGTACAACATGCCGTCCCTTCCGAAACCGATGCGGGAGGACTCTGTCCGCGTGGCGCCCGATCGGAAGATGTCCTGCACATCGGTCAGTGCCGTACCGTTCCAGACTCCACGCGCGAGCGTGGTTTCGCCGGCCATCCCGCCCGCGCCATCGGGGACAGGCTTGTGATAGGCGAGGTAGACGTAGCGGTTCTCGGCGAATCGCGGATGAAGGACGACGTCCATCATTCCCTGCAGACCCGCGACATGCACCTGCGGTGTGCCGGCGACCGGATTGGGATCGAGCACACCCTTGCGGATGATTCGCAACTGGCCGGGATTGGGCCGCTTGTTTTCGTCCACGCCGCCGCCGCGTTCGGTCACGAGGATGTCACCGCCTGGCAAGAAGGCGATCGACCACGGCTGGCGAAGGCGCGCCACCACCACGACGCGCAGGTTGCGATGCTGGGCAAGAGCCGATTCGATCTGGAACGGACCGTCCCCAAGCGGCGGGTCAGGCCAGTTGATTGCCGGTGCGCCGATGTTGCACTCAGCGGCTGGAATTTTTGGATTCAGGCACTCCGGTCGCGCGGCTCCACGACCGGCTCCCTGACCTCGACCGGCGCCCTGGGCCCCGTCCGCGCCGGCACCTTGCCCTCGTCCCTGTTGCGCCTCGAGGCTGACCGCGGCTGCGGTCGCCATCGCCGCGACGGCCGCCGCGGCCATCGTTTGTTTCAATCCTCGGTACATGTTGAACTCCGGCTTGTCCGAAAAACGTCCCGACTCGCCAGAGTATCACCGAAGTTTCGAAAATTACCTCGGTTGAGCCGTGCGTCCGCCACCACTGTCGCCACCACCGCCCGAAGAGCCTCCGCTCGAGAAGCCCTGACTCGAGACCGTGGCACCGCCGCCGGATGATGACGATGATCCGTCAGAAGAGGGCGCCGTCGAACCGCGCGATGCGTTGATCGGCGTGGGAACCGGATCCGCCTCGCGCGGACGAACGCGTGTATAGCCCCGGCCATCGACTGCTCGGCCCCCGCCGCTCGGTTGCTGACCATCACCGCCCGATCCGTTATCCGGAGGGATGATGATGATCCCGCCACCGCCTCCGTAGTAGGGCGGGTAGTACCACGGCAGGTAAGCGTAGAACGGCGAATAGAAGTACGGCGCGTAAGGACCGTACAGCGGCGAGTAGAAGCCATACAGGTCGGACCACATCGGGTAGCCGAAGGCCCAGCCAAGGAAGAACGGTTCGTCGATGAAGGGCGTGGGTGGCGGCAGATCGGCTCGCGCCTGTCGCTCGACGACGAAGCGATCCGGGTAGGAGAGGGCGACGATCAGATCCGTCACGCTGGCCGGGACGTTGGCGTCCTGAAGCGCAACGAGGTCCTTGCCGGACAAGTCGTACGAGGAGGCAGTCTCGACCAGCGCAGCCTCGAGCGCTCGCGGCGACACCTTGCCGCTTGCGTCTTTCACATCGTCAAGCGTCAGCGGTGGGGCGTGCGTCAGTCCGGTACCGATCTGAGCGATCTCGGACACTCGTCGATAGTTTCGTACGCGTACAGTCTGCTGTCCGCTCACGTCGATGGCTTGAATGTCGGTCCACGTCCCGTTGGCGCCAAGAATCGAGAACCCAGACACGCGACGCGTGCCCTTATCGTTTGAGCAGGTGAGATCGGCTCGTGAGTAGATCTTCCGGCTGTCGCTGGACCACTCTGCTCGTTGGATGCCGCGGCACTCGGCATCAGTCATTGGATGTTCGAGCCCGTCTGCAACGATTGTTTGTTGAATCGCCTGTTGCCCCGCGACTCTGGTGGTCATGGTGACGCCAGAGCCTGCAGGCTCGATGCAGATCTGCGGCCGCGAAGAGGGCGCGGTTGACGGCAGCGTCCGACGGGACGGGCTCGGACGCGCCGCCGCGTCCCGCGCATTTTCCGTCACCAGTTCCCAGCAGCCGACCCACGGGGTCCACTTCGGGTCGGAAAGCTGTTGGGCGCTCGCGACTACCGGGAACAACGAGAGCGCCGAGGCAAGAACCAGCGTCTTCATCGGGTTGTCCCTCGCAGGAGATCGTATGCCAAAACTCAGAAGACGAAGTTAACGCCGGTGCCTATCTGCAGACCCGATAGGTCGATCGGGTCGAAGTCGATCCAGTCGGCACCCAGGTCGCCCGCGGTCCACTGGTAGCGCGCCTCGACAGTGAGGTACACGCGGCGATGGAGTTTCAGGTCCGCGCCACCGAACACATGAGCACTGGGGCTCCATCCGCTCGACCGAAACAGATTGCTGAAGACCGACAAATCGACGAAATCAACGAAGTCACCCTGCTGTGTCAGTTTGTACCAGTGGGCGCCACCACCCGCCCCGACATAGGGTATGACCGCGCTCGGAACCCACGCGATGTTGCCGACTTCACGCCCGCGCGGGATGAGCGCGTATTTCACGCCGCCGGTGATGGTGGTTCCACGAAGCTGCGTGCTTTGCGTGATGGGCAGGCGGTTGTTGTCGACGAAATCCCGGTACTCCGACGTGGTGGAGGCGCTGGATATATCGACGCCAGCGACGATGTCGAGCCGCGGTGTCACCAGAAAACCGACCTCGAAGGTGAAGGCCGGGGCATTGAAGTCGCTGTTTTCGATCGTCAGTTCATCAGTGACGAAGTCGTACCAGTCGCTGCCAGTCCGGCTGAAGATCCAACTGCCCCGAACCGCGATCGAGCCGTCGGGTTGACCGAACAGGAAGTCCGGGCCTCGTCGAGGGGCCTGGGTCGTCGGCGGAGGGTCCTGCTCGCCCGGCGCCGCCTGCGCGGTGCCCCCAGCCAGGAGAACCAGCAGGGCTGCCAGCAAATAACCCATAAAGCGCGGTTGGGGCAAACATCACGCCATCGACCATCGCCAGAATTTGCCCACAAGACACACGACAGAGCGATGATGTCCGTGTGACGTGACCTCTGATCCTCGAGCAACTGTCGCCCGCCGACGACGGCGAACGCGGACGGACAGCTAGAATGGGCCTCATGTCCGGCCGTGGTGAGGAAGTCGCAGTCTCTCGGTTCGTCGAGTTCAGCCGGGCCGAGTGGGCGCGTCTTCGCGCGGCCACGCCGCTCCCGCTCACCGAGCCGCAATTGAGGGGGCTCGTCAGCCTCAACGAGAGGACGTCGCTCGACGAGGTGGCCGACATCTACTTGCCCCTCTCCCGATTGCTCAATCTCTACGTCGCGGCGACTCGCAATCTCCATAGCGCCACCGCTACGTTCCTGGGATCGGAAAGCCCGAAGGTGCCGTTTGTCATCGGCGTGGCTGGCAGCGTGGCAGTGGGGAAGAGCACTGCCTCACGACTGCTTCAGGCCCTGCTCTCGCGATGGCCGAGTCACCCGCAGGTGGACCTGGTGACCACCGACGGGTTTCTGCTTCCACTCGCCACGCTGGAAGCACGGGGCCTCACTCATCGAAAGGGATTCCCCGAAAGCTATGACGTGCGTCGCCTGGTGCACTTCATGGCTGAACTGAAGTCGGGTGCACCCGAAGTTCAGGCGCCGGTCTATTCGCATCTCCGTTACGACATCGTGCCGGGCGAACATCAGGTCGTGCGGCGTCCGGACATCGTGATCGTCGAAGGGTTGAACGTGCTGCACACAGGCGGCGGCCGGGCCTTCGTTTCGGACTTCTTCGACTTCTCGATCTACGTCGATGCGACCGAGCAGGATATCGAGCAGTGGTACATCGAGCGATTCCAGGCGCTGCGCGACACGGTGTTTCAGAACGCCTCTTCGTACTTCCATCGATACGCGGCGCTGAACGCGGCAGAGTCCGTAGAGACCGCCCGGCGCCTGTGGTCGTCGATTAACCTGGTGAATCTGCGCGAGAACATCCTGCCCACGCGCGAACGCGCGCATCTCATCCTGGAGAAGGGGCGGGACCACGCCGTGCGGCGTGTGCGGTTGAGGAAGCTCTGACTACGACGCAGTCGGCAGCGCCACAGGAGCGAGCTCGCGAACGAGCAGCGGAACAATGTCGCTGGCGGTCAGCGGCCGCGAGAAGAGATAGCCCTGAGCGTGCGGGCAGTCGAGCGCGCGCAGTTGTTCGACGTGGGTCACCGTTTCGACGCCCTCGGCGATGAGGCCCATGCCGAGCTCCCGCGCCAGCTTCACGATCGCGCCCCCGACACCGTCGTTGCTCGGCGTACCCATCTTCGCCACGAACGACTTGTCCAGCTTCAACGCGTCCACCGGGTACCGCTGAAGATAGCTCAGCGAGGCGTAACCGGTTCCGAAGTTATCGAGGTGTACCGCCACCTGGAGACCGCGCAGCCGATTGAAGTGGTGACCGACGACATCGGAATGGTCGATGAGCGCGCTCTCGGGAATCTCGAGGCGCAGCGTGCCCGGAAGAACGCCGCTCTCGCGAATCGCTTCCTCGACCTTGTCGATGAACTCCGGTCTCGAGAACAGCTTCGACGAGATATTCACCGACAGATCGAGCGACCGTCCGAACATCTGCTGCCACGCGGCGACCTGGTGGCAGGCCTGAGCGAGGACCTGGTAGGTCAACGGAACGATGAGGCCCGTCTCTTCGGCGATAGTGATGAAATCGCACGGCGCCATCAGGCGGCCATCCGCGCGCTGCCATCGGACCAATGCTTCCAGTCCGGAGATACGGGACGACGGCAGTTGCACGATCGGCTGATAGAAGACCGTCAGGCTGTTGCGCTCGATCGCGCGGCGCAGCTCGGTCTCGACGGTAAGCCGCTTCAACGCCGCCGTGTGCATGTCGGGATCGAACAGCTCGTAGCCGCCGCGCCCGGCAGCCTTCGCGCGATACATCGCGATGTCGGCGTCTCGCAGGAGCGTGTCGACCGATCGCGGCTGGGACGAGCCGAGCACGATACCGATGCTGGCGGCGCCGCGCAGCTTCTGCCCGTTGACCACGAAAGGCTCGGCCAGCGAATCCTGCAGGCGCTGTGCGATCCCGCGGACATCGTCGGTCGTTTCGACATTCTTGGCGAGCACGCCGAATTCGTCTCCGCCGAGGCGGGCGAGCACATCGCCGGGGCGCAGATGCGACTGCAGGCGCCGGGCGATCGCCTTGAGGAAGCGGTCGCCTGTGACGTGGCCATGCGTGTCGTTGATTAGCTTGAACCCATCGAGGTCGATGAACAGGACCGCGTATCCTGCCGATGGAACGCGCGCAGCCTGGTCGATCGTCCGTTGAACCAGCTCGCGGAACAGCGAGCGGTTCGGCAGATCCGTGAGCGCGTCGTGCTGCGCTGCCTGCGCCAGCGAGTCCCGGATGCGACGCTGTTCGCTGATGTCGGTCTGTGACCCGGCCAGTCGAATGGCTCGCCCTGATTCGTCGCGCACCGCGATGCCCCGGCAGTGTACCCACCGGACACCGCCATCGACATGGCGCAATCGATATTCGATCTCGAAATGCGATCGGATGCCCGTCAGGTGGGCATCAATCGACTGCTTGAGTCCCGCGCGATCCTCTTCGTCCGCCAGGCCCAGCCACTCGTCCAGCGTTGCCACGCGATCGCTTGGCGAGAGCCCGATCATCAGCTTCCACCGCTCCGAGCAGTAGAGCGCATCCGCAGTCACGTCCCAGTCCCAGAGGCCGTCGTTCGAGCCGGCCGCGGCAAGCGCGTAGCGCTCCTCCGATCGACGGGCGGCTTCCAGCGCGGCGAGCGTGTCGCCGTGCAGTCGCAGCACTTCTTCCTTGTGCCGCTCCTCGGATTCGAGCCGCTCCACGTACATCCGGTAGGAGCGGAACGTCAGATATACAGGTGCGGCTGCCAGGGGCAGGAGCCACCACTGCTGCGTCTGCCAGAGGATGGAGCTGGCCACCGCCGCGCCCGCGCCGACGTAGTAGCTGGGCGCGGTCCACAGGAAGTTGGATTGCCAGACGGCCCACACCGGCCGGCTGGTCGTCAGCGCGATCGCAGTTGCGACAATCGTGGTGTTGACCACGTAGTAGGCCAGGGCGCTGGCAACCAGTGGCTTGCCGATTTCGCCGATGCTCAGATCGAACGAGCCAGGTCGGCCACCCATGTACACGAAGACCAACCCGGCGGTCTTGACCGTGAGCACGAGCGTTGCCGCGTTGAAGATCGTCCTGAAGACGGGGTTGCGCCGGTCGTTGCCAAACGCGGACTGAAGCCACGCGCTGATCCCGGCGACGACCATCGTCAGCTCGGTGCCGATCAGCAGCAACGCGGCGAAGTCGACGCTGTAGGACACCGAGAGGTTCGAGGACCGCGCGCCCAGCGGGACGCGAAGCCGCAGGCTCGACGCCAGGGCGGAGGCCGCCAGCAACGTGCCGAACAGCACCGGGTTCGGGACCTGTCTCGGGCCCCACAGGCCAAGCACGGTCGCGCCCGCGGCGATGATCGTCGCCACGAAGATCGTTGCCGCCAGTGGCTGCGAGCGCTTCGTCTCGTCAGGCTGCGTCGGGGCGGTCTGCTCCCTACGGCTGCTGCCGTCGACGTTGCCCGGTCGAGTCTCTTCCACCACGTCCTGTTACCTCAGTCGCGAACGGGAAGATACACGTTCCTCGCCAGCGAGGCCGTGTCTGCCATGACGGGTGGTCGAGTAACCAATTTCGACATCACTGGTTATTCAGCAACCGAGAAGCCAAGTGCAGTGCGCTTTTCAACGGACGACTGTCATGCGTAAAGATGCGCGCGATGGCCCATGAATGCGACGTTGTCACCTGCTGGATCTGTTATCGGCAGTTCTGGAAATGTCAGAGATTCGAGCTCGGATCGGAAGGCTGCTGACTGGATGTCTTTTCGGAGGAAACGAAGTATGCAGTAGGCGTCAATCAGTGACAGTGTGCTTGGTGCTGATCCACGTCGCGAGGGCGCGAAATGCCTGGCCGCGATGTGCAACGGCGAGCTTCTCTGCTTCGCCCACTTCAGCGAGCGTGGCGCCATAGGGCGGATAGTAGAAGATCGGATCGTAGCCGAACCCGCGTGTCCCGGCCGGAGCCTGGGCGATCAGACCCTCCACCGTGCCAGTCGTCTCAAAGACGATGTCCTGGCCGTCGATGACCGCCAGCGCACAGACGAAGCGCGCCGTTCGTGGGCGATTGGCATGTCGAGCCAGCCGCTCGAAGATCGCGGCAAATCGTTCCGGGTATGACGCATCGGGCCGGAGGAACCTGGCCGATCGCACTCCCGGCTCGCCGTCGAGCGCGTCGATCACGAGCCCGGAGTCTTCGGCGACCGTCAGCATTCCTGAGTGCGCGGCGTAATATCGGGCTTTCAGCCGGGCGTTCTCCTGAAAGGTCTCGCCGGTCTCCTCCGGCTCACGTACCGGCGCCAGATCACTCAACGCGACGAGATCAACTGGCGCCTGGGCGAGGAGGGATCGAATCTCGCGAACCTTGTCGCGATTCGTCGTGGCAACCAGCAATCGCACCTCAGGGCTTTCCGATGTACTGGCCGACCAGTCCCTTTTGAAGGGCGATGAGTTGACGAATACCGGTGTCCGCCAGATCGAGCAGGCGGTTCAGCGCCTCCCGGCCGAAGGGGAGGGCTTCTGCTGTTCCCTGCAGCTCGATGTAGAGTCCGGCCCCGGTCTTGATGACGTTCATGTCGACATCGGCTTTCGAATCCTCGACGTAGGCGAGATCGAGCATCGGCTCACCCCCCACGATGCCGACGCTGGTGGCCGCGACGAAGTCAGTGACCGGCATCGTGCGAATCAGATCCTGCTCACGCATCTTGTTGATGGCGAGCACGAGGGCGACGAAGGCGCCGGAGATCGATGCGGTGCGCGTCCCGCCGTCGGCCTGTATGACGTCGCAATCGAGCGTGATCGTCCGCTCGCCCAGCTCCTCCAGCTTTGTCACGGCGCGCAGTGAACGACCGATGAGACGCTGGATCTCCTGCGTGCGTCCGCCCACCTTGCCTGCCGTCGACTCGCGCTGCGTTCGTGTGGTCGTGGCCCTCGGCAACATGCCGTATTCGGCCGTCACCCATCCCTTCCCGGTGTTCCGGCGGAAGGGAGGCACACGATCCTCCACGCTGGCGGTGCAAATCACTTTCGTCTTGCCAGCCTCTACCAGTACTGAACCTTCAGCGTGAATCAGGTAATTGGGTGTAATCCGCGTGGGGCGGAGCTGTTCCGGAAGACGTCCGTCTGATCTCATGAGAGGAACACTGTAATGCAGAATTCAGAATGCAGAATGCAGAATGGAGAGACGAGGTCATTTCTCATCCGCCTCGCTCACCAGCGAGTCATTTCGCGTAAGTGGACGACGCAGATCGACATGACCGGCGATGGTGTCTGCTTCCTTGCCGTCGATGAGGACCTGCACACGGCGCGCGGCGGGCAGGTTGGCGGTGACGGCGTTGACAATCGCGTAGACGGTGAGCAGCTCGTTCAGTGAGCCTCCCGGATGTCCGCGAACGACGTCCGCGCTGAGATCGACGAATGCATCACCGCGATCGGTGACGTAGAAGGCACGCAGTGTTGTTCCCGACGGGATGACGTTGACGTACGACGCGGGCGGTTCTGCGGTCAACTGGGCGGTCAGAATCTGCCGGCCCTGTTCCACGACACTCGATGCCAGCGGCACATCGCGACGGCTTGGCACGAGTGTCTGGCCGTCGGCGGATCCAAAGAAGAGTGTCGCGGTGATGTGCGCCTTTTCGTTGGTCTCTGCCGGTGCGGTTGTCGACGGCTGGTCAGCTGGCGCTGGTTCCCGGGGCCCGTACATCCGCGCGATGCCGATGGCGATCAGGACCAGGACGGCGAGGCCGCCGACAAAGGCCATCCACCACGCTCTCATGCTCACGGCGTCTGCGTCTCCTCGGACCACGCGCGGAAGCGCACGATCGCGCTGAACACCGCCTGTGCGAGCGTTGTCTTGAAGTCATCGGTGTTGAGGCGTGCTTCCTGTTCCGGGTTGGTCAGGTACGCGACTTCGATGAGCGCCGCCGGCATGTTGGCCGCGGCGAGCAACCGCATGGGCGCCTGGCGCACCGGATGCACGCTCATGGGTACCTGGCGCTGCAACTCTTCCTGAAGCACGCTGGCCAGCACCGACGATTCATCGAGATGGCGTGCCTGCGCCAGGTCCCAGGGAATCAGATCCAGCCGCCGCACACCGCCACCGAGCGTTGGAAGGGCAGTCCCCTCGGCAGTCGCGGCCCGGACGACTTCCTCGCTCGCGCGATCCAATTGCAGATGAAACACCTCGGCGCCAGCCTGATCGGGGACGAGAGACCCGTTGACGTGAAGGCTGATGAGGAGATTCGCCTTCCCGTTGTTGGCCATTGCCGCGCGCTGGTCGAGTCCGATCGCGCGGTCATCGTCGCGCGTCAGGATCACCCGAAGACCGAGTCGATTTTCGACCATCATGCGCAGTCGACGGGCGATGTCGAGCGTCAGTTGCTTCTCTTCCGCGCCCTTTGCCCCGCGTACTCCGACATCCTCGCCGCCATGGCCGGGATCGATCACGATGGTCTGCCAGGTGCGGGTGGCCTCGATCGCGGCGCGCGGATCCGGGACCGCGCCCGGCGGTTCGGGAGTCGGCGGGCGCGGCTCCGGGCTCGGGAGCTTGGATTCGGAGGTGGCGGCTGCGGGGACTTCGATCAGCACGCGCGCGACATTGTTTGCTGTCGTCACCGTGGTGCGTCCGGTTCCCGCGGCGTCGGTCGTGGTGATGAGGATCGTGTTCGGCTGGTCGCCCGGTCTGATGCGGTCGATGAGACCTGCGGGGTTGGCCGGCGTGAAGTCGAGCCCGTCGGCATCGATGCGGACGAGTATCCGTCCCAGTTCCGCGTTGACCGCGACGGCGGTCGCCGGCGCAATATCGAGTGAGGCGCGCGTCGGCGGTCCAGGACTTTCGACAATTGCCGTGACGCGTGGCAGTCGCACGTCACCGACAATGAGCAGCCGGGATGTGCGCCGCAACTCGATGCGCTGATCGTAGATGGACGCGAGCGCGACGGAGAGAAACTCGATCGGGACGAGCCATCGACGTCCCGAGCGGACGACGGGAGACGGCAGCGATACGATACGTCCCTCGACGGAGGCCATCGGCCGGTTGGCTGAGGCGACGATCGTGCGGCCGCGGTAGGAGATGGTCACGCCGCCGGCCAGGGCATCCTCTTTGACGCTCACCTGAAACAGGTTGGCAATGTCGTCGAGCGCCACGACCTCCCGTCCAGCCTGCAGCGAGGTCGGGACCATTCGGCGTCCGTCGCGCGAGACGAGCGTCAGTGGAGTGGCCGGGCTCGAATCCTGCCCTTGGGTCGTCGCAACGAGCGTCAGGATGAGGAGGCCAACGATGGAAGTCCGCAGCGGCACAGCGCCCACATGATCTCATTCGTTCCGCCATGCCGCAAATCCCGGCGTCGAGTTCGGATTTCGGCGTCGAGCCATTCGTTCGGGTGTAGAGTGTCTTCCATACATCGCGGCGGAAGGAGGGTCTCGTGAAGACGTTCCCACTGCTTGTTGTGCTCGTGGTGGCGTCGGGTGCATTGGTCGGTGGCCATCACTCGTTTTCTGCGTACTACTTCGAAGAGCAATCGGTCACCATCGAAGGCAAGCTCGTCGCGTTCGAATACAAGTCCCCGCACGCCTGGGTATATATGTCGGTCACCGACGCCAGCGGAGGGGTGCAGCAATACTCAGCCGAATGGGCGAATCCGAACCGGCTGTCGCGTGACGGCATCACCAAGGACACGCTCAAGGCTGGTGATCATGTGATTGTGACCGGCAGCCCGGGGCGCACTGCCAGTGAGAACAAGATTCACCTGAAGCAGATCGAACGGCCCGCGGATGGCTGGAAGTGGGGCCGCGGCGGACGCCGTTAGGCGTAGTCCACGTAGTGTGCGGCTTTCCTGGCCCGCCGAAGCGCGAAGGCGGCAGCCGGACCGTGCTCAGGCGTCCAACAGATCTCGAACCGTCTTCTCGATCTGCTGCGACGTGAACGGCTTGTGCAGGACTGGGACGTTCGCCACACCTGAAGTCGCCTGTCGAGCGTCGCCGCGCGGGAATCCAGACACGAACAGCAGCTTGATGGCCGGCCATCGAGTCTGGATCTCCTCAGCGAGGCGGGTGCCGCTCATCTTCGGCATCACGAGATCGGTCACGACCAGATCCATCTGCCGATTGGTGCTGCTGAGAAACGCCAGGGCCGACGCCGCGTCTTCCGTCTCGAAGACGTCGTAGCCGCGTAAGCGAAGGATACGGGCCAGCAGTTTCCGAACGCCCGGCTCATCATCGACGACGAGCACGCGCTCGTCTCCACCGCGGGGCACCTCCGACTCGCGCGCCGGCGCCGTCTCCACCTTCTCAACCCCTGGAGCAGGCCGGAAGTAGATGGTGAATGTCGTGCCCTGGCCGGGAGTGCTGTCGCACCAGATGAACCCGCCGCTCTGCTTGACGATGCCGTACACGCTGGAGAGCCCGAGACCGGTGCCTCTGCTGCCCTTGGTGGTGAAGAAGGGCTCGAAGATGTGCGCGAGCACCTCGGGGGTGATTCCCGTCCCCGTGTCACTGACCGAGAGGCGTACGTAGCGGCCCGGGGGCATCTGGAAGTAGGGGCGTTCAACATCGACGAGCGACGTGTCGATGTGAAGCGTGCCGCCGTCAGGCATGGCATCACGTGCGTTGATCGCCAGGTTGACGAGTACTTGTTCGAGCTGACCGGGATCGACTTCGACCTCGGGCAGCCGCGGCTCGAGTGTCGTTGATAGGCGACTCTGTGCCCCCATCGCGCCCGTCAGCATCGTCTGCACCTGGGCCACCACACGATTCATGTCCACCCGCTGCACTTGCATCACCTGCCGCCGACCGAAGGCGAGCAACTGCCTCGTGAGTGTGCTTGCGCGTCTGGCGGCGGCCAGCAGTTCCGTGAGCTCCTGCGAAGGATCCCGATCCTGCAGGACCTCGCCGTAGCCGATCATGATCGTCAACAGGTTGTTGAAGTCGTGCGCGATATGACCGGCGAGCGTGCCGATGGCCTCGACCCGCTGAACGGCCTGCAGATGTTCATGGCTTCGCTGCAGATCCCGTTCGGCCTGCATTCGCTCGATCTCGCCGGCGACGCGGCCCGCCAGCAACTCGAGGAGCGAGCCCTCGGGTGGTGCGTCACCGAGATTCCGCCGGGTGATGACGATGATCAAGCCGACGACTTCGTTTCGGATCCCAACGAGCGGCATGGCGATGTAGCCGCACATCCCGCGTGAGCGCCACGGTGTGTCGTCGCCGAAGAGCGACTGTGCATCGGGGCCCGTGCTGATCCCGTTGTGCTGCAGCAACGCCTGGCAGGGGGTGCCGGCGAGCGGGAACTCGAGAGTCTGTCCGGGCGCGCCCTCAGACCAGATGGCCACGGTCTTGAGCCGGTCTCCATTCACGAGCTCGGCGACGGCTGCGACACTTGCGTCGAACACGCGGGCCACTTCCTGCACGACGGCGGGAAGAAACGCCTCGCCGGTCCTGGTCAGCACCGATGCGGCGCTACGCAGAATGTCTTCGCGTTCCGTGCGACAGACGGGTGTTTCCAGCGCTGCTGATGGTGTCCGAACCATTTCGCATTGGTTAATCGGCAGGCCTGTCCAGATCTTGACTTGCTTCAAGAGGGGCCCTGGTGTGCCGATTTGTGTGCGCGAGGATTTTTCGCGTGGCGGAGATGATCAAGCTGGGACTGTCGCGCTTCGGTGCAGAGGTTGAATCCACGCTCAGGGTCGCTGTCGACGAACTGCTGTCGCTGCTGGTTGATCTGGCGGCGGCCTATCACGAGGCCGGGGAGCCGGATCTCGCGGAGAGCCTCGACTCCCATCGACGGCAACTCGCCGACGCAGCTGACGATGACACGCTGGTCGCGACCGCAGAATCGTGCCTGGAGACGGCCCGGGCAGCGGTGGAGAAGGCGTGCCGGCGGCAATCCGAGCAGCACGCGGAACTGACACGGTTCGTGGCGCTCGTGCGCGACACCGTCACCGTGCTCGGCGGTGATGGCCAGGATCCATCGCGAGACATCAGCCAGGCGGCCGACCGTTTCAGCGAGCTGCTGGAGATCAAGGACTTCGGGCAGCTCAAGACACGGCTGGCCGAGGAAGTCTCCGGACTGCGCGCGCTCGCCGAGGAGCGGCAGCGTCAGTGGCGTGATGCGACCGAGAAGTTCATGGCGAGGGTTGCCGTGCTCGAGACGCAACTGGCCGGAGTGCGTGAGGAAGCGTCGCTCGATCCGCTGACGAAGATCGGCAACCGGCGGCACTTCGAGAACGCGCTGAGCGAGCAGTTGCTGAAGTCGAAGCGGCAGTTCGTCGTCGCGCTGTTCGACCTCGACGACTTCAAACGGATCAACGACACGCACGGGCATGCCATGGGTGATCGGGTGCTGCAGGAGACGGCGCTCGCACTCAAGGCATCGATGCGGCCGGGCGATCTGCTCGCTCGCATTGGCGGTGACGAGTTCGCGGCGATTGCGGCCGGCCTCACGCTGCGACAGTCGGAAGCGCGCATGCAATCCGCACTGGCCGCGATCGCGGCGCAGTTGCGCGAGGTCGAAGGGCTGGTCCCGGTGTCTCTCAGTTGCGGCGTGGCGGAGTGTTCTGCCGGCGACACGGCGCAGAGTCTCCTGGGACGCGCGGACCAGGCGCTCTATGACGCGAAGCGGAAAGGAAAGAATCGCGTCGCCGTGAAGTCGGTGCCCTTCATTCGCGAACTGCTCGGCCGCTAGCCGTACGCAGGCGTACCTAGTGTCCGGCTTCAGCCGGACCCAACGATGACCAAACCGTCCCGCACCAGGTGGCGGCCGTCTTGCACTCATCGGCACCGGAGTGCATGAGCATGACGAACTTCGTTGTCTACCTGATCGGTACCCTGCTCGTCGTTGCCGGGCTCGCGTACGCCGCCTCGCGTCTGGGCGTCAGCCAGACGTGGATCATTGCCGGTGCGCTCGTCATCATCGGCTTCGGTTTGATGGGCGGGATTGTGAAAACGCGCCAGAAGGAACCGTCGTCGTAGTTTGGGCGTCCTTCCTTGTAAAATAGACAGACGCGTTGGAGGAGCGTCCAGCGCAGCAGCGACTCACCCTGAGGGGGCGAAATTGGCTTCGACGGGGGCATGAGATCGCGGGATGCATGCCGAGCACCATTAACTCGTAAATCTGATGGAACATCCGTTAACTGCGGACAATCAGTACGCTCTCGC
>JALDXQ010000169.1:0-16010 GCA_032156805.1 Acidobacteriota bacterium
TCCTCCGGAACGTGCGCTCGATGGAGGCCGTGTTGATGCTCCAGCCGTCGGCCGCAAAGTGGCACGTCTCGCACGTACGACCGTTCGTCCCGAGATCCTGGAAGAACGGATTGCTCTCGTCGATGCAGCCGGTCGTCGAGAAGCTCTCGTGGATGCCCGCTCGATTCACGTCGAACGTCGACTCCCTACAGTGCTTTTTCTTTTTGAGGGCGTCTTCGGAGTGCGATACGGACTCGTCCCCATAGGGCGTGCCCGAGCGGCCCGCAGCGGCTGCGCCCGCGAGAATGCAGGCGATCGTGATGAACGTCATGGCGTACGTGCGCATCGGTTGAAACCCTCCGGTTCCCCGGGAGGAACTGGTCAGCCCTTCTGTACGGTCCGTTCCTGTGGACGGTAAGAACCACTAACGAGGTTTTCGCGCGCGTGGCTGACGGAATGCCGCTTTCGCGGCCCCGCTCTCCCGCCAGCACAGCGAGTCGACATTGTGCACAGCCGACACGTGCGGATCACCACCCGAACGTGTGGTTTTGTCGGGACTGTCAGTCGCCGGCGCGAGCGGGTCGAGTGTCGGTCGTCAGTCCTTGCTGGTAGGCGAACGATGCCGCTTCCGTGCGGTTGACCGTGCCCGTCTTGCCAAAGATGTTGCGCAGGTGGTGGGATACCGTGTTGAGACTTATGAACAGCTCGTCGGCAATCTGCTGATTGCTCTTGCCGGCGGCAATCAGGCACAACACGTCTACTTCACGCTCGGATAGTCCGGTCGAATGCACGACACGGCTCTTGCGCGCCCGCCGCTGCGTGCGCACGACGTCGGTCTCGACGCCGAGGTGCTCCGCCAGAAATTGCGCGATGCGCTGAACGCCTGGGCGGTCGCGCCATACATCCATCGGCGACCGGCCGGGAACCGTGATCAGCGTTGCATGTGCCAGCCGGTCGACCAACGCTTGGCCGCCAGCCAAGGGGATGACCTCGTCGTCCGCAACGTTGACGTAGAGAGCCGGGGCCGCGACACGTGCGGCGACGGCCAATAACTCGTTGTCATCGAGGACATCCTCCCAGTACTGCAGCGCGTCCGGCTCCAGTGCCTCACGAGCAACGGCAGCCAGAGACGCGGCAGCATGTCGGTCAGCGATGCCGCCTACCAGTGCGCCTCGCATGCGCGCTTCCACATGCGAGTTGACGTGCCGCAGACTCAGCACGCGGCGGTTCGCCTCCGACTCGCCGCCTTCGATGAAGACCAGGCTCGCGACGTGATCCGGTGACCGAGCGGCGACATGACAGGCCACCACCGTCGCGGGCCCGATGGCGACCAAGGCGACGCGCTCGAGACGGAGCGCCGCCAGCACGGCGTCGAGATCCTCGGCGAAGGTTTCGATCGACAGCCCGGAAATGCGGCGCTCGGAGAGCCCGGCACCACGAAAATCGAGATTGACCACGGTGAAGTAGCGCGCGAAGAACTCGATGGCGCCACGATGCAGGGAGACCTGCCAGTTCAACGCGAGGTGATTGACATGATACGGGAAGAGCATCACCACGGCGGGCCCTTCGCCCAACGTGTGAAACGCGATGCGAATCCCGTCGCTCGTTGTGGCATGGCGGATGGGCGGCAGCGCCATGGGAGGGGATTATATGGTCGTGGCGTTGATGACGCTCGTGATGGCTGGGGCCACAGACGTGGCGTCGTCCGTCCCGCTCCGGGCGCGGACGGCGAGGCCGATCAGTCCGGACGCCGTATCGCGCGCCGAATGCGAACGCGCATGCTGAACGCTTCGTCCCCTCGATCAATGAGGAGTGTCTGGATCGCGTGATTCCGTTCGGCGAGCACCACTTTCGACGGGCTGTCGCGGGGTTTGTCAGCCATTATCAGTCGAGCGGAATCATCAAGGACTGGACAACGAATTGATTGAGCTTCCGTCAGAGCGCGAGCATGTCGGTCGCATTCGGCGGCGTTCACGACTCGGTGGGTTGCTCAACTACTACGCCCGGGCGGCGTGAAACAATGCGGCTCCTAGATTCGGCGCAGACCTGGGACATTACGGGTGGACACTACGGGACAGAACGCGTTTGCGCTTGCGATTTACCGCCCGCGTGCCCAAGATCCGAGACGGGTCCTATGCTTCCTATCGTCTATAGTCCCTACCGTCGAGGCTAGGGGTGACCATGCCGATCCATCCGACAGGAACCGCAACGAACGCCCCAGACAGTAGAGCAGTGGCGGGGGCGAGGCCCCAGTCTGAGCCGTCTGAGCACCCCTTTGCCTCTTCCAGAATCCGCAGACTCGTTCGGAGCCCGTCGCCCTCATGCTTCTTGATGAACTCTTCAAAGGGGGTGGCGGCGAGCCGCAGCTCGGACTGAAAACACGCGAGAGATCACGCCATCGACGGTCGATCGTAGTGGGACAGTACGCGCCTGCCAGGACTAGCGGCGGCGCTTGTGTCGGGTGAATCGGGGCGAGTCGAGGACAACGACAGACGGCACGGCTCAAAGAGCTGTATTTCGTCATGACCGCAAGCGGACCCTGCGTCCGGCACCAACCGGGCCCCGCCCAGTTCATTGCCGGTCCAGCACGACCTTCATCCGTTCCTGTCCGGGTCCCGGCGGCCCATTGAGCACGTCGGCATTCATCACGCGCCCATCACCCGTGACGACGTAGCGCGCGGTAGAGATCTGCCGCCCGTTGTCCTTGAGCGTGAGATCGAATGCGTCAGGTGCAGCGAGCTTGAACGAGACCGTCATACCCGGACCAACGGCGGTCGGGGCACCCTTTACCGGCACCTCGCGCCCGTCGACCGGCGCCACTGCTGCTCCGCCCCACGACCAGGTGATGGTCACCTGCTTGGCGTCGGCCGATGCGAGCGTCATCTGGAAGTCCACGTTTGCCACTGATTTCGTCTGCCACACTCCTATGAGGCCGGAACCGCCCGACACACGTGTGAACGTCGTCGTCTCTACAGCCGCTTTTGGCACGAATCGCTCCGTCGTCATGGTCAGCGTCTTGCCGTCAGTTGACAGCGTGAAGGTGTCGATGTTGTTGTCGGTTCCCGCCATGCGGTACACGGTCTTCCACGAACGCGGACCGGTCTCCGTCCAAATGGCGCTCGATCCAAGTACTGCGGGCCGCTCCTTGCCGTCGATGCGGAACGAGTATGAGAAGCCCGCAAACGTCAGCGTCATCTCGCCGGAAGGCGGCTGCGTGAACGTCAATCGTGTGGTCTGTACGTCGCTCTTGGCGGCGTTGAACTTCCAGACGCCCACGAAGGCCCATGACGGTGAGCCGCCTGAAGTCTGCGCGAGCGTGGCCGCAGGGGACAGGGAAATGGCCAGGGCCATGACAACAACGACTCTTGCGAACATGAGGCCTCCTTGGGACGACGAATTGCGGTGTCGATGACGCTCCAGAAAGCGCGCAGGGAATCGCGGCAAGTCTAGCCATAAATTGAAGATTCGGAAACCGCTGCGCCGTCACGCAGGAGTTATATCCCGAGAGCTGAACCGCCCGTATAATCGCGCCACACTTGGCGTCACATCGTCTTCGTGTGCAAGGCGTGCGGCCATCGGTGGTCGACGCAAGGAGCGACGGGCCGAAGCACTAACCTCTCCGCCAGCACTGACCGCACGACTTACACAAGCCGCCTTCACAAGCTGCACGCGCCTTACACATGACCTTCGTTCCCGCCGTGCTATCCCTGACCTAGGGGATGGCCCGTGCTCGATCTCGACTCGCTCCGCGATGCCGTGATTCGCGTTGGCGCCGGTGGTCGAGGGTTTCTCGTCGACTGGCCACGGCGATCACGGTTGGTCATTACTGCGGCGCATTGCCTGCCCGCGCTTCCGGCGCCGCATCCGGCGGCATACATCGACGCGCATACCTACCCGGATCTGTCGGGTCGGCTCGGTGACGACAAGGGATCGGTGTGGGCCCGACTCTTGTTCGCGGACCCCATTTGCCGATATCGCCGTGCTCAGCGAGCCAGACCGACAAATGCTCTTCGACGAGTGCAATGCCTATGACGTTCTTGTTGACGAGCGACCGGTGTTCCGATGCGCGGCGGCTGACCGCGAAGGGCCCGGTTCGGTGTTGTCACTCGACGGCAAGTGGCTGAGATAGCGCCGCTTCGCGGCATCCGGACTTGTCGGCGACTACGGGCTCGATCAGATGAAAGACATGCGGCTGATACTCGACATCGAAGCCGTTACAGCCGTCCTGAGTGGACAGCCGATCAATTTTCGAGGCGATGTACGGGGAACTACAATCGGCCAAGGAGCTCCAGCCTTGAGATCTCCGCAGAGCCTTTTGACGGTTTGGAGGCAATGATGAAGCGAGCGTTCGTGTTAGGCGTGCTCATAGCCCTCGGCAGTCTGTCGATCACGACAACCGCGCAACGTGGCGGCGCGACGGAGCAGATGGTCGTCGAAGTCGACAAGATCAAAGACAACCTGTTCGTGTTGAGAGGTGGAGGTGGCAATACCGCGGCGTTCGTCACGGCCAACGGCGTTGTGCTCGTCGATACGAAGAACCCTGGATGGGGGCAACCGATCCTCGAGAAGGTCAAGACGCTCACGAACAAGCCGATCACGATGGTGATCAATACGCACTGGCACCCGGATCATACGAGCGGGCAGCTCGAGTTCACTGGAAACATCGAGTACGTCTCGCACGAGAGCGCGAAGGCGAGCATGCAGAAGCAGATGCAGGCCGAGTTCCAGAAGAACCCGAAGGCGCTGCCAAGCCGCACCTACAAAGACAAGCTGTCGCTGCTGACCGGCAATGACCGCGTCGAGCTCTATTACTTCGGGCCGGGGCACACCAACGGCGACTCGTGGGTCGTCTTTCCCGCACTGCGAGTGGTGCACGCGGGTGACATCTTTGCCGGCAAGAACGTACCGCTCGTCGACTTCGGCAATGGCGGAAGCGGCGTGAGGTATCCGGAGACGCTCACGAACGCGTACAACGGGCTGAACGCGAGCGTCGACATGATCATCACCGGACATGCCAATACCACACTGCCCATGGCCGACTTGAAGCAATACGCCGCCTTCAACGCAGATTTTCTGTCATGGGTACGCGCACAGCAGAAGGCAGGAAAGTCACCCGAGCAGGCCGCGGCGGAATACAAGATCCCCGACACGTATCCCGGCTACAGCTCGAATCTGCCGCCATTCTTTGGCGGGATAGCCGGCTACATCAAAGGCATGTACACGGAGCTGGGGGCGAAGTAGGACGCGCCGGTGCGCGCCGGATAGAAGCGCCCATGGTGTGATCGCAAATGATCGCATCCTGGGGCCTCGGACCGGAATGACCCCATGAACCGCGACGCTGGGGCCAGCCGCAGGCGAGCTACAGGCTGACAACGGCGAACGACCGACTCGCCGGTTCAGCAACACTTTCTGCGTTCGAGAAGCGTTACTGCACCCGCCTCTCGATTTCGTCGAGCATCTGCTGGACGCGCGAATCATTCGGTGTTTGCGCCGCGACTGCTGCGATCGCGTCGCGCGCCTCCACCAGCAGCCCTAGCCTCTCATCGATCCGAGCCAGCAAGACTGGAGCAGCACGGTGTGCTGCTCGGACCGAACTCGGGCTGGAGTGAAGCGGCCACCGCCGGCGCGCTGCCGCGGCGCATCGTCGGTCCAATCTGGCTGCGCGGCGAGCTGGTCACCGATCTCTGGATCGGCGACCCGGAAGATCCGCCGCTCTCGACTGGCCGCGATGTGACGACGGCCATGGTGCTCGCTTCGTGTCCGGCATATTCGTCGTCGCGCCCCGCGGCACTCATCCTGGCGCTCGGCAGCGGGTAGAGATGACAGAGGTAGATCTACCAGTATGTGGTGGACGGGGTTCGTACAACGATGTGGAAGGGATGGCGCGCACCAAAGGTCTGACCCCCTGTTGCGCGTCGGTGTAACATACGTGCAAGCCGTGTGAATTCGATGAACCGGCGCAGCTTCCTCCACTCCGCCAGCGCCCTCCTCGGTTATGGCGAGCTTGCGTTCCTCGCCGGTGTGAAGCCGGTCTCAGCCGCACAAACCCAAGTCGATCCAAAGATCGTTCGGTTCGATCCGGCGATCGAGCCGCTCGTGCGTCTGTTCGAGGACACACCGCGCGCGAAGCTCCTGGAAGAGGTTGGCATCAGGATCAAGAAAGGGCTTGGCTACCGGGAAGGTCTCGCCGCGCTTCTGCTGGCCGGCATCCGCAACATCCAGCCGCGTCCTGCGGTCGGGTTCAAGTTCCACGCCGTGCTCGTCGTGCATTCCGCTCATCTGGTCGCCCAAGCCTCGCCCCAAGCCGATCGCTGGCTGCCGCTCCTCTGGGCCGTCGATCACTTCAAGGAGTCACAAGCCGACGATGTGCGTGAAGGCGACTGGACGATGGGGGCTGTCGACGCGAAATCGGTTCCCGCGAAGGCGCAGGCAGTCCGCGCGTTTACCACCGCCATGGACAACTGGGACGAGGCTGCGGCCGACGCGGCGGCGGCCGGGCTTGCACGACACCTGACTTCCGAGGAGAGCTTCGAGATCTTTGCGCGCTATGCCGTTCGTGATTTCCGCTCGATCGGCCACAAGGCCATCTACGTCGCCAACGCGTGGCGTACCCTGGACACGATCGGCTGGCAGCACAGCGAGCCGGTACTCCGCTCCCTGGCCTACGCGATCTTGGCGCGCGAAGGCGGTGACCCGCTACGCGGTGACGATCGTGTCGACCGTCCGGCGCGACGCAATCACGGGCTCGCTGGCCGGCTTCGGGCGGATTGGCGAACAGGCCGCATCGATTCTGGAGCGACGATCGAGATGCTCGCCGTCCTCCGTGAAGGCTCAGATGAGGAAGCCGCGGACCGCGCTGTCGACGTGATTCAGCGCGGCATTGCTCCCCAAGCGATCTGGGATGCCGTGATGTGCGGGGCCAGCGAAGTGTTGATGCGCAATCCTGGCATCGTCCCGCTCCACACGGTCACGACCACGAATGCGATTCGGTATCTGTACGAGCGCTCACAGAGCGACGAGACACGCCGGTGGCTGCTGCTTCAGAGCGCGTCGTTCGTTCCGTTCCTGCGGGGTGGCGCCAGGTCGGGTGCACGTGTCGACGAACTCACCGCTCTAGCGCCCTTGACACCGGGCGATCAGGCGATCACCGAAATCTTCAGCGCCGTCAGCAGTGACAAAACGGTCGCCGCACGAAAAGTTCTTGGTTATCTGGGCCGGGACGGCAACGCGAAGGCGCTCCTGGACGCCGCGAATCGGCTGATCTTCCTCAAGGGCAACGATTCTCACGACTACAAGTACAGCGCGGCGGTGCTCGAGGACTTCAACTACCTCTCGCCGATGTGGCGCGACCGCTACCTTGCCGCCAGCGTCTTCTGGCTGAATGGCTCCGGATCCCCGGACAACGTGCTGGTTGAACGGGCGCGCCAAGCCCTTGCCGGCTAGAGCGCCAACCACAAACGGCTTCAGGATTGTCCGTGATCGGCCAGCGACCAGCCTGGATTTCGCGCATCTGCCCGAGGGTTGAGGTCATCATGCGACTGCCCACGCGCCTGCGGATTGACTGGCAGGACGACAAGACGCTCCGTATCGAGACTGATGCCGGCCAGCAGGTGAAGCTGCTGCACTTCAGCGTATCGAGAGAGCCCGACCGTCCCCGCACGCTACAGGGCTTCTCCGCGGCCGAATGGGTTGACGTGTTCGACCGTGGACGGGGCACCGCACTGGCGTACGGCGCGGGCGCGATGCGAACGGTAACCACAAACCTCCTGGAGGGCTATTTGAGGAAGAACGGCATCCCCTACAGCCGGAACGCCGTCGTCACCGAGCTCTTCGATCGCGTTCCCGGGCCAGACGGAGCGCAGTGGCTGATCGTGAGCACCACCGTGGAGGATCCGACCTATCTGAATCAGCCTTACCTGACGAGCGCGCACTTCATGCGTGAGCCGGATGCGTCCAGGTGGAACCCGTTGCCGTGCGAGATAGATCCGCCGCTCGTGCCCACGAGGCCGGACGTGCGGTAACCCTCACGTCTCGATCTTCTGGCGCGAGGCGTAAGCCCGAAGGTGTACGGTATTCGAGCAGGAGGAGTCATGACGAAGCGCTGGAGGAGATGGACCCTGCTCGCGAGTACCATCCTGGTGACCGCCGCGCCGGGCCTGCGAGCGCAAGCCGGCGGGGCATGCGATCGAACCTGCCTGATCGATGCGACCGAGGCCTACCTGTCGGCGCTGGTAGCGCGCGACCCGGCCAAGGCGCCCGTCACCGCCAACGTGAAGTTCACGCAGAACACCCGGCCGATGGCGCTTGGGCAAGGACTGTGGGAGTCCATCAAAGGCGTGCGTGGCTACAAGCTGTTCGTCACCGATCTCATGGCCGGACAGGTCGCGCTCTACACCGTGGTGGACGGTGCCGAGCGCCCGGGGTTGCTGACGCTGCGGCTGAAGGTCGAAGGCCGGCGCATCAGCGAGGTCGAGTCGGTCTACGTCGGCGTCGGCCAGACCGGCTTCGGGAGCGTCGACAACCTGGTGACGGTCGATCCCGTGTGGACTACGGTGCTGCCGCCTGCTCAGCGGCGCCCGCGCGCGGAGATGGTCGACATCGCCAATCGCTACTTCGACACGCTCGAGAAGAACATCATCGATCACGTGCCGTTCACGGCGAACTGCCTGCGCATCGAGAACGGCATGCCGACGGCTGGACGCGCCGGCGCGCCCGGTCTGGCCGGGCTCGGCTGCCGCGAAAACGTGAATCACCCGATCTGGAACTACATCACCCAGATCGCACCGCGCCGCCATCTCGTTGTTGACGAGGAACGCGGGCTCGTCTCTGGAATGTACATGTTCCGACACGGCGGCACCGAGCCGACTTACACGCTGCCGACGGGCGAGGTCGTCAAGCACTCGGAAGCCATGTTGCGCCGGCAGGCGGTGGTGATCTCAGAACTCTTCAAGATCGAGGACGGCCGCATCCGGCGCATCGAAGCCGTGATGGCCGGCGGCCTCGATCACGGCGCCTCGTCCGGGTGGTAGTCTCGTCGGTCTTGACCCACCGCGACATGAACGCTCGCTCGATTCGGACGCTCGCCGTTGTGCTCATCGCCACCGGCGCGATGGTGATCTCCGCGAACGTGCTGTACGGCGCTCATGCGGTGGCGATGCGCACGTTGGGTTCCGCTGCGCGCGCTGATCCAACGTCACCCGCCCAATCCGACGAAGGGATCGGCACCTTTCGTTCCCTTTCCTCGACGATAATGCGGCTACACCACGGAGGTGACACGTGCGTAATTCATGGAGACGAGTTGCCGCGGGCATCGCGGTGGCGTTCGGTGTTTGTGCTGCGACCGCTGCGCAACAGACCGGGCTCACCGATGCTCAGATCAAGTCGGCGGAGGTCGAGGTCCCGCGGCTCGTCGAATTGCTCGAGCTCAAACCGGGAATGACGGTCGCAGACATCGGCGCCGGCTTCGGTGCCTGGACGATGCGACTGTCGCGAGAGGTCGGGCCGTCGGGTCGCCTCTACGCCACCGACGTCGGAGCGGCGCAACTGGCGGCGCTGCGCGACACGACGTCACGTGAACGGTTGACCAATGTGACTGTGATCGAGGGGGCAGTGGATGCGACGAACCTGCCGGCCTCCTGCTGCGACGCGATCCTGATTCGTGACGCGTACCATCACTTCACACAGCCGGAAGCCATGATCAAGAGCCTCGCCGCCTCGCTGAAACCGGGTGGCCGGCTCGCGGTGGTCGACTTCCCGCCTCGCCCCAAGACCGAGGTGCCCTCCGGAGTGCCCGCGAATCGGGGCGGACACGGGGTTCCTCCAGAGGTGGTCGAACGCGAACTCCGCGCGGCGCTGACGCACGTGAGGACCATGTCCGACTGGTCGCCAGCGAGTCAGCCGGAATCGCTGTTCCTGGTGCTGTTCCGGAAACCGTAACGAACGAACGACTGCCTCGACGCCGGCCAGCAATAGGGCCGAATTGGAGTGCCGATGGCAGCGTGTCACCGCTCCAACGGTTGACTACGCGAGAGAGCCTGAGACCATACGCAGGCGCTCGGTTGCCTGGCCGATCGTGATCGACCGCTGATCGTGCTGCAGGTCGTGCGAGATAATCCGACATACGATCGATCCATGAACGGTTTTGGTGCGATTGAAGGGCTGGCCCGCATGGGCTTCTTGGTGAAGGGGGTCCTCTACATCGTCGTTGGCGCACTCGCCCTCCAGGTCGCAGCCAATGCAGGCGGACGCGTTACGGGGACGCGCGGCGCCCTCACGACGGTTCTCGGACAACCATTCGGTCGAACGCTCCTCCTCGTAGCCGCCATTGGGCTTCTCGGCTACGCCACGTGGCGCGTCCTTCAAGGTCTCTTTGATCCAGACCGTCTGGGCCACCAGTGGCGCGGCCTCGCGATCCGTGGAACCTTCATCGTCCGCGGAGTCATGCACGCGGTGCTCGGTTGGCAGGCGTTCCGCCTCTATCGTGGTCTGTCGAGCTCGTCGGGGACCAGCGAGCGTGAGGTGGCCAGCGAGGCATTTCAATGGCCGCTGGGTGATTGGCTCGTGGTGCTCGCGGGGCTCGGCTTCATCGGCTTTGCCGTGCAGCAGCTCTATGCGGCGATCACCTGCCGCTTGGAGGGCAATCTCAATGTCGCACAGATGCGACGCGAGGCTGGCGAGTGGGCGGTGGGCCTCAGCCGGTTCGGTGTGGCAGCACGCGCCGTTGTCTTTGCGCTGCTCGGATGGGCCATCGTCGTCGCCGGTTGGTTCCGCGATCCGTCGGAGGTCGGCACCACGGCGTCGTCATTCCGCACGCTCGCTGCACAACCGGGAGGGCTGGGCCGTTGGCTTCTCGGTGTGACCGCAGCAGGATTCGTCGCCTACGGCTTCTACGAGATCATTCACGCGCGCTATCTACATATCCGGCGCGTCCAGTGAGATCCAACCGGTGAGGCTGTCGGAACTACGTGGGCGTATACGCACGCCGGCCGAGAATACGCCTGCAGGCGAGCGGCCCCCTAATGTCGGAAGCCCGATGTGGAGTCATTAATCGTCGGGAGATGAACCACCAACTCGAACGGACGCCCGTCGCGGAGTCGAAATGGCGGCGAAGTGGCGGACATCGCGCGTCGCCAACCGACGGATACCGAGTGACTCGGTGAGCGGACGACCGTGCCCTCCACCAGGCCGAGGCCGAGATCTGCAAAACGTCGGTCGACTTCCATCGCACGTGAGAGTTGACCCACGGTCGGCGCGATGCTCGCGGCGAGTTCAAGCCAGAATGCGCGCTGCCGACGTTCAAGATCGCCATGGACCGAAGCCGTCAACCGTCTACCGAAAATTTACAAACGCATTTGAAGGTTTGGACCGTTCGAATCGCTAGGAACCTGCGACTTCGTTCGAAGGATCCTTCCGGACGGGCTAAGCGGTGGCGGTTCGATTTGGTACGAACAGTGCTTTCCACGGCAGCCATCGGGGCGCCGCTAAACCCCGACGGTGTGAGTGAGTGTCACGGCTCTTGAGCGTCCCCATGGTTTGGGTGAGATGCTAGAAGCTGAGCCCAGACGCCACTCACTTCCGGCGGCCAATAAGACTGCGGAGCTCGATGGCAAGTCCTCACCGACTGTGCTAGGCGTGCGGTCAACGAGGACGGCCCCTTCCAGAATCTACTGATGACACTGAATCCTGCAATTGCGATACACGCGGGCACCGGTGTCGTCACCATAAGCACGGGGTCGAAGCCTCCGCAAATCCCGGCCATGAAGTCGACGCCCTGACGCGCCGCCTCCTCGAGATTGGGATGGCGGCCTAAGCCCGCGCAGCGCGGCGCAGCGCCTGTGGCGTGAGGGCAAACGTGCGCAAGAACGCGCGTCGCATGCGCCCCGCATCGCCAAAGCCGGTGAAGTCGGCGATCTGCTCGAGCGATGCGTCGCTGTTTTCAACCTCGGTCCTGGCTTTTTCCAACCGGAGGCGCTCCACCGCCTTTGCCGGTGTCATCTTCGTGTCGGCCGCAAAGGCGCGAGCGAAGTGCCGCGGGCTGATGGCGGCGCGGTCGGCGAGGCGCTCGACACTCAGCGGTTCAGAGAGGTGCGCACGCATCCAGTCGATCAACTCCGCGAACCGTCCTGTTCGTCCGCCCATCTCCACGAGCCCCGAGAACTGCGACTGGCCGCCGGGCCGACGCTGGTGAACGACGAGCTGCTGTGCTGTCTGGCGCGCGACCTCGGAGCCGAGATCGTCTTCGACCATAGCGAGCGAGAGATCGATACCGGCTGTGATGCCGGCAGAAGTCCAGATCGAGCCGTCACGGACGAAGATGCGATCAGGCTCGAGCGTGACCTGCGGATACAGACGCCGGAAATGGTCCGTGCTGCCCCAGTGCGTCGTGGCGCGGCGATCGTCGAGCCATCCGGCCTCCGCGAGTAGGAAAGCGCCTGAGCAGACGCTGGCCATGCGCCGCGTCCTCGCTCGCTTGAGCCACGCGACGATCTGCTCCGCTGCAACTGCTGAGCGGATGATCTCGCCACCCGACACGATGATCGTGTCAAAGGATCGATGCCTGAGCGGTCGGGTCGAGACGGTGACTCCTGAAGAGCTTTGCACCTGCCCGCCGCCGGGCGCCAGAAGCCTGAGATCGTAACTGCCGGGTCGGAACCGCTCGGCCATTTCGAACGCCGTGGTTGGGCCGGCCACATCCAGCAACTGGAAGCCAGGATGCAGTACGAGAGCAACGAGCCGCGTCACGGCAGTTTTTGCCTGATGTTAGTCATTTCAGACAGCATGCCGCCGCCTTACGATGGGTGTCAAGGCTTGGGTCGCAGGAGAGAAGGTCATGAATCGACGGTTCGTCTTCTGGAGCGTTGCGGCCGTGGTTGTGGTGGGACTGGGGGGGTTCGGCGCCTGGCTTCTGTCGTTGCCGGCAGCAGCCGCGGCCGGAATCGCGCCGGCGATTGACAGCCGCGAGACGGAGGCAATGGTGAAGGCGCTGAAGCCACCGAAGCGCCAGCGGCCGGTGGTCGCCATCATCGGCATCAACGACGCCACCGAGATCACCGACTACCTGATGCCGTACGGCATCTTGCGGCGCGCCGAGATCGCCGATGTGATGACGGTCGCAACGAACCCCGGACCCGTCACGCTGTACCCGGCGCTGACGGTCGAACCGGACGCGACAGTCGCGGCGTTCGACGCCCGGTATCCGGAGGGAGCCGACTACGTCATCGTACCCGCCATGAGCCGCGACGACGACATGGCGGCACTGAATTGGATCAGGAACCAGGCAGCCAAGGGCGCGACCGTCATTGGCGTTTGTGCCGGGGCCAAAGTTGTGGGCGCCGCCGGCCTGCTCGAGGGCAAGCGGGCGACCACGCACTGGTACTACGTCCGCGAGCTCCAACAGGAAAACCCAATGGTCGTCTACGTCCCGAACCGCCGGCTGGTGATCGACGGGGGCGTCGCAACGACGACGGGGATCACCGCGACGATGCCCCTGTCACTCACGCTGATCGAAGCGATCGCCGGTCGTGAGCGAGCCGAGGCGGTTGCCCGCGACCTGGGCCTGACCGGATGGGACGCGCGCCACGACAGCGGTGCCTTCACGATGACCCGCCCGTTCGCCTTGACGGTTCTGCGCAACGTCGCCGCTTTCTGGAACCGCGAGGAACTGGGGATCGAGCTGTCCCCGGGCATCGACGAGGTATCGCTGGCGCTCGTTGCCGACGTCTGGTCACGGACCTATCGGTCACGCGCCGTGACGTTCTCCAGCAGTTCCGGGAGTGTCGAGTCCCGCAACGGTCTCCGCATCATTCCCGATCGTGGATCGACCACGTGGCCGGCCGACCGCGTGCTTCCGGCGATCGGACGCCAACCGCCGGTACGGGCTTTGGACGAAGCCCTAGACGCGATTCGCAAACGGTACGGGAACCGGACGGCTGGGGTTGTGACGATGCACCTCGAATACCCGGATCAAGAAACACCGTAATCAAGAGTTCGCGCCGGCCCAGGTGCAAGGCATTGCGTCGGGAAACGGGCGAGGAATTCGAGAGTCGCTTTCGAAAGCCGACTCCTCGAAGCGAATCGACCAATTCACGGAGAGTGACTAATGCGGAAGGTCATTGTCGGCGCCCAGGTTTCCATGGATGGCGTCATCCAGGCGCCTGGTGGGCCGTGGGAGGATCCCACCAAGGGCTTCAAGTTCGGCGGCTGGGTGATGCCCTATTTCGATCAGGTGTTTGGCGAAGAGGTCGAACGCGTCTTCAAGGAGAAGTGCGACCTTCTTCTCGGGCGCAAGACCTATGAGATTTTTGCAGCATACTGGCCCTACTACGACGAAACCGCCCCCCATGGCCGCATTGCCAAGCTGTTCAAGGACATCAAGAAGTACGTGGTCTCGCGATCGGGCGACGTCGATACGAGTTGGCAGGGCTCGGTGCTGCTGCGAGACATCGCCGACGTGAAGCGTCTGCGGGAAGAAGACGGCCCGAACCTCGTCACCCAGGGCAGCACCGAACTTGTGCACGCCCTGTTCGCCAACGACCTCGTTGACGCGATAAGCATCTTCACAGTGCCGGTCGTGCTCGGCGGTGGCAAAAAGCTCTTCGCGGACGGCTCCGTGCCGCACAGCTACACGCTGACCACCTCGCGCGTCTCGAAGCCGGGCCTCATGATCGCCCACTACAAGCGCGCCGGCGAGATCAAGATCGGCGACACAGCGTTCGATTCACCGAGCGACGCTGAACGCGCGCGCCGGGAGCGGATGAAGAGCGAAGGCTGAGGGAGTCACCGACGCGGTCGAACAGTGAGCAGCAGAATGGCGTCAAGCCATGGATGGCGGACTAAGTCGGCGTCGTTGAAATGGGGGCGTTTGTGGAGAACCACATGGCTGGTAGCGCAACCGACATCTTCCGGCAGTATGCACAGGCATTCGCATCGCTGGATCCGAGAGCTGTGGCCCGACACTTCAACGAACCGGCAATGATGATCACGCCAGAAGGCGTCATGGCGTTGCCCACGGCAGCTGAGGTCGAGCAAGCGTACGGTCGCATTATGGCGGACCTCCCAGCGCTCGGGTACGTGCGCACCGAGTTCTCTGCGCTCACAGAACGCCGATTGGGCGACGACTTGGCCCTGGTCACCGGCTCGGGCGTCTGGAAGAAAGCGACCGGCGAGGCGTTCATGCCTTTCGGTCTGACGTACACCTTTCGACGCTCTGACGACGGGTGGCTCATCGTCGTGGCTGCCATTCATGATCCCGGCTCGACGTGACAGTGAAGTGACAGCTGTTCGCGACGCGCCCG
This sequence comes from Acidobacteriota bacterium, assembly GCA_032156805.1. Classification (GTDB taxonomy): domain Bacteria; phylum Acidobacteriota; class Vicinamibacteria; order Vicinamibacterales; family UBA2999; genus Gp6-AA40. The sequence continues at coordinate 15,273 of JALDXQ010000169.1, forward strand.
CACGGCTCGCCAAGACGTTAATGGGAACATGTCGGATCGAAGCGGGCGGTTCGCTGTCGGCTATCACCTCAGGCACCAAGGCCGTCCGTTCGTGATCCTGGCTGCGAAGTGAGAAAGGCATGTGGATGGCAGGTCCCTTTCTGATGGCATCGATTGAATGTGAGGCTCCGAGCATTGAGACCAAACCGGCGGTTCAGGGTGCGGATGCAGCCAGGTTGAGGCCGCGCGTCGTGCTCAGCACGGAGGTGCCGCCCGCATTCCGAATGGTCGAATTGTTCTCGGAACGAGTGAGAACGTCGACTGGAGCCGGCACGTGGAAGACGTCACGTTTGTCGAGATGGCCATCGAGCTTTGCGATGGTCGACTGTCTGACGTGGAACGTGCAGGTGTGGACGTGACTGTCTGCGGTGACCGGGCAATCAACCGTTGGCGCTACCGTTTCGACGAGGGAGACGGCAACTCCGTACGAGGCGTGACCTTGATTAAGGTTCGCGACAACAAGATTGTGGAAGCGTTGGGCTATGCGAAGACCCCGGCTCGAAGCGATCTGGGCCAGAACCGCCCGTGACCAGCGGTGGGTCCGATCCGAACGACGACCAGACCAGCGAAGGGAACCGCGACCATGAAGCTGACGACTACAACGTTCGTCTGTGTCGACGGCGTCGATCACGGGCCTTGCCGAGAGGTTTCACATGACCCTCACCGGCATGAAAAGGCATGTGGGCGTCAGGAGAAGGT
>JALDXQ010000170.1:0-15965 GCA_032156805.1 Acidobacteriota bacterium
CAGAAACGCGGAAGCGTTTGACTTGTACCTCCGTGGCCGCAGGCTCTGGAACCAGGTCACGCCACAAACGACCGAGAAGCGGCAGTGCGCGCGGTGCGCGGTGAGGACACGCTCGGGGAGGCGCATGCGGCGCTCGCCGCCATCGATTTCATGCTCGATTGGGACTGGCCGGCGGCCGAGGCGGGGTATCGCAAAGCGACGGTCCTGGCACCTGGCTTCGCATTGGGACACGTCATGTTGGCTCACGTGCTCTCGCAGACGGGGCGGCACGGCGAGGCAGACGTGCCGATGCGCCGGTCGCTCGAGCTCGAACCGTTGTCGGGGCTCCTGCTCGCGATGTCATCGCAGGTCGCGTTCCAGGCCCGCGACTTCGATGCCGCCGCAGGGCATGCACGGCGGGCGATTTTGGTCGATCCAGAGTTCTGGGTAGGCCACATGATGCACGGGCAGGTCTGCGAGCAGCTCGGGCAGCACGACGCCGCCATCGACGCGCTGACCACGTCGGCACGGCTGTCGGGGAGCAACAGTAAGCCGGTCTCTCTCCGCGGGTTCGTCTTGGCAAAGATGGGGAGAACTGATGAAGCTCGGGACGTCCTGGCATTGCTCGAGGGGTTATCGGCAGAGCGGTACGTGCCTCCGTTTGCCGTGGCGCTCGTGCACGCGGGCCTGGGTCAGGATGCCGAAGCGCTGCAGTGGCTTGAACGGGCGTGCTCTGTCCGTGATGTGCACCTGATATTTCTGACCGCCGACTGCAAGTGGGATCGCTTTCGAGGTGACAGCCGATTCCAAGCGCTTTTGTCAGGGTGCGGCCTCGCGCGGTAGTCGAGGATTCCATGAATCAAGACGGCATGACTCCGCACAAGAACGTGTGCCTCGAACTGGCCCATCAAGTCATCTTGCCGCGACGACGTCAGCCCGCCGCAAACCATCGAACACACATCGCTCGTAATCGGGGCCGGACGGCAATGTGTTCTTCGGCTGTTGCTGTCGGCATGCTGTTCGCGCGGTCTCAAGGACGCGCGCAATTCGGGTGTCCCTTCGCTCAAAGACGTCGTGACGAGCGATCGCATTGGCGCAACCGACGGTCACGATCGTTGACGCCAGAAGAAGTCCGCCAACGGTGATGTTCATGGCATCCTCTCCACACCACTTCTAACGTGTGAAATCGATCCAACGAACAATCGCCACAACAGCGTATATGCGTCCGATTCAAGCGAGTGAGGGGCGTTCTCGCCCGAGCGCCTCCTTGCCTACACCCCTTTCGTTCAACCTGCCTTCCTGATGACAGACGGTCCGAGGCACCTCCTCCCAATGCTTGGGCAAACTCTGGATCGACGAAATCTTCTGACCTTCTTTGGCGACGATTGCGATGTTTCAAGACGAAGCTCCCCTGCTGCGCATGCACGCGCACCCGGCCCACTTTCGCCCGCCTGCGCCCAGCCCGTCACGCGAGCTACGGCGAGGCAAGCCCGTACGCAGACACGTACGTCGTGGCCGTCAACTTGGTTGTTGTTGAATGCGATAGGAGCCGGCTCGGCCGGCCAGATTACTTACGCGGCGGCGAGCAGGCTCGACGGCATCGGGCGGCGTGCAATAGAGGACATGGTCTCCTCCGCTGCTGCGTCGAGTTGAGTGGCGCTGGGCCTTCGAACCAACCCAAGCTGTGGCTACTCCGTACATGCTGCGTTGATTGAAGTTACGGGCATTCTCGCCTTATGCGGCCCGGCGACCGAGATCAATTCGCAACGATGTAGAGCGCGGTCGGTATAAGCGGCTGCGAGCCCCCGCAACCATAACCGTTCACCCGCAAATCAACATCGATTGAACCGCATCGAGTGGCGTGACAGCCCCGAGAGTCCCGGCAGCTCATTGGCGCGTTTCTCAACAGCGGCACAGAATCTTCGCCTCAGAACTTGATGGGCGCCTGGGCACTCGATCGGCAGAGGAGAAGCGGACCATGAAGGAAACAATCCCCCATTCGATGAACGCCCTGCGACTGCACTCCCCAGGCGGGGTCTCAGGCCTCGTCTATGAGCGGATAGACACGCCACGGCCAAAGCCGGGCGAAGTGCTTGTCCACGTCCATGCTGCCGCGATCACGCGTGACGAACTTGAATGGCCTGTCGACCGTCTCCCAGCAATTCCGTCGTACGAACTCTCTGGCGTCGTCGTTGCCACTGCGTCCGACGTGAATGACGTGGCACTGGGAGAGGACGTGTATGCGTTAACCGGCTTCGATCGTGACGGAGCGGCTGCCGATTACACGATCGTTCGAAAAGAGGTTGTCGCTCGCAAGCCTCGAACGCGCAGCCATTTCGAGAGCGCCACGATTCCGCTGGCAGCACTCGCCGCGTGGCAGGCGCTCTTTGACCATGGCGAACTAGGAGTGGGACAGCGGGTCCTTATTCATGGTGCGGCCGGCGGTGTCGGTAGCATGGCTGTGCAACTCGCGCATGGGCGCGGTGCCCATGTCATCGGAACCGCATCGACCGGCAGCCTTGACATCGCCCGGCGGCTCGGGGCCGACGAGGTCGTCGATCGCAAGACCATGCGTTTTGAAGACACCGTGGATGAAGTCGACCTGGTGTTCGACACTGTCGGTGGAGAGGCGTTGGAGCGATCTCCTGCTGTGCTCCGACGCGGCGGCAGGCTCATCTCGATCGCGTCCACACCGCCGCAAGAGCGAGCGGCCGAACGCGGCATTACGGCCACCTACTTCATCGTCGAACCGAATCAGGCCCAGCTCGTCGAGATTGCGAAGCTGGTCGACAATCACCAACTGCACCCCACGGGCGCCGAAGTCTTCGCACTGAAAGACGGACGCTCCGCTTTTGCTCGAAGTCTTGATCGGGAGCATCGGGGCAAGGTGGTTCTTAGTCCTCGCGAGCTCTCAGTCCCATGTCCAACGGCTTGACTCGGCCTGACGCCCGGGCGCAGCATTGGCAAGCGAGGCCGGAACAGACGCGGAACGTTGAGACCAGGGGGCCAGGACCATGACTGAGCTCACGACGCGGGCGGCGACAGGCTCGTCGGTTTCGGTGGAGGCTGCGAGCTCGGACAAGATCAAGAAGGTGTCGCCCGACGAGGCGGCTGCGTTGTTCGCGGACGCCCGGCGGGTCGTCATCGTTCCCGGCTATGGGATGGCGCTGTCCCACGCACATCACACGGTCCGGGACCTCACCCACGTTCTCGAGTCACGGCGGATCCAGGTGACATTCGGGGTTCATCCCCTCGCCGGGCGTATGCCGGGCGAGATGAACGTGCTCCTGGGCGAAGCCGACATCCCCGACGACAGCGTGAAGCAGCTGGACGAGATCAATCCGACCTTTGCACAGACCGACGTCGTCGTCATCGTAGGGGCGAGCGACGTGGTCAATCCCCTTGCGGCGACGGCACTGGATTGGCAGCTTGCCGGATTGGCGACGCTCGAGGTCGGCAAGGCGCGGCATGTCCTGGTTGTCAAACGCAGCGCCGCCGCCGGCTTCTCTGGCGTGCCGAACCCGCTGCTGACGGCCCCGAATACGGCGGTGCTCTTCGGGGATGCGACGAAAGCACTTCTCGAGCTCATTGCGTCCTTGTTGCGCGTGCGGCCGAAGCGAGCCGAGCCCCGCGTGGGAACCGTGACGCATTGGCAGACGCTCTCACCGCTTCTCGCGATCTTCCAGCTGATGCCCCAGGAAGGCACGCGCTTCCCCGAGTACAAGGCGGGTCAGTACATCGCCCTCCGGCGTGACAACTGTCGGCTGACGAAGCGAGTAGTGGGCCAGGATGGGAAGGCCCATTTCATCCCCGACCTCGACGAGCAGGGCGTCCAGAGGCGCGGCCCCGTCATGCACTCCTACTCGATCTCCTCGGCGCCTTTCGAAACCCGGCGTGACCACCACCTGGAGTTGTACGTGGTGCGCGAGGAGGACGAATGGGGCTATGGCGGGCGCCTCACGCAGTCCCTTTTCCAGATCCGCGTCCTGGTGGACGACAAGATCGGGTACGTGGATCGGATCGTCGGCGACTTCACCCTCGACAAGCGCGCCCTCGGCTTCCGCAACGTGGTCATGGTGGGCACCGGCACGGGCGTCGCGCCCTTCGCCGCCATGATCAAGGAGCTTGACCACCAAGCCCTCGAAGGAAAGCGGGACGACGTGCGCTACACGCTCGTGCATGTCAACCGAACCCTGGAGGAGCTGGCGTACCACGAGCAATTTGTCGCGATCGAGGGCGCGGGCCGCTTCGACTTCACGTACGTCCCGGCGATCAGCCGGCCCCGCGCGAGGCAGGCTCAGGGTCTCGGCGCAGGCCGGGCGAACAACATCCTCCGCTTGCTCTTCGAAATGCCGCTCAAGGAGGAGGAAGACCTGCGGTCGACCACAGCTGACGGCGAAGCCGCGGCGCGTGCGGCGCTCGAGCGGGCGGTGTTTCCCAAGCTCCCCGAGCACCTCCGGCGCGACCGACTAATCGAGCGCATGATGCCCGGCGAGACGGTCGTATTGAGTTGCGGCAACCCGGCCTCCATGCGGGACGTGAAGGCTATCGCGGAGGGCAACGGGATGCGCTTCGAGAAGGAGGACTGGAAGCACGACACCACAGCCGCCTAGAGCAGCGCGGATCGTAGTGTCCGGCTTTAGCCGGACCTGGGGCTCCGCCCACGGCGGGCCCGCTTCGGTCTGCGTGTCCGCATGCTCGAGTACGTGTGGCTATTTCGATCGTCGCAGGAGGATTTCCGTGCGGCCTTCATTCCAGCTCTTTCCACCATCGTTGGACTCGTCGAGGCGATACACCCAGGTGTCGTTGTTCGGCGCCGGCTGATAGTGCTCCCGGACCCTGCGGGCCACGCCGGAGGGCGCCTCTGAGATGACCGTGACGTTGCGCCCGTCACAGTGACCGATCCGATCCGATGCATCGCAAGGGTGATTCTGCGCGCGGCGTCCAGATCTTCAACTTCGATCGCACGGGAGTGCGCTCGCCGGTCGTCGATCACGTGTGGCGCACGAGCAGCGAGCCGATCGAGAGGTTTACGTCCGTTGCGGTCACCCACTGGGAGATCGTCTTCACGCGGCTGGAGGGCGAGACGTGGGTTCACGTGCGCGGCCCGGAAACGCGCGCAACGACGTCTCCGGTTCCTCAGGGGGCGGACTTCGTCGGCGTGCAGTTCCGGCTCGGCGCGTTCATGCCGCACCTCCCGGTCGATCGGCTGGTCGATACCGGGCTGCGCCTGCCTGAAGCGGGTTCCCGTTCCTTCCAGCTCGCCGGGTCGGCATGGGAAGTGCCGACCTTCGACAACGTGGACGTGTTCGTCCGGCGACTCGCGTCGCGCGGCGTCGTCGTTCGCGACCCTGTTGTCGAGGCTGTGCTGCAGCACGAGCCAGTGGCCCTTTCATCGAGATAGATCCAGCGCCGCGTGCGGCGCGCGACCGGCCTGACCGGTGCGGCCATCGCGCAGATCGAGCGCGCCCACCATGCGGTCGGATTGCTGGAGTCCGGCGCACAAATCCTCGACGTAGTGCAGCGTGCGGGTTACGCCGATCAGTCTCACCTGACGCGCGCGTTGCGGCGATTCGTCGGCGACACCCCGGGCCGGATTCTGCGAGAGCGGTAGACGCCCCGTATACGATCGCGTGTATGGCCGAGGCGGATCAGCGCGTATGTCGTTTTTGTTCAAGACACGCGGCGGACGGCGATATTAGCGTCAGGGCATGCGAAAAATCGTCGTGACCGAGTTCGTGTCGCTGGATGGAGTCGCCGAGTCGCCGGAGAAGTGGTCGGCGACGTTCTGGAACGACGACATCTCGAAGTTCAAGCACGAAGAGCTGTTCGCCATGGACGCATTACTCCTCGGGCGCGTGACGTACGAAGGCTTTGCTGCGGCCTGGCCCGCGCGGACGGGTGATCCGTACTCCGATCGGATGAACAGCGTTCCCAAGTACGTCGCGTCGAAGACGCTGACCGCCGCCACGTGGAACAACGCTCGCCTGTTGAACGGCGATGTCGCCGAGGCCGTCGCCCGGCTCAAACAGGAGCCGGGCCAGGACGTTCTGGTCTTCGGCAGCCTGACGCTTGCGAGCGCGCTCGCGCAGCATCGGCTCGTGGACGAGTATCGCTTGCTCGTCTACCCCGTCGTTCTCGGGGGCGGCAAGCGCTTGTTCAAGGATGGCCACGAGGGCACGCTTGCGCTCGCAGAAGCAAGGCCCGTCGGTGCCGATGTGGCGCTGCTGCGCTACCTCCCGCGCTGATTCGGGGGAAGCCGTGCCGTGCGCCGTCAGCTCACGTCCGTTGCGCCGCCTCAGCGTTCTTGCGAATGTGCTCCAGTTTCAGTCCAGCATCAGTCGGCGGAGTGTTGTCTCACCGCTGGGACACGGAATCTGATCGCTGACGCTGTTCGGCAAGCCAATGATGACTGACGACACCGAGATCTCGATCTTTCCATCGCCGATGCCGTGACCACACCAGCAACCATACGAGCCCGATGCCGGCAATCGCGACCCATACGATAGTCATTTGCCCCCCCGCGAGCCTCGTCCCCCTCGAAGTGCCGTGCCCGGAATCGGCTGCGCCGCGGGCGCGTCGAAGGTCGTCAGATGGCGCGCAATCAACTCTCGTCGCTTGATCCAATTCCACATGAGAAGCTCAGCCCCTGGCTAAACGGCGACCCATGTGTCCAATTTGGTGAGATCGACGCCGACGCTACATACGCCCGAACGTGGACACACGTAGATGGTGGAACCATTCTTCGTCTCACTCAGCCGTCGTTGCAACTTCGTTTGCGGCTGATGACAGATTGGGCATTGGTGAGGCGGCGCCGGACTGTCGTTGGAGATCCGCATAGAGGGCCCCTTCTGGCACCTGTTCGCGCCGAGGCTGGAAAGAGGGATCTCGCACCAGCCACTTTGATGAGGCTGGCGGCCGGTGCCGGCCGGGAGGCTCAGGAAAGGATCTGCATTGTACACGAGATGGGAGATCCCGACGCGAGCGATGCCGTATTGTCTCGAGACTCGGCCCACAGTTACTGCTCGCTGTGAGCGACGCCGCACGGCATAGCAGCGCTCGGCGTACATGTTCATCCTCTCTCCGCGTCGCGCTCGAGCCGCATGGTGGTGATGAACGTCCCCGCCGTAGACCTGCTGTCAATCCGATGTGAGCAGCCGCGAACCAGGTAGCTGCCGTTGAAGCGGTCGTGAGGGTCACCCTGGTTGACGACGACCGTGACGACGATGCCCGGCTTGATCGAGGGGTGTCCCATCGCTTCAGCCTCGGCGGTCAGAAAGGACATCGAGAGCTCGTCGAGCCGTGCCTTTGCCAGCGCGCTCGCTTCCTGAGCGCTGAAAATCGGATGGTCGACCGTAAAAGCATCGATGTGGCCGAAGCTCCCCAAGGTAGCCGCCGCGGGAACCGAGCCGAGCGGTGACGACGCTCCCGCCTTGGCTTCTCCAAGGATCTCCATGCCCGTATCGGGATTCCGGCCGCGGACCGTGACCTTCTTCACGACCCTTGCGTTCGAGAGCTGCGCCGAAAAATCGGTCAGCCGCAGTGCCCCCGGCGGAATCTGAGCGGCGAGCACGAATTCGAGTCCCGAGGAAGTGTCGAGCCTGGGGGCGGAAAAATACATCTTGGTGTCTTCGCACCACACGGAGAAGCCGAGTGCCCTCGCCCGCTCGAGGATGAACTCGAGGTCGGTCTGGTTGTGTTGAAAGACGTGCGAATGCCTGATGGTGGGCGTCGAGCCGGTCTCCGCGGACAGGCCGTGCTTGCTAGCCACGGCGTTGACGATGTGCTGATCGGACTGGTCCTCGAAGGTCGCGGACTTTCGGCCGCGCGTCAGCCGATGGAGCCGGTCGAACGCCCGTAGGCGAACGACACCGTCACCAGGAGCATAGTGCGGTTCCAGGCCGACCAGTTCTCCTTTGAAGACGGCCGTTTTGCCCCCGGCCGGTATCGTACCCGGCAGGAAACCGCCGACTGCTATCTCGACCGGCGCGCCGAGCGCGTACTTGTTGGTGTGCTCGTGGCGCTGGTTGCGAATCGTGACAACGCACATCGCCGGCTGATCGAGAGCGCGATCGACCGTGATCGCGACGACAGCGGCGTCCGCCAGGTGCACCCCGTTGACGAGAACGTCGAAGTCCAGGACTGCGGCGCACACCGGTCACCTCCCATAACAAGCCGCCGTACGTCTACAAGTATCTCAGCCACCAATCGGTTCGTGTCGCCTTGAGCCGCGCAAACTCCCGGCACGGGTAGTACATCAGGAACACCACGATTAGCCACGCGATGTAGACACCGATCAGGCCGACGCCGTGCGATGCCGGCACGGCCCCCGGGTCGTGGATGATGGGAACGCGGCGCCACTCACCACTCTGCGCGAGCGCCAGCACCATGGCGACGACGTGGGCGACGGCGATGTGACCGACGTAATAGAACAACGGCACGCGCCCGTATACCGCGAGCCAGTCGGCGAACCAGCCGCGTGCGCGCTCGGTGAGCGCCAGCGCGACGAGGACCGGGCCGAGTGTCATGAGCAGGAACATCAGCGACGGAGGATACTTGCGCACGTTGAGGAACGACGCCACGGTCAGTGCCGGCGTGCGCTGCTCGGACCACGGGAACGCGTTGCCATAACCGTTCATCCCGCGCAGCACGATGAAGAGCACGACGGCGGCGATGCCCAGCGTGATAAAGAGCTTCCGCCGCGACGCATCCTCCCAGGTGAACGCGCCCGCAAGCACATAGCCCAGCGCCATCACCGCAAACCAGGGCACCAGCGGATAACCAACGAAGAGCACGCCGGGAATCACGAAGCCCGGTACGTGCAACGCACTCCACAGCGGCGCCAGCGCTCCGAACGATTCCGGGCTCACACCGTCGAACAGGTTGTGCCCAGCGATCACGGCCACCGATAGGATACCGACGAGCGCGCGCGGCAGGTGCACGAGCAGCGCCATGGCGATCATCGACCATCCCAGAGCCCAAAGCACCAGCGCAAACGCCGGAACGAGCCTGAACCCGAACTGCCATCCAATCGGCGTGATGACCAGCTCGAGCACCAGGAGCCACACTCCTCGTGTAATCAGGTAGCGGCTCGAGTCACGCGGCTTGGTGCCACGACTCGCGGAGATACCGATCCCGATCCCTGCGAGCAGGAAGAATGCGGGCGCGCAGAAATGCGTCACCCAGCGCGTGGCGAAGAGCACTGCCGTGGCGCGGGAAAGGTCCTCTGGCTGGATGCGAAGGTCGGTCACGTAGTCGCGCACATGGTCGAGCGCCATGAGCACCAGGACGGCGCCGCGGACAACGTCCACGGAGACGATGCGCGCGCGCGACCGCACCGAGACCGAGGTGGCCGCGTCGTCGGTGGCGAGGGCACGTGAAGCGGTGGTCATGCGGCGACGCCTCAGCATACCAACGGTCAAGCCGCCTTCGGCTGGCAAGCCACTCGGCCCCGCCTCGCCGTAGAGCGTCGGGCCTCAATTACCGGGGGAACCCGAATGTGACCCCGATAGTCGCGCGCCAGAAGCCGTAGTCTTCGAAGAAGCCGCCCTCGTCATCGTCCTCGCCGACGAACGCGCGAAAATATCGCAGGTCACTTCGAAGGCCCACGCGGCCGCTCAGCGAATACAAGACGCCGCCGCCCGCGTTGAATCCGAAGTTGTTCTGCGAGGCGTCGAACTGGCCGGCTGCACTATCGAACATCGCGCGAATCATGCCGATGCCTGCGACGCCGTACGGACGCAATTTCGTGACGCCCTGAACCCGAAAGGGCACCACCACATTGCCCATGAGGCTCATCGCGTCGGTGTCGAGATCCGCCCGAGGATCGGGAAGCAGCCCGGCGACGTCTTCGTCCTTGAAGAAATGATTGTAGCGCTCGAAATCGAACTCGAATCCCAGCCCTCCGCCGAAATAGCCAACTGAAGCGCCGGGGCCTCCCTTGCCTGCTTCAACGTCCCCCGAGACATTGATGCCAAGATAGCCCGTCGCGACCCACTGCGCCTGCGCGCGCGCCGCCGCCGACGCGACGATCAGGACAGTGAGAAGAATGCAGCGTGCGATTCGCATGGGTTGGTTCTGCTCGGCCCGTCTAATGTACTTCCGGGATAGCCGACGACGACCAAAGGCCAAGGAACCGACAGAACACGCCAACCACTAGGGATTCCCGTCCGCGAATGGAGTGCGGTCACGGTCATGATCACGCCTGACTGATTCGCAACCATCCGTCGCGCCGCGATGCGCGCGCCGATCGCACCTCGGGCTCCGTAGATCACCGCAACCTTGCCCTTCAAGCTCATCCCCCACTCCCGTCCGAGCCGTCGCTGATGCAGACACCGAGACACTGGCAAAGTGGGCGCGCCCAGTTCGCGCCTCGGCCGGTGTCTATATAGGATGGAGGCGCGACAACGTGCCGGACGAGGGTGACTGGACAGTGAACGTGGTGAAAACCGACTTGGTCTCGCGTGCGCGAGCCGGCGATGGCGATGCATTCCGAGAACTGACCGAGCCACACCGCCGAGAGTTACACGTGCACTGCTACCGGATGATTGGATCCTTGCAGGATGCCGAGGACGTGCTCCAGGACACGCTGCTCGCGGCCTGGCAAAGCCTCGGAGGATTCGAAGGGCGTGCCTCGCTCCGCACCTGGCTCTACCGGATTGCTACCAACCGATGCCTCAACGCGCGCCGCTCGGCGAGCCGACGACCCGCCAAGCAGTGGGACGTACCGGAGGTCAAACCTCCCGAACCGACGCGGCTCGGCAATGTCGCATGGCTCGAGCCGTTTCCCGATGCCTTGCTCGACAGCGCGAGAGATGTGCCGCTCGGCCCGGAGGCCCGGTACGAGCAGATCGAATCGATGTCTCTGGCTTTCGTGAAGGCCCTTCAGGTCCTGCCGCCACGCCAGCTCGCCGTCCTCATCTTGCGCGACGTACTCGGATTCCACGCGAACGAAGTCGCCGACATGCTGGACTCGACCCGGGATTCCGTGAACAGCGCCCTCAAGCGGGCGCGCGCCGGACTGCAGCGCCGGCTGCCATCAACCGCAGACGGCAAGCCGTCTTCAATCTCACCGTACGAGGATGCGATCGTGGCGAAGTTCGTCAGCGCCTACGAGTCCGCCGACCTTGACGCGTTGGTCGATCTGCTGACGGACGACGTCTTCATCTCGATGCCACCGATACCCTTCGAATACGAGGGCCGGGACGTCGTGGCTCGCTTCTGCGCCAGCATCTTCGGCGCAGGCCGGAGGTTCAACCTCGTGCGCACGAGCGCCAACCGTCAACCGGCGTTCGGAGCCTACCTGCGCACCGCTACCGGGATCTGCCACGGGGTCGGCCTCATCGTACTCACCCTCACCGACGATCGGATCTGTGCGATGACCCGATTCGAGAACACCGTGCTCCCGTGGTTCGGACTGCCGCGCTCTCTCCCAAGCTAGCCAGGATATCGGTGCGCAGACCACGAAACGCGTCGACGACAACGCAGGACGTCGAACAATCTACCGGCCGTAGAGACGCATCTCCTTGCCGTCCGCGAACACGATGCGCTCGAGCCTGATGATCTTCTGGCCGTCAGAGAACTGATAGCCGGTTCCCGTGATCACGTCGCCGACCTTGACCGTCGTCTTGGTCCAGCCGTTTGCCTCCATCCGGTTGATGGCAGGCCCACCCACCAGCCACTTCTCTGCCTTGCCATCGTCGGTCCGCACTTCGAGAGTGATCATCGGGTGCGGGTTTTCCCACGCGAACTCCATTACCGTGCCCTTCACGGTGACGAGCTTCTCACGGCTCACCGGCCACGAGTGATGCGCGGAAAGCGGGACGGCCACGAGGACAAGAGTGACAACCACCAGTGCGAGCAAGGTCTTCATCACGACGCCCTCCTGTCGGGACATTCTAGGGCAAAGCCGGGGAATCGCGACGTCATCTGCGGTTAGCGCGGCGCGCGCACTATCCGAATCTCCCAGCGGTCGAGCCGCTCGGTCAGAGGGCAAGCACCCTGCCGTGCTACTATAGAGAGTCGGATCTCTCTCGCGCTCTGATTCCTGTAGGTGTTTCGAGCCGCTTAACCGGGCTCGCTCCTCCTCAAGTCCTTAGCCACGAATCGAAATCCGCGCGGAGCCTGGGCTCCGTCCGCAGAGCGGACGCATGGTGCGTCACGCGCGGGTGATCATCGGGCCTCGAGCGCGCCAAATAACGCTCCAGGCAATTCAGGAGCAGTCTCAATGCCGTTTTCGAAACTCGGGCTTACGCCCTCTCTGTGTACACCCCTCGCGAAGATGGGATACACGCAACCAACGCCGGTGCAGTCGGCGTCGATCCCCATCATTCTGACCGGGGCCGATCTGCTGGCACGTGCGCAGACCGGAACGGGCAAGACTGCGGCGTTTGCGCTGCCGATGATCGAGCGCCTCCTGCTGCGCGAGCGCCGCGAGAAAACCCGCGCACCGCTCGGCCTCGTGCTCGTGCCGACACGCGAGCTGGCCATTCAGGTTCAACGCGCGCTCGCGACCTATGGCGCGGCCGTGCGCCTTCGCGTGACACCGATCTTCGGCGGCGTCGGAATGACGCCTCAGATCAAGGCCTTGCGCAATGGCGTTGACATCGTGGTCGCCACCCCGGGACGCCTCATCGATCATCTGCAGCGTGGAACAGTGGACCTGTCGAGCATCGAGATGCTCGTCCTCGACGAAGCCGATCGGATGCTCGACATGGGCTTCATGCCGGCATTACGGCGCGTGCTGCCGGCGCTGCCGCGCGCACGCCAGACGCTGCTCTTCTCGGCAACGCTGTCTGACGCGGTCGTGCGACTCTCCGCCGACTTCACGCGCGATCCACAGCGCGTCGACGTATCGCACGAGCAGACTGTGGCGCCAACGATTTCACATCGCATTCATCCGGTCGACCACGGTCGCAAGCGCGCGTTGCTCGTCCACGTGCTGACGCAGGCCCCGACACACCAGGCGCTCGTCTTCTGCAAGACCAAGCACGGCGCCGACCGCATCGGCGATCATCTCGAAGGCGTCAACGTGAAGACCGCCGTCATCCACGGCCGGAAGAGCCAGTCGCAGCGGACCCGTTGCCTGGCCGACTTCAAGGCCGGCCGCATCCGGGTGCTCGTGGCTACCGATATCGCGGCGCGAGGGCTCGACGTCGCGCAGCTTCCACTCGTCGTCAACTACGACTTGCCGCTCGTGGCCGAGGACTACGTCCACCGTGTCGGGCGCACAGGCCGTGCGGGAGTTCTCGGGAACGCTGTGTCACTGGTGACCGCCGAGGACAGGCCGCTGCTGCATGACATTCAGAAACTGCTGTCGACTCCGCTCGAGCATGCGGTCGTCGAAGGCTTCGAAGTGAACAGCGTCCGAGCGCGTTCGGAGCAGCCGCGCGAGAATCGCGGGAAGCCCCGGCGCCGCGAGTTCGTGCCTGATTGGCAGCGTCGTCCTGCCGGCCGCAAGACCACCGGCGGCTTCACTCGCAGAGGCCGGGACACGTCGCGCGTCCTGACCGCACTGGCACAGCCGCAAACTAAATGAGGTCGCCCGCCTACGCACTTTCGGTGCTTCGGCGAGACGACCTCGATGCGCTACCGCGGTCCATCGGGCCGCGCGTTCAGGATCTCCGTCAGCGGCACACGATGTCGCCGTCGTCGATCTTCTTGCCAATCAGCGCTCCTGCACCGGCGCCGATAATGGTGCCGAGCGTCTTCGATCCGCCAGGCGCGATGATGTGGCCGAGCGCGCCGCCACCGATGCCGCCGAGGATCAGCCCGGTTGTGCCGTCGTCGCGTTCGCAGTAGTAGCGATTGTCAGAACCCCGATAGACACGATCGTTTCTGCCGAGCCGTCGCGGACTATACCGGCGATCGTCGCGTCGGTAGTGCTGCGCGGCATCCCAATAGCCCTCCCGGCGATCTTCACGACGATCCCAGCGATCTTCGCGACGATCCCGGCGGTCTTCACGACGGTCCCACCGATCTTCCCGGCGATCCTGCCGATCCTCGCGTCGGTCCCACCGATCTTCGTAGCGGTCCCGGCGCTCGTTGTCACGGGCCTGCACCGACGCCGGCAGCAGACCGACGAACGATGCCAGAACCAGTGCGACGCTTGCCGTTTTGATGCGGTTCACTTTGGACCTTCCTTCCGACGGGTCACGATTGACCTGCTTCAGGAAACGGCAAGCGGCGTGCCGCCGTGAAAATGCACGAAATCGCCAGGTTTCCTGGCATTTTCGACGTGTTCTGAGAAGTGCCAGCGGACAGACCGTACTCGGCCGATGACTGCGGCTCAGGTGCACGGTGCTCTTCTCAGGGGACGCTGGAGCGTGACGTGCGTAAATCGCCTGCGCCTGGTTACCGCTCGCACAAGGCCAGCGTCGGATCCATGCGTGACGAACGCAGGGTGGAACGAACGCGGCACGCAGCGACGCGTCACTGCTCCATCAGGAGCGCGTGCATGATGGACACCATGCGATTCCACTCGGTCTTCTCGGCGGCGAGGCGGCGCCGGCCAGCCTGTGTGAGCGCGTAGAAGCGCGCCTTCCGGTTGTTGTCGGTGACACCCCAGCTTCCCCGCAGCAACCCACGCTGTTCGAGGCGCATCAAGGCGGGATACAGCGTACCCATGTTCAGCTGAAGGGCGCCGGCAGACACCTGCTCCAGGCGCGAGGCGATGGTGTAGCCATGCGATGCACCGAGGGTCGCCAGCGTCTGCAGCACCATCAGATCGAGCGTGCCCTGGAGGACGTCGGTCTTTGCCATTTCTCTATTTGGCATGCCACTGGAGTACTCGCTTTCCATTGGCTTGTCAAATGCGCCGGGCTTCCGCGCTCGACCCGTGTCCAGCTTCAGCCAGCGCCGAGGCGGCAGGCGTAGAATCAGCCGTCGGCCAACCGGCCGCCTGAGGAGACTTATGACTCGAACGGCGCTCGCGTTGATGGTATCGCTCGTCAGCGGGTCGGCTGCATTGGCGCAGGAGCCAGCCACATCCCAACAGGGCCGCCCGACCGCGCCGCGTTCGAGAATCTATCGGCTCGAAGAGCTGACCTCGCCGCAGATCGATGCGCTCGATCGTGCGAAGACGGCCTTCATTCTGCCGGTCGGCATGATCGAGGTCCACGGGCCTCACCTGCCCGTCGGCACGGACACGCTGGGCCTGATGTACGAGGCCCATGCGGCATCGCGCCAGGTCATC
Source organism: Acidobacteriota bacterium (assembly GCA_032156805.1). GTDB lineage: Bacteria > Acidobacteriota > Vicinamibacteria > Vicinamibacterales > UBA2999 > Gp6-AA40. The sequence goes on from JALDXQ010000170.1 coordinate 15,173, forward strand.
ACCGCCCTGCCAGACTGGAACATCGTCATGATGCCTCCCATCAATTACGGCCAGAGCGGAGCCAACGAGCTGGGTGGACGGCTCACACATCCAGGTACCTACGCCATTCGACAGTCGACGCTGCGGGCGCTGGTGGCCGACCTCGGGGGGCAGCTGGCGCAGAACGGGTTCAAGTGGATCTTCGTCCTGAACGGTCACGGGGCACCCACGCACAACATCGCTATCAACGAGGCCTGCGACTTCGTGAGTGAGACGTTTCGGGTCACGATGCTGCACGTCACCGGCTTGCTGCGCGCCGATCGTGCCATTCAGTCGAACGGACAGAAGATCAACGCGCAGTACTTCTCGACCAGTGAACTCTCATCGTTCGGCATGGATATTCACGCCGGCATTGGGGAAACATCCGGCATGCTCGCCGTCCGCCCGGATCTGGTCAGCGCTCAGTACAAGACACTGCCGCGCCAGGTCGGTCAATCACTCGGCGAATTGCGCGACATCGCAGCGGCGCCAGGATGGCAGGGCTATGTCTCGGACCCGGCAAGGGCGTCAGCCGCGCACGGTCGCGCCGTCGAAGCCTGGTGGATCGGAGGGTTCGCGGAGCTGATGGTCCGCGCGGTCCGAGGCGAGAACATGTTTGCCCACCCTCGTTTCCCAGACGCTGTACCCACCGAGATGACCGCAATCGTGGAGAAGACGCTCGCGAACGAAACCGCATTCGGCGCCAGCCTCGAGACATGGTTGTCCCAGCGACGTCAACGGTGAGCCGCGGGGCCGCATCGCGAAACGCGGGGGG
>JALDXQ010000171.1:0-15961 GCA_032156805.1 Acidobacteriota bacterium
TTTTTCACCCACGATCGCCGCGTCACGCTCCTCACGCTGACGACAGCCCTGCCGGCGATCGCACTCTCCGTCGCCCTGCTCTGGTTCGGGGACTACTCGACGCTCGTGCGCGTGACCGCGCTCGTCCTCGCCATCGGCGCCTGGATCGCGCTGACGGTGATCGTGCGCGATCGCGTCGCACGCCCACTGCAGACGATCGCCAACCTCCTGGCCGCCCTGCGCGAAGGTGACTTCTCCGTCCGCGCGCGTGAAGCGCCCGGCAGCGATCCGCTCGCGCACGTCATGCTCGAGATCAACACGCTGGCCGAAACGCTGCGCGTGCAGCGACTCGGCGCGCAGGAAGCAACGGCGCTGCTGCGATCGGTGATGGCCGAGATCAACGTGGCCATCTTCGCCTTCGACCACGAGCATCGGCTCGTCCTGGTCAATCGCGCTGGAGAACGGCTGCTGGGCCAGGATGCGATCAACCTGATGGGACATCCGGCCGGGGAACTCGGCCTGCATGCCGCTCTCGCCGGCACGTCGACGATCCAGGAACTGAGCTTCCCTGGCGGCACCGGCCGGTGGGAGACGCGGCGCACGACGTTCTGGCAGGGCGGCACTCGTCACGAACTGCTCGTGCTCTCGGACCTGAGCCAGCCGCTCCGCGATCAGGAACGAGAAGCGTGGCGCCGCCTGATTCGCGTCATCGGACACGAGTTGAACAACTCGCTGGCGCCGATCAAGTCGATCGCCGGAAGCCTCGAGGCGCTGCTGGCACGCGATCCTCCACCGGACGATTGGCGCGACGACATGCAGCGTGGTCTCGGCATCGTCGCCTCGCGTGCCGATGCGCTCAGTCGCTTCACGAGCGCGTACGCCCGCCTCGCACGCCTGCCCGCCCCGACGCGCAAGACCCTGGCCTTCGGAGAACTGATGCGCCGTGTCGTGGGACTCGAACCGCGATTGCCGGTGGCGCTCGACGGCTGCTTCGAAACGACCGTGTCGGCCGACGCCGATCAACTCGAGCAGCTGCTGATCAATCTGCTCCGCAACGCCACCGACGCGGCACTCGAAACCGGCGGCGGTGTGGCGGCGAACTGGACCACGCAGGACGGCATGCTCGTCGTTCGCATTGAAGACGAAGGCCCGGGCCTGCAGAGCACGAGCAACCTGTTCGTGCCGTTCTTCACGACCAAGCCGGGAGGTTCGGGCATCGGCCTCGCCCTGAGCCGGCAGATTGCGGAAGGCCACGGCGGCACGCTGTCGCTGGAGAACCGGACCGATCGTCGCGGCACACGGGCGACGCTTCGTCTTCCGATCGGGAATCAAACCTAGAGCCAAAAGGTGCGGAGGGTCGACGGTGCTCCATCGGACCGCAGACACTCTTGAGATTGGCTACAATACGCGCCGTAACCTCAGGCGCCCGTCCACTTCGTGCTTCTGGAGGCAACGCGACCATGCACGACCTTCGATCGATGCTTCGCGTGATGTTGATCCTCTTCCTGGGATCACTGGCAACCGTCGTCACGACTGCGCAGGGGACCAAGCCCACGGGCCCTACCGTCTGGGACGGCGTCTTCACCGACGCACAGGCCGACCGCGCCCAGGGGATATTCAGCCAGAACTGTGCGAGGTGCCACTCGCTTACCTCCGACGGCGGGCGGCCTCTCAGCGGGGAAAAATTCTGGGAGGGTTATACGCAGAAGACCGTGGGCGACCTGCTGACCTTCGTCAAGACCAACATGCCCAATGGCCAGGGGGCGGGCTCGCTTCCGGCCGCGACCTACAACGACCTCGTCGCGCTCATCCTCAAGTCGAACGGGTTTCCGGCTGGCAAGACCGAGGTGACCCCGGAGACCGTTGCCAACGTCCAAATCATTCCCAAGGACGGCCCTGGCGAACTGCCGGCCAACACGCTGGTCCGTGTGGTCGGTTGCCTCGGGCCGAAGAGCGGCGCCGACTGGACACTGACGAACGCCACCGTTCCTCAGCGGATCGAGAAGACCGGGGCGGTCCCCGAAGACGCCACCCGGCCGCTGGGCGACCGTACGACAATGCTCAAGTTCGTGCTGAACCGGCTGGATGGGTTCGTCGGCCAACGGATGTCGGTGACCGGGATCCTGATCGGCGCCGGCGGCGTAAATGGGATTAACGTGGCCACCGTAAATCGCGTCGCCGAGGCATGCCCGTAGTACGCGGAAAAAACGCAGGAAAAACTCCGTCGCCGCCGTACGACGCAAGGCCGAGGCATTCCCGCGCGAAAACCGAGCAAATTCGGCAAAAACCCGTCGTTCTGGTTATACGACTCGGGTATAGGTCTCCGGGCCTTTCTGGACTCCGGCGGGTGTAATATCAGTGGCGGTCGTAATAGGCGTCCGCGACGCGATATTTGTGTAGTTTTTGACAGTTCGGAGGGGTTGTCCCGGGGTAGCATCGCAGCACGTTTTCTTTGTCGTTTCTGGTCGTCTTTGTGAAGAGGTGGAGCCAAGATGCACGCCGCTCGTAACTCTGGATGGCTTCTGGTTTCGTTCCTGGCAATCCTCATGGCGTTCCCGGGAGGCCGGGGACAAGCGGCCGGGGACAACCCAGTCGTCGAGGCTGCCCGACGGGGCGATGTCGCGACTGTTCGCGCGCTGATTGCCAAGCGTGCCAACGTCAACGAGCCCTCGCGAGACGGATCGACAGCGCTCCTGTGGGCCGCCTATCACGCCGACCTCCCGATGGTGCAGGCGCTCGTCGCTGCCGGCGCCACGACAAACACAGCCAATAAATACGGCGTCACTCCGCTGCTCCAGGCCAGCCGCACCGGAGCCACACCGGTCGTGCAGGCGCTGTTGCGCGCCGGCGCCGATGCCAGGCAGACGCATCCCGAAGGCGAGACGCCATTGATGGCCGCGTCGTACGCGGGCAGCCTCGACTCCGTGAAGCTGCTGCTTGAAGCCGGCGCCGAGGTCAACGCCAGCGACCAGTATCAGAAACAGACGGCACTGATGTGGGCGGCGACGGAAGGTCACACGCCGATCGTCGAGGCGCTGCTGGCTTCCGGCGCCGATCCAAACCTCAAGGCGCACGTCACGACGTTGACCGAACGCAAGCATGCCGATCACCCGACCGGCGGCCTCACCGCGCTGATGTTCGCGGCGCGTAACGGTCATGAACCTGCCGTTCGAGCGTTGATCAAGGGCGGCGCGGATCCCAAGGTGACCAATGGCGACGGTGCGACGGCAATGGTCGTCGCGATCGTCAACGATCGGTTCGACCTGGCATCGACACTCCTCGAGCTCGGCGCCGACGCCAACGACGGCTCGCTCTACTTCGCCGTCGACATGCACGATGCGACGACGGACATGCGCGCGCGGGACGGGTCACGACTGCGCGCCGACTTCCCCAACAAGCTGACGGCCCTCGACCTCGTCAAGCAACTCCTTGATCGCGGCGCGGATCCGAACAGGCCGTTCGTCGGTCAGCTGCACTCGTATTCCCTCTGTTGTGGCGAAGAGGTCAACTCCTCGCCCTTCTTCCGTGCAGCCGTGGCGGCCGACGTCGAGGCCCTGAAGCTGATGGTCGCGCGTGGCGCGCAGATCGAATGGAGCCCGACCGAGATCAAGAAGGAAAAGAAGGAAGGCGCGGCCGGCGGCGGTCGCGGCAATCCCAACGTTGGCAAGACACCGATGATGGTGGCGTTGACCGGCGGACGGGGCGCGGCATTCGCGGCCGGTCCCGGATTCGAGCGGCTCGGGCCACCACCGTTCCGTGAGGCTTCGAATCGAGATCCGCACGAAGCGCTCAAGGTGCTCCTCACGGCCGGAGCGGATGCAAACGCGAAGGCACCCGATGGTGCGTCGCTCCTCCATCAGGCGGTCACCGCTCGGCAGGTTGCGATCATCCGCACGCTGGTGTCCGCGGGCGCCAAGCTGGACGCGGTCAACAAGGACAACCTGACGCCGCTGCTCCTCGCCGAGAAGCCCGAGCCACCGCCACCGCCGGGAAACAACACCGACTCGCGTGCGTATCGACCCAAGCGCGATACCCGCGACGACGTGATTGCCGCGCTGCGTGAACTGATGAATCTTGGGCCCAACGACCCGGCCCCGGTGCCGCCACCGCTGCCGCCTGCCGCCGACGAAAAGAAGACGGACGAGAAGAAAGCCGACGAGCCGAAGGCAGACGAGAGCGTGTCGGAAGAGAAGAAGGTCGACGAGCAGAAACCCGAGACCGTGGCGCAGGGCGGCGAAGCACGATGAAGACAGCCCGGGGAAGCACGATGAAAAAGGCTCTGGCCAGCGCGGCGTTGGTGTGGTTGGGCGCCGCGGTACTCTGGGCGCAGAGCGGGACGAGTGCGCCTCCGCAGACGGCGAAGCCGCAGCCCGCGGCCCAGGCACAGACTCCACCTCGTACCGGTGCGGCGCAGCCCACGGCTTCATCGAAACCGGCAGCTGCGACCGCGGCAAGTCAGGCAGTGCCGTCCCCGGCCGACGCCGTGAAGTACCAGGCCTGGGTGAAGCAGTACTGCGTGGCCTGCCACAATACGCGGAACCCGCTGCCGGCGAACGACCCGGTCAACATGGAGACGGCGGATCTCTCGAACCTGCTGCCGCAGGCGGCGATGTGGGAACGCGTGCTCCGCAAGTTGAGCGTGCGCGCGATGCCACCCCAAGGATCGCCGCATCCCACTGAAGCCGACTATGTGGGCTTCACCACGTGGCTCGCCGGCTCACTCGATCGTGGCTGGCAGGGCAAGAGCACGCCCGGCCGCTACGTGGTTCATCGACTGAATCGCACGGAGTACGGCAACGCCATCCGGGATCTGCTCGCGCTCCAGATCGATGTCACCGAACTGCTGCCCAGCGATGGCGGCAACTTCGGGTTCGACAATATTGCCTCCGCACTCGGGACCTCGCCGCTCCTGCTCGAGCGTTATCTCACCGCCGCGCAGCGCATCAGCGCGATGGCAGTAGGCGATCCCAACGTCCGCCCTGGCACGACGGAGTATCCAATCAGTCGCGAGTTCACCCAGCAGAGACACGTCGAGGGTCTCCCGCTCGGGACGCGGGGTGGCACCAAGATCACGCACGTCTTCCCGGCCGACGCCGAATACAAGCTGTTCGGTCGGCTGGTGCGCGGCGTCGAGGAAGGCTACTCCGGCGTCGAGGGGCTCGAGACACCCCACACCTTCGTCATCACGGTCGACGGCGAAGAGGTGTATACGGCCGAAGTCGGCGGCAAGAAGGACCATGAGGTCCAGGCCAAGGACATGAACGAAGCGCAGGCGCTCGTCGACACGCGCATGGCCGGCAAGGTCTTCGTGACCGCCGGCCCGCACGAAGTCGGCTTCACCTGGAAAGAGCGGCCAACGCAGCGTCAGGACGTGTGGCACCCCGCGCAGCGCGACAGCCAGGAAGTGCACATGATTGGCGGCCTCGCACGCCTGAAGGTCGTCGGCGTCGAAGGACCGTACAACGTCAAAGGCGTCAGCGCCGCTTCGCCGAGCCGCGAGCGCATCTTCGTCTGTCGGCCCGCGCCCGGTGCACCGGCTGCCAGGCCCAGCGAAGACGGATGCGCCGAGAAGATCTTCACCAACCTGACACGGCGTGCCTATCGTCGTCCGGTGACGGCGGCTGACGTCGAGCCTCCGATGGCGTTCTACAAGCAGACACGCGACGCCAACGGCGACTTCGACGCCGGCATTCGAGTTGGGCTGGCGCGTATCCTCGCGAGCCCCTCGTTCCTCTATCGCATCGAGCGCGATCGCACCGGTGTGCGCGCCGGCGCTGCGCATCCGGTCAGTGATGTCGAGCTCGCGTCGCGGTTGTCGTTCTTCATCTGGAGCAGCATCCCCGACGAACGGCTGATGAACCTGGCGACGGCCGGACGTCTGCGTGAGCCTGGTGTGCTGGCCGCGCAGATCCGCCGGATGGTTGCCGACGAACGCGCTGACGCCCTGATCAACAACTTCACGGGCCAGTGGCTGCAGCTGCGAAACCTGGAAGCCAAGGTGCAGCCCGACCTGCTGATGTTCCCCGACTTCGACGAGAACATCCGCCGCGCGTTCCGCCGCGAGACGGAGATGCTGTTCGGGTACATCCTGCGCGAGAACCGCAGCGCGCTGGAACTGCTCAGCGCGGACTACACATTCCTCAACGAGCGCCTCGCGCGGCACTACGGCATCCCGGGTGTATACGGCACGAGGTTCCGCCAGGTGAAGTTGACCGACCCGAACCGCCGCGGTCTCCTCGGACATGGCAGCGTGCTGTCGTTGACCTCGGTCGCCACGAGGACTTCTCCGGTCTATCGCGGCAAGTACATCCTGTCGACCTTCCTCAACACGCCGCCTCCTCCACCGCTTCCGAACGTGCCCACACTCGAGGAGAGCAACAAGGAAGCTGCCCCGAAGACGGTCCGGGAACAGCTGGAGCGTCACCGCAGCAACCCGACGTGTGCGTCCTGCCACCGCGTGATCGATCCACCCGGCTTTGCGCTCGAGAAGTTCAACTCAGTTGGACAGTGGCGTGAGGCTGGCGAAGGCGGCGCCACGATCGACACCGGCGGGATGCTGGCAGACGGAACGAAAGTGGATGGTCCGGTGGCCCTGCGAAACGCCATCCTGAGCCGGCCAGACGCGTTTGCCACGATTTTGACCGAGAGGCTGTTGACCTACGCCCTCGGCCGCGGTGTCGAACCGTCCGATATGCCGGTCGTGCGGAGCATCGTGAAGAAGGCGTCGCAGAACAACTACCGCCTGGAATCGATCGTTCAGAGCATCGTGGAAAGCGCGCCATTCCAGATGCGAACCCGGCTGGAGCCGGCCGAAACGAGAGTCGCACAACAGTCTCTACCGGAACGCTCGAACGGCGTTCATACAGCGAGGGTACAGTAGCGTCCGGCTCGAGCCGGACTCTTACCGTGGAGCAGCCATGATCATCACGAAAAAGCACCTGTCCCGCCGCACGTTCCTGCGCGGTACGTTTGGCGCCGCGATGGCGCTGCCCATGCTCGATGCGATGGTGCCGGCGCTCACGGCCCAGTCGAAGACAGCCGCGCGGACTCCGTTCCGGTTTGGCGCCATCTACATGCCGAACGGTGTGTATCCGGATACATGGCACCCGACCACGGTCGGGGGCGACTTCGAGTTCAAGCCGGTCATGCAGCCGCTCGAGGGATTCCGCGATCAGCTGGTCACGGTCAGCAAGATGAAGGCGCCATGGGGTGAATCCGTTCACCTCGGGGCAAGTTCGGCCTTCCTCAACGGCGTCGGCCCTGTCGGGTCGAAGGGCGCCGGCGGCGACGCGTTCGGCAAGATCGAGTCGAAGAAGACGCTCGATCAGTACATTGCCGATACCGTTGCCGACGACACACCGCTGCGGTCGATCGAAGTGGGCACTGAGGACATGGGAACGGCCGTGGGCGCCTGCGACGGGTTCCCCTGCACCTTCTTCAATGCCCTCTCGTGGCGCGACGATTTCAGCCCGCTGCCGATTGGCATCAACCCGCGCGTCACCTTCGAGCGCATGTTTGGTGAAACCGGCTCGACCGAACAGCGAACCGCCCGCCTCAAGGAAAAACAGAGCCTGCTCGACTCGGTGATGGCGGAAACATCGAAGCTGCGCAGCACGCTTGGTGCACCCGACCGTGCGATCCTCGACGAGTATCTCAGCAACATCCGGCAGGTCGAGCAGCAGCTCGACCGCATGGAAACACGCCTGAGCACGATCACAGGTGAGCCGGAAGCGCCCATCGGCCTGCCCGAGGCGTTCGACGATCATATGACCGTCACCTACGACCTGATGCACCTCGCCTTCCAGGGCGACATCAGCCGTGTGTTCACGTTCATGATCGGCCACGAGGCCAGCGACCGCGGCTACGCGCACATCGGCATCCCCGAGACACACCACAGCATCTCGCATCACGGCAACGACGCCGAGAAGCTGGCGAAGTACGCGAAGCTCTGCACCTATCAGATCGTGAAGTTCAGCGAGTTCCTCGACAAGCTGAAGGCGACCAAGGATGCCGACAGCAACCTGCTCGACCACTCACTGCTCTATTGGGGCAGCGGCATGAGCAACGGCAACGCCCACGATCGCAGCAATCCACCGGCGGTCATCGTTGGTGGTGCGCATGGCAGGATGAAGGGCAACCGTCACATCGAAGCCAACGAAGCGCCGACGGCGAACCTGTTGCTCGCAATGGCGCATCTCTCGGGTGCCGAGATCGACAAGCTGGGCGCCAGCACGGGACGCCTGGATCTGTAGGTCGTTTCGTAGTGTCCGGCTTGAGCCGGACCTGAAGTTCGTTGAGACCCGCCCCGCGGTAGACACCGTGGGGCGGGTCTTGCTCTTTGGCCCGCCTTCACGCTACAACGTCGCGGCAAACACGACGAACGCTCCCGCGATACAGAGCGTCCCCGCCGTGAGAATCAGAATCGCGGAAGCGCGAAACCACGAAATCCTCCACACGTCGCGGAATGCTGTGATCGCCGCGAGCAGCCAGACCACTGTGAACAACCAGATCACCATCGCGAGCGCGAAACCGGCCAGTGGTGGTCCGCCGAAGGAGCGCTCGTACAGCTCCAGGATCGAAGCGACTCGCGATTCGACCGGCAGGTCCGTATACACGAGCGGGCGGAGTTCAGAACCAATGTCCGGATTTGCGAGCACGAGGCCCGCCCACATCACCGCGCTTCCGGTCGCCACCAGCAGCATCGCCACGGACTGGATGTAGCCAAGCATCACCATCGTGGACGGGGCGTGACTGGGCGCGCGAACCGCCCGTGCCGAGAGATGAAGTGGAACCAACACGAACAGCAGGATGAAGACGGCAAACGGAGCACCGGTCAACACGAAGATCGGCACCGAGGCGACCAGCTCCTCGATCACGAAGAGCCAGGCAGCGGCGGTATGTGAGAGGGCAAAGAACACAATCGCGCGCAGCACGAAGCCGGGCCGCTTCAGCAGCGCGGCAAGGTGCCGGCGGGGATGCATCAGCAACTGAACGAAATCGGAAGGCCAGCCCGCTACCGCCTGCAGCAGCGTCTGCCCCGGCGTCGCCGTGTCCTCTTCGCTCGACGCGTGCTCGGGTGGAATGAAGGTCTCGAGTTGCCGGACGAGCAGGTCGCTGTCGTACTGCCATCGCTGCTCTGTGATCTCGTGCGCCTGCCGGGTGGCAAGCGCGGCGATCGACGCCGGCAGTGCGGAAGCCGGGGGCATAACCGCACCCTCGACCAGCACCGGGATGATCGGAATCTCGCGCTCCAGGGCAGTCGCGATTTCGAGGCAGACGTAGTCGCCGGGATCGAACAGGCGGGGCCGGCCATCAGGACCGGTGGCATCCAGCCAGTGGCGGCCGATCATGACCAGCACGACCGAACTGACGGCTATCTTCGATCTGATGGCAGCAGTGAAGTCGTCGCCAGCCTCGATCGACTCGATGTCGTGGAAGACGCGGTCGGCATCGAAATGAGTCTGCAGCTTGTCGCACAGCCTGCCGGTGGCGCTCTGGGTGTCGAGCCGTCGATAGCTGACGAAGATCAGAGCCACACGCGGCGACTACTCTTTCTGGGCGCGGCTCTGTCGCAGATAGTGAGGGCTGTAGCTCAAGCCGTACGACGTCTGTTGTGTAGCGGCGGCCTTCTGGCGATTGAACTCGTCGCGTGACGCCTCGATCGCCTTCAGTTCGTCAGCCGAGCATGGCCGCATTGTGATCTGCTCGCGCGGCACGAAGAACACCTGTCCGATGGGGATGCTGTGCTCCACCGTAATCCCTTCCCCGGGCTGCAGCACGTAGCGGAACTCGGTCTCGTGCGAGTACCAGTCGGTCTCGACCCTGATGCTCAGCATCGGCGCCACCGGCCGCTCGATCATGTTCAGGATGGGTGTGAAGACCGTGTCCCAGCCCGACGGCGTCTGGAAGTTGGTCGCGCCCCGCAGCGCGATGGCACCAGCCGGCGTCCCCATGTCCTCTGGGACAAGGAATGCGCGCATCACGGCAAGCGCCGCTTCGCGTGACAACATCGGCGCGCCAACGAACGTCACCTCTTCCTTCATCATCCCGATGCCACCCACCGACAGGCTCATTGTCACCTGGAAGATCGGTGTGCGCTTACCTTCCTGTGTCTGGAGGTAGTAGATGAACCTGTACCGTCCGTCTCCCTCGAACTCGACGTAGAGTGACTCCTTCGGCTCGAGCGCGGCGTACACCATGAAACCAAGAGCGCTACCCGCCTCGAGGACCGGGCAATGCCGGGCGTGCTGCGGCAGCAACGGGCGCGAGCCTTCACGCCTCGGCTGCATGCCGACTCCGGGACGACGAGTGTTTCCGTAGACGCGAACTTCCATTCGCGTATCGTAGTTCGGAAGCACGAAGATCACGAAGACCGCGACACGCAGCCAGTCACATCGAGAGACGATGACTGCCACTGGGGCGAGAGAATCGTCCGGCCATCGGCAATTGCGGTTTCCGATGGCGTGTAGTCGTCCTCGGTTTCTTGGACCTTTGTTCAAGGTCCGTTCTCAGTCGATGCGTCCTTAGTGCGCTGTGGACGTCGAAACGTCCACATGTCATTCAGCTCTGAGAGACACCGACGGGTTGAGCCGTGTTGCGCGGCGGGCAGGGATGCAGGACGCAACGAGCGCAACCGCAGCGAACAACCCCGACACCGCGATGAACGTTGCCGGGTCGAGAGGTGTCAGCCCGAACAGCATTCCCTCGACGAACTGTGAGAGTGCCGCGGCCGCTGCGACGCCGATGAGAATGCCACCAACGACCAGCCGTATGCCCTGACGCAGCACGAGCGTCACCACACTTCGAGGACTGGCACCGAGCGCAACTCGAACGCCAATCTCCCTCGTGCGCGCGGTGACGCTGTACGCCAGCAGGCCATACAAGCCAACAGCCGCCAGGGTCAGCGCCAGAACACCCAGCCCGGTCGCAAGACTGGTCACCAGTCGTTCCCGGACGGACGCGGCGTCCACCTGTGCGCTGAGCGAGCGGATCTCGACTGGCGATCCGGGCATTCGCGGCTGCAGGTCTCGTCGAATCGCGTCTGATAACGGTGCGGCCGGTCCCACGGCCCTGACCTGCAGGGTGCTGAAGTTCTGCGACATGACCTGCACCTGAAAGAACGGCACGTAAACAGTGGGTGGCGGCGCCGAGCGCAGGTCATTCCCGATCACATCGCTCACCACGCCAACAATTTCCAGGTCGACCGTCGCACGGTCCATCGTCGCCGAGAAATGCTTTCCGAGCGGATCGCGGCTGGGGAAATAGCGCCTGGCGAACGTCTCGTTCACGATTGCGACGCGCGCGAGAGGCGCTTCGTCGCTCTCCGAGAAGTCCCTTCCGCGCAGGATGGTTGTTTGCAGCGTTTCAAAGTACTGAGGTGACACGGCGAGAAAGCTCGGGTCGCGCGGCTGAACCTCTCCGTCGATCGTCACCGTCTCGCTCCAACCGGCGCCACTCAGAGGCGTGTTCGTCGACACGCTCGCGGAGATGACCCCGGAGAGGCGGCTGACGATATCGAGTGCGTCCTTGTAGAAGCTGCGCGGACGTTGCCCGGTCAGGTCGATGAGCAGCACTCCCTCGTGCTCGAAGCCTGTGTTCAGCGTCCGCAGGTTCTGAAGTGTTCGAATGAACAGCCCCGCACCCACGAGAAGGATCAGGCACAGCGCGACCTGCGCCGTCACGACAGTTGGTAGCAGTCGGCCCCGGAAAGCGTTCGCGCTTCCAGCCTTGAGCGCATCGACCGGCTTTCTTGCCGTCGCCTGCCACGCCGGCGCAAGACCGAACAACACGGTCGTCACGATGGCCAGTCCCGTCGTGAATAGCAGGACGCTCAAGGTCGTGCTGATGTCGAGCGTGACCTGGAGCGGGCCGGTCGAGAGCATGTCAACAAGGTACCGACTGAGAAACTGCGCCAGGTAGATTCCGAGCACCGTACTCGCAAGCGACAGCAGTGCGCTTTCGGTGAGCAATTGCCGAACGAGACGGCTGCGGCCGGCTCCCATTGCGAGACGGATCGCCATCTCCTTCTGGCGCACGGTTGACCGGGCAAGCAGAAGCCCGGCGACATTGGCGCAGGCAATGAGCATGACGAGGCCGACGAGCGTCATCAGCACGTACAGCGGCCGGCGGAAGAGGTTGCGGAGGTTGGTCCAACCAGTGGCTCCCGAGCGAAATGCAAACCGGGCGCTCGCAATCGACGCTCGTCGCTCTTCGGTGAAACCTGGCGCGATCGCAGCAGACGACAACTGCGGCCAGCGCAATGCCACGGCGGCCTGAATCTGTGCCAGTGACAACTCTCCGTTCGGCCGCGCCAGCACACGAAGCCAGATGTTGCCCGGACCGAGCAAACTCGATAGCTCGGGGCGCACGTGCGTGATCGCCGATACGGGCAATGTGATGTCCGCGGTCCACCCGACATGCGCTCCGGTGAAGCCCTGTGGACTGATCCCAACGATGGAGGCGAAACGGCCGTTCACGAGCAGAGGCTGCCCCACGACGCCGGGGGCGCGCCCAAACGCCCGCTCCCAGTACCCATCGGTAATGACAGCGACGAGCGGCGCATCGGGCTCATCGTCTTCGCGTGTCAGGAGTCGGCCCGCGACCGGGACGAGACCCAACGTCTCGTAGAACGCACCGGTGACGAACGCACCTGGCGTGCGATGCACGCCGTCAGTCGGACCGGCATCGAATGTGAACGTGCTGAATCCCGCTACGCCCTCGAAGACGTCGCGCTGCTCGGCCAGTGCCCGAACGACAGGAAACGACAACGAATCACTGAGAGCCGACTCGCCGGCGCGGTCGGGCGTCATCGAGACTTGAAGCAGCTGGGCGGAGTTCGGCACTGGCAAAGTGCGCAGCAGCAAAGCGTCGATCAAGCTGAAGATGGTGGCGTTCGCTCCAATGCCCAACGACAGCGTCACCACTGCAGCGGCGGCGAAACCCGGACTCCTTCCAAGTGTGCGAATCGCGTAGCGAGCATCCTGACGCAGCTGTTCGGCCCAGGCCCACGACCACACCGACCGGGCCTCTTCCTGCACCAGCGCCACGTTGCCGAACGCGATCATCGCCCGACGCCGCGCCTCGTCGGCCGACATCCCGCGAGCCATGTTCAGCTCGGTTTCGGCCTCGATGTGGTCGCGAATTTCGTCGTCGAACCCTTGCAGCGCTTGTCGTCTGTTGCGGCCGAATAGCCAGCGTTTCCACATCGTCGTTTCACTCTCGCCAGGCCCTGAAGCCAGCCCTTTACTACTGCTCGGCGGGCCGCAGGATGCGGGCAATCGCAGACGCCAGCTTGTCCCACCGGCTGGTCTCGATGTCGAGCTGCTTCCGGCCCTTGGCCGTCAATCGGTAGAACTTCGCGCGACGGTTGTTCTCGGAGGTCCCCTCGTCAAAGGTGATCCACCCGCGGGCGATCAAGCGATGCAGCGCGGGATACAACGAGCCTTGCTCGACCAGCAGTACGTCATTCGAACCGCTTTCGATCGCTTTGACGATGGCGTGGCCGTGCGCCGGGCCGAGGCGCAGCGTGCGCAGGATCAGGAGATCGAGGGTGCCTTGAAGAAGGGCGATTTTCTCTTGGTCGCTCTTGGTAGACACTCTAGGTGAGTGAGGCTACGCCCTCTCACCTAGAATGTCAAGGCGAGCGACGCCGAAACGCGGCGAACGTGCTAGTCTTCCGTGGGTTTCAGCCACGTCAAGGAGCGCGCTGCCAATGTTAACGAGACGGTCCGTCATTCCGTGCGTCATCGCTCTGATCCTGTGGAGCGTGCCGGCAGCGGCGCAGGTCATGCTCGCCGGCAACTGGATTCCCTATCGCACGCACGAGGACGAGCAGGATCGCGGGCCCGGCCCCGATCTTGGCGACTACTCGGGAATTCCGCTCAACGACGCCGCGCGCCTGTTCGCCGAAAGCTGGGACGCGTCACGACTGACGCTCCAGGAGCACCAGTGCCGAGTGCACGTGGCGCCCTACATCTACCATGGCCCGCTGAACCTGCGTATCTGGGAAGAAAAAGATCCTGAGACGCAGCAGGTCGTTGCCATCAAGAACTACATCAGCACCTACGAACAGACGCGCACGATCTGGATGGACGGACGGCCGCACCCGTCGCCGTATGCGCCGCACACGTTCATGGGCTTCTCCACCGGCCGTTGGGAAGGCAACCATCTGGTCGTCACGACGACGCACATGAAACAAGGCTGGCTGAGACGGAACGGTGTCCCGGAAAGCGATCAGACCACGATGGTCGAGCGCTTCATTCGGCACGACAAGTACCTCACCCATGTCGCGATCATCTCGGATCCTGTCTACCTTGCCGAGCCGATGGTTCGCACGACCGACTTCCAGATCGCCACGCTCGACAACCAGACATGGACCTGGCCCTGCGAGTACGTCGAGGAGATCACCGGCCGCCCCAAAGGAGAAGTGCCCCATTACCTGCCCGGTGAGAATCCGTATCTCGACGAGTTCGTCAAGCGGACCGGTGCGCCTGCCGTGGCGGTCAAGGGCGGGCCCGAAACGATCTACCCCGAGTACCAGGAGCAGTTGAAGCGTGGTGCGAAAGTCAGTCCGTCCGCAGCTCCGCGAGTGAGCCAGGCAAAGAACCCCGATACCGGCGAGATCGAGGTCCTGCGTGTGCAGGGCAACGTCTACTTGATAGCCGGCGGCGGCAGCAACGTCACCGTTCAGGTCGGACCGTCAGGCTCGATCATGGTTGACTCGAAGTCCGGTCCGCTGACTGAGAAAGTGCTTTCGGAGATCAAGAAGGTCGCCAGGTCGAACAAGCCGGTGCAGTACCTGCTCAACACCAGCGCCGACCCCGATCACATCGGCGGGAACGAGGCGATAGGCAAGTCGCTCGGCTCAGCCAACACGTGGACGATCATCAACACGCCCGGTGGCTCCCAGACCGCCGTCAAGGTGATCGCACACGACAACGTCGCCAGCCGCATGAGCCACCTCCCGGCGTCAGCGGCTCCCAGTGAGACGTTCGTTGGCGGCGTGAAGGAACTCTTCTTCAACGGCGAGCCGGTCATCATGTATCACATCCCTGCCGCTCACACCGATGGCGACAGCATCGTGTACTTCCGTCGAAGTGACGTCGTGGCGACGGGAGACATCTACCGCACCGACAGCTACCCCGTGATCAACCTCGAGAAGGGCGGCAACGTGCAGGGCATCATCGATGGCCTCAATCTCGTGCTCGACCTGGCAATCCCCGAGCACCATGAGGAAGGCGGCACCTTTGTCGTTCCGGGCCACGGTCGCCTCTCCGACGAGTTCGATGTGCTCGAGTACCGCGACATGGTGACAATCGTTCGCGACCGCGTCCAGGCGATGGTCAAGAAGGGCATGACGCTCGAGCAGGTGACGGCAGCGCGGCCCACGCGCGATTACGATTCCCGCTACGGCGCGACGACCGGGAACTGGACGACCGACATGTTCGTCGAAGCGGTGTATAGGAGCCTCACGCCCCGCACGACATCGACGCGCTGAGGCCCGCGACGCCAATGACTGACGAGCGAAGCCTGACGACCTGGACACACGTTATCTACGGATTGCACGCATTCAGCCTGTTGACGGGGATACTCGGCGCCGCCACCGTGGTCGGGGCATTCCTGATCGGCTGGCCCTCGATCATTGCCGTGATCCTCAACTACGTGAAGCGGAGCGACGTACGGGGCACATGGCTGGAGTCGCACTTCCTGTGGCAAATTCGCACCTTCTGGTGGGGCCTGCTCTGGGTCTGTCTCTGCTGGGCCTTGGTCCTGTTCACGTTTGGCGTCGCCGTTCTGGTCGTCTGGCTGCCGCTCGGCGTAGTTGCGCTGTGGTTCATCTATCGCATCGCACGCGGCTGGATGGCGCTGAACGATCGCCGACCCATGCCCGCGTGAGGTCCGGCTGAAGAGGTCCGGCCAAAGCCGGACACTACGTACTCCAGGCCGTGTAACATACCTTCGCATTGTCGGGGCATCGTAGTGG
>JALDXQ010000172.1:0-15794 GCA_032156805.1 Acidobacteriota bacterium
GTTCATGTTCAGGGTTCAGGGTTCACGGTTCAAGGTTCGGGGGCTGAGATTCGGAGTTACCTTGACGTGTGCCTGCGTTGCCGCAACCCTCCTCACGAGCGTGTATGCGCAGCAGCTACCCGCGAACCGTCAGGCGCAACCTGAAAGATTCGTCGAAGCAGAAAAGGCGGCAAGCGAGCTACCGCGTCTCCACAGCCTGCTCGTGAGTTGGCGCGACGACATTGTCCTCGAGCGATACTTCAACGGCGCGCGCGCAGCGCGACCCACGAACGTCAAGTCGGTCTCCAAGAGCATCATCTCGGCGCTCGTCGGGGTGGCCATCGATCGCGGCCTGGTGCCTGGCACTGAGACGCCCATACGCACGTACTTCCCGGAACTCCTCAAGGACCGCGATGAACGCAAACAGCGGATCACGATTGAAGATCTTCTGACGATGCGCTCGGGGCTGGAGACGACGAGCAACCGTAACTACGGCAGGTGGGTCCAAAGCGGCAACTGGGTGCAGCATGCACTGGCGAAACCACTCTTTGCCATGCCGGGCACCGAGATGGAGTACAGCACGGGCAACACGCACCTGCTGTCAGCCATCCTCACGAAAGCAACCAAAACCAGCACCTGGCAGTTCGCGCAGGAGGCGCTGGCCAAACCGCTCGGCCTCACGCTGCCGCGCTGGCCTCAGGATCCGCAGGGGATCTATTTCGGCGGGAACGACATGCTGATGACGCCGCGTCAGATGCTGACATTCGGCCGGCTCTATCTCCACGACGGACGCATCAATGATCGACAGGTCGTCTCCGAGAGGTGGGTCGAGCGCTCTTTCGTCCCGCGCGGCGTGTCGCCGATCAGCGGTCAGCGCTACGGCTACGGGTGGTGGATGCGCGATCTCGCGGGACATCAGGCGTACTTCGCCTGGGGCTTCGGAGGGCAGTACATCATCCTCGTGCCCGACCTCGACCTGGTTGTCGTCACGACGTCCGCATCGACGGTGG
This sequence comes from Acidobacteriota bacterium, assembly GCA_032156805.1. Classification (GTDB taxonomy): domain Bacteria; phylum Acidobacteriota; class Vicinamibacteria; order Vicinamibacterales; family UBA2999; genus Gp6-AA40. The sequence continues at coordinate 990 of JALDXQ010000172.1, forward strand.
CAGAAGATCGCCGCACGCATCGACGAACGCTGTTCGAGCTCGTCGAAGATCTCGTCATTGCCCCCTTGTCAGTCGCGGCGTCGGCGGAATGATCGTAGCGATGCAGTTACTGGTCAGCGTGGCCGATGCCACTGAAGCACGTGCCGCCGTCGACGGCGGCACCGATGTCATCGATGCGAAGAATCCCCTGAAGGGCGCGCTTGGCGCGGTGTCACTATCGACGCTTCGCGAGATACATCTCGCCGTCGCCGGTCGCCGTGTCGTTTCGGCGGCGCTTGGCGATGCAGACAACGAGGAGACGATCGAACGCGCGGCGTATGAGTACGCAGCAACGGGCGTCGGGTTCGTGAAGGTCGGGTTCGCGGGAATCAGGAGCACGATGCGCGTGGCGCGCCTCATCGCCGCCGCGATTCGCGGGGTGCGAGCGACGGATCGGCTGGGCTGCGGCGTCGTGGCAGTCGCTTACGCCGACACCGGGGCTTCGACAGCCATAGACCGAATCGCCTTGATCGGCACGGCCGCTGATGCGGGTGCGACCGGCGTGCTGATCGACACCGAACGCAAAGAGGGGCCAGGGCTTCTCGGCCTGCTCTCACCTCAACAGCTCGCCGCGTGGGTGGCGATGGCACACGACCGGCACCTCACGGTCGCTCTCGCCGGAAAGCTCTCTGCCACCGATCTTCCCCTCATATCCGAGACGGGTGCGGACATCGTCGGCGTTCGTGGCGCGGCCTGCCTCTCGGGACGTTCAGGTCCCGTCGTCGAGAGCAAGATTCGATCGCTGAAGTCAGCTTTGCTTCGGACTCTCGATCATCGTGCTGCTCTCACTTCCCCGCGGCCGCACTCAGCGCCGTCCTCAGATCCTGCGGGCGGTCGGCGGTAACGATCTCAACCGTGATATGCGATGGCAGGACAGTCGCGAAACACGAATCCACGATGTCGGGACCCGAAGCACCGGGAGGCTTGACCAGCACGAGACGCGTAGCCTCTACCTGCGTGGCCACCCATGCCGAGATGCTGTCGCTCGTGATGTCCCACGAGTGTGGGAGCGGGTCGGCCTCGCGCATCCATCGATATGGCGCGAGAACCGGGACACATCTCTGAGCCAGCGCCGCCTTGATTTCACTCCGGCGCAGGACCAGCTTTCCAGCTCGCAGCCGCGACGCAATGAGGTGAGCGTGCTGATCCATGGCCAGCACCGCCATCCAGTGCGTGGTGTCATCGGTGAGCCCCACACGTCGATCGACGTCTCGTACCGCATCGGCAAACACTCCTCCACCCGGCACGATGAGGAGTGAACAGTTGTGACTCGCCTGCTCGATCTCGATGAGGGTACGTTCGAAAGTCTCGACCTGGGCCAGCAGACCGCCGCCCATCTTCACGACGATATCGATCCTCGAGCTCGAACTCACAACGGCCCCTTGCTGGAAGGACAAACTGGCGCGATCGAAGACGCCAGTGAAGCACATGTCGAGCTGAGACGTTAACGGCGTTCCCTGCCGGTGAGTTTCAGGAACATCTGGTTCTCATGACAGATGAACTCGATGAGCTCTTCACCGTTTGCCGATATCTGCTGTTCGATCCGAACGGTGAAGGGTTTGGTGTACGCCTTCGGGTCGTCGATCGTCACCTCGATATCCAGCTGCCCGTAGTTCACGCGCCGGAATCGCTCGGTTAGTTTCAGTGATTCCGTGTACGGACTGCCCCGACTGTCGAGCCAGCCGTCGTCGTGAAAGTTGTTCGACTCCACGACCAGCGTATCGCCTTCCCATCGTCCGACCGAGTAACCATGCCAGAAGGGCTGCGGCTCACCCTGCGGCGGCAGCTTCCGGCCGTCGAGATAGATCGTGCGAAGACCGTAGTTCGACTCGAAGATGATGAGAATCTGTGTCGGCGTCTGAACGATCTTTCGCGGTTGTGGATCGAGGTGATACTGCAGCGGGCCCTGCGGCTTGCAGAGTCCATCCGGATTGTTCAGCCCGTCTTCGGCTCGACGCTTGCGCTGGAGTTCGGCCGCCCACGGCTGGTATGGCAACCCTTCCGGGAGGCCGGCGCCCACGTTTCCAAACGTCGCCAGTGGTGGCCGGCCGGCCTGAGATCTCGCCGCGCCTGGGCCCGCGTACCAGATCCCGGAGAAATCCGGCTTGCCGTCAGGGGAACGTGGCGCAGCTGCGCTGAGATTCGGCTTCCCATCAGGGCCCTTCGGCACTCCCGCAGGATGCAGGGGCCACTGGGCCGACAGCGATTGCGACAGCACGAGGGTGATGGCCAACACCGCGACAGACGACCACTTCATGTCCGCCTCCTCTCGAGCGCAGCTCCGCCTCGCTCATCGCAGCGTCTCGTTGCCCCGCTTCGCGGGGCGAGCCGGGTTGGGGACGTGACGGCTTCCCATCCGGGCGGCACGGGCGGATAATACGCCGAAGTCGACCCGTCTAGGCCTCTTCTCACGTCAGGAGGAATGGTGTGAAGAAGATTCTCGTCGCCATCGGCTGTTTCGTCCTCTCCGGCCCCCTCATCGCGCATCACGGCGCGGCCAACGTGTACGACATGTCCAAGCCCGTGATGTTGAAAGGCACGATCACGAAGTTCGAGTGGACCAATCCCCACAATCAGATCTTCTTCGACGTGACTGACGAGAAGGGAACCGTCTCTCACTGGATTGCCGCCACGGAGCCGCCGCAGGTCATGCTGGAGCGTGGCTGGACGAGGCGATCGCTCAAGGAGGGAGACGAGGTCACCATCTACGTCTTCGCTGCGAAGAACGGAGCCAAGGTTGGAAACGTGCAGAGAATCGTGTTGGCCGACGGCAAGGAACTGACTGCGGCCGGTCCGGCGCCAGCACCCGCTGCACCCGCGCGATAAACGTCAAGCACGAGGAGTCTTCCCATGCGAAATCGGTTGCTGCTCCTGGGGACTCTGTCACTCGGCGTCCTCACGCTATCGCTCTCGATGTACGCGCAGGCGCCGCGAGGCGCGACGCCGCCAGCGGTCAGCTCGAAGCCGGCGGACCTGTCCGGCGACTGGGCGCCCGATCCGAAGCGCGGAGGCATCGGCCAGAGCCTGAGCCTGTCGGACATCCGCGGTACGAAGCGCGGACAAGAGGAGGACATTCCCTATCTGCCATGGGCGCGCGAGAAGACAATGTCGGAGCGACCGTCGACCGGCCCCGAGCCAAACTTCGGCAACACGACGGATCCACAGGTGCTCTACTGCGAGCCGCCGGGTGTCCCACACATCTATCTGTGGCCGATCAAGACGAAGTTCATTCAGACGCCGGAGGCGGTGTACATCCTCCACGAGCTCGGGCCGTTCTATCGAATCGTGCGATTGAACAGTAAGCATCCAGACGATCCGGATCCGCAGTGGTGGGGAGACTCAATCGGCTGGTACGAGAATGGCGACACGCTCGTGGTCGACACGATCGGATTTACCGACAAGACGTGGCTCGATCAGATGGGTCACCCGCACACCGAGCAGCTCCATCTGACCGAACGCTACAAGCGCGTGGATGCGACGACGCTCGAGCTCGACATGGTGATCGACGACCCTGGCGCGTACTCGAAGCCGTGGAACGCGCGCAGGAACTTCACCGCGTCGGCGACCGGTTTCCTGCGGTATCAGCAGATCTGTTCGGTGCGTGAGAACCGGCGCTTCGAGGAGAACCTCGCGAAGCCGGCACTGCCGCCGAAATAGACGTCGGGCGGGTCCTGCTTTGTGGACCCGCCGGATCTAAAGAGCAACACCCGGCCTACTTCCGCCGATACACGACGAACCATTTGTCAGCGAAGAGCTGCACGTCGTCGGCGGGCACGAAGCCGACGTCGGCCATCCACGCCGCCGTCTGCTCTTTGCTCACCACGAGCTGAGGCTCCGCCTTGTGCGGGCTGTCGCCGGGATTGAATTCGATCACGACAATCCGGCCGCCCGGCTTGACGTAGCCGGCGACGCTCTTGAGATACGCCGTCCGATTCTCCACGTGATGCAGCACGTCGTGGAAGAACGCGACATCCACATCACGTGCGGGCAGCGCCGGATCCGTGAACTTGCCGAGCACCGGCACGACGTTGGTCACGTTCCCGGCCTTCGCCTTGCCCCGGATCTCCGTGAGAAACCCTGCGTCCAGTTCGACGGCGTAGACACGCCCCGACGACACGGCCTTTGCGAGCGGAATCGCGAAGAGACCAGTTCCCGCACCCAGGTCGGCAACGACGTCCGTGGACTTGAGGTTCAACCGGGTCACGACATCGTCGATTTTCAGGCTCGCGATCCGCTCCGGACTTTCGAGCGTCTTGGTCCACTCCGCCGCAGGGCGTGACGCCAGTTGTGCATCCGCACTCTGCGGAAGGGCGCACACGATGACAACGGCGGTGACAATGAAACTTGCGTGACGCATCACAACAGCACCTCCGGACAACCTTCTCATGCCATCACCCCATTCTGTTCCAGCAGCAGTGCCACTGCGACGGCTGGTGCGCACCGCGCGCCGGCCTCCCCGAGTTCCTGCGACAGGGGCACGACGTCGAGGTTGAGGGCGCGCGCCGCGGCGACTCCGAGAAACGCGCCAAGACCGGTGACGACCGCAATTCGAATCGATGGGTGCGGTTCGAGTACGCGCTGAATGGCCGACTGAATATTTCGTGACTGGGCACGCGAAAGCGCATCGGCCAGGCGGGTGATCGCCGTCTCATCGAGCATCTCCCGATCGGCGCACACGACCCGCGCCAGGCGCTCGCCAGCGAATTCACGGGTGGCCGGCCGGCCATCAGGGGTCGGGCAGGTGTAATCGGCGGGATCGAGGTCGCCGCGCCAGACATGGATGTCGCCGGCAAGCGCAAAGCCCTCGGCCGACACACTGGCCAGGGCATCACCCAACGGAACGTAGTTGGCGATCGCCTCTACAGGCGTGCGCAAAGCTCCGGTGTAGACCAACCCGCCAGACATCAAGCGCTCGGGATCAGTCGTGCCCACGGCAACGACCTCGCCGCCGACGATCGGCACGAGGTCGGTCGTCGTCGTACCGATGTCGATGAGCAGCGCATTCGGGTGATGCATGGCCACGGCACGCGCGGTCGCGGCCCAATTGGCCGCCGCAACGGCAAGAGGACGCTGGCGCGCATCAGCGGGCGACAGGAACCGGCCACCGACCGTGTAGACGTTGATGCTGGCCGTGGAAAACGCGGCTTCAACCGCGTGGAGCACGAAGTGTACGCCCTCGCGCTTGGTCCGGAAGATCTGCGACAGTTCCGCGGTCATCGTGACCGCGTGCGGCATCGCGTCGGAGCCGCCGACCTCACCGAACATCTGCCGGAGCAGCGGCACCAACGCGCGCGGATCGCGCTGGATCTCGTACGGACGCCCGAGAACCGACAGCACCCGGCCGGCGCGGACGTGGGCCACCTTGGTGTTCACACCGCCGATATCCCAGCCAACCGCCGGCACGCATCAAACTCTACCGCAAGCGCGCCGTCTCTTCAGGCTGAAAGCGCGGGACGCATGGCGGCATCGAGCGTCCGCCCCCCGCGAACCACGATCTCGGGAATCGCCTCGACATCCGCCTGTGTGGTGTGAAAGTTCACGATGCAGGCGCGCAGCACGTAGCGGCCTTTGACCACGGCGTTCGAAACAAACGCCTCGCCCCCACGCTGAATGGCATCGAGCAGCGCCTCATTGAGCTCATTGAGGTAATTCTCGATGAGCGGATCGCCAAGGCGGGGACGCAGATCGGCCGGAACGAACCGGAATGTCGCAATGCTCAGCGCCTGGGTCACGAGCTCCAGGTCGGGATCGCGCCTGACGGCGTCGGCCATTGCGCGTGACAACGCCATGTCGTCGGCAATCATCCGGCGGTAGCCCTCGGCCCCGACGTGCTTCAGTGCCAGCCACACCTTGAGGGCACGGAAACCGCGTGAATTCTGCGGCCCGTAGTCAACGTAGTTGGTCCCGTGCTCATCGAAATGGTAGTAGGCCGGGTGATACGAGAACGCGTGACTGAGCGCCGATCGGTCGCGCACGAGCGCGCAGCCGGCCTCGATCGGCGTATACAGCCATTTGTGCGGGTCGACGGCAATGGAATCGGCCAGCCGCAGCGCCCGCAGGTCGTCGGGGACGCCCTGGGCGGCTGCCGCGACACCACCATAGGCACCATCCACGTGAAGCCAGATGGCGCGGTCGCGGCACACACGAGCGATCTCGCCCAGCGGGTCGACGGCCCCGGTACTGACCGATCCCGCCGTGCCAATGACCATGAGTGGCTCGTGACCGTCAGCCGTGTCAGCGTCGAGCCGCCGTTCGAGCTGCGCGACATCCATGCGCAGGGCGGCATCCGTCGGGATCCAGCGAATCGATTCAGTGCCGAGACCCGCGAGATCGGTGGCCTTCTGAATCCATGTGTGGGTTTCGGCCGACGCGTACACGGTGAGCTGACGCCGCGATGCCGACAGACCTTCGCGGCGAATATCGAATCCGGCGCGCGCCGCGCGGGCGGCGACGAAGCAGACGAAGTTCGCCATGTTGCCGCCGCTCACGAGAATGCCGCCGCAGTCCGCCGGATAGCCAATGAGCTCTGCGATCCAGCGGATTGCCTGGCCTTCGATCTCGCTCGCCGATGGCGACAGCTTCCAGGCGCCGACGTTCGGATTGATCGCCGACGCGAGAAAGTCGCCGAGCATCCCGATCGGTGCCGGCGACGAGGTGATGTAGCCGAAGAACCTCGGATGACCGTTGAAGAGCGAGTGCTCGAACAACCCTTTGGCCGTCGAGGTCAGCAGCGTGGCGGCGTCGGTGCCTTCGGCAGGCAGTCCGCCATTCAATCCGAGCGCCGCGCGCACCGCGGCGGGCGACTCATCGTGCGTGACCGGGCCGCGCGGTACCGACTCGAGCATTGACGCGATCTGATCGACGAGCGAATGCCCCAGGGCCCTGAACTGCGCGGCGTCCATGGCCAGCGGCGCGCGGCGCCCGGCATCCCGAGGTGCGGTTGAATCCATGGCTTCATCTTGTGTTGAAGTTCAGCGAGATTCAAAGGGTGCCCGGAACGCGGCTTGACCGGACAGCTGCAAACAGGTGAGAGTCGTTCCTCTGACGCTGATGGCGGAATTCACTTTTGGCCCCTTTACCTTCGATGCGACGGGCGCCCGCCTGTTGCGCGACAACGCCGAGGTCCGGTTGCGGCCGCAGGCACTCCAGGCCCTTCGAGTCCTGTTGCAGCACGGCGGCCGCCCAATTGGTTACGACCAGATGATCTCGGAGGCGTGGCACGGCACGTTCGTCTCGCGCCACACCGTCGACGTCACCGTCGGCGAGGTCAAGAAGGCGTTGGGCGAATACGGGCGCTGGATCACGCACCGGCCCAAGATCGGGTACAGCCTTCAGGTGCCAACCTCCGAGGACCTCGTGCGCAAGGGCTGGCATTTCGCGAGCCGGCGTACGAAAGAAGGCGCAGAGCGTGCGATCGACTGCTTCCAGCAGGCGGCTGTGCAGTGCCCGGGTGACTTCCGCGCCTACGAAGGTTTGTCGACCTGTTACCTCCTGCAGGCAACGTTTGGAATCTGCGCGCCGACCGAAGTGTATCCACGATTCCTCGCGTCACACGAACGCGCTGTCGCGCAAGGTGGGTTGACGCCGGAACTGCGTTGCAACCGCGCTCACGGGCTGCACATGTTCGAACACCGTTCAGAGGAAGCGGACGGCGAGTTCAAGCGAGCGCTCGAAGAGAAGCCGTCGTTTGCGACCGTGCACGTGCGGATGGCGCTGATGTGCGCCTCGCTCAACCAGCTCGATCGCGCGCTGGAGCTGGTGACGCAGGGCTATCAGGCCGACCCGCTGCTGCCAACGCTGCCGCCCGCCGAAGTGAATGTGCGTGTCTGGCGGCGCGAGTATGACAAAGCGGTCGTCATCGGGAGCAAGGCCGTCGAGTTGCATCCGTACCTGCAGATCAGCCGGGCCAACTACGCACAGGCACTCGAGTTCTCCGGGCGGCTCCCGGAGGCACTCGCACAGTATCAACTTGGGTCGGTCATGTCAGGCGATCTGCCGTGGATGCGCGCACTCGAGGGAACCTGCCTCGCCAAGCTCGGACGCACGACGGAGGCCCATGCCATCCTCGACGAGCTCGAGCATCGTCGTGAGACTGACTACGCCGATGCGCTGTACGTGGCCGTCCTGTGTAACGCGCTCGGTCAGCAGGCCGAGGCATTCAAGGAAATCGAGCGGGCGGTGGACGAGAACTCCGCCTTCCTGTACTCGATCGACGTCGACCCCAAGATGGACGTTTTCCGGAGCGATCGCCGGTTTACCCGCATTCGTGACGCGTTGAAGATTTGACGCCTTTTTGTGGGAACGAGCCCGACTCGGGTCCGTAGAATGCAGCGTTCCGAGAGGTGCCGCCATGACCAGGACAACGATGTTCGCGTCCGTCGCCGCATGCGTGATCTTTCAGGCGTGGTCCGTGTCCGGTCAGGGAAACGCCACGCCTCGAACGCCCTGGGGTGATCCTGATCTGCAGGGTACCTGGTCGGCCGAAGCAGAATTGAGCGTGCCCTTCGAGCGGCCGCGTGAGTACGGCACGCGTCAACTCATGACCGACGCGGAGTACAAGCAACGGCTGTCGCAATCCGCGCGGCAACTCGAGAGCGACAACTCGGATTTCGACCTGGAGACGGCCGATCGATCGACCGCCGGTCAGGTCGGGTCGGCGACATCTCCGCCGCCACACTGGCTCGAGCGGCGAAAGGTCTCTCGCCGAACGTCTCTCGTCATCGATCCGCCGGATGGACGCGTGCCCGCGCTCACGCCCGCGGCACAGGAGCGCGCCAAGGCGCGGGGACCCGTGTCGGGTGAAACCGGGGCTGACCGGCCGCAGGATCTCAGTCTCTGGGTGCGCTGCATCACGCGCGGGATGCCGAGTGCGATCTTCCCGACTGTCTACAACGCCAACGTGCAGATCGTGCAGGCGCCCGGTGTGGTCGCGATTACCTACGAGATGATTCACGACACGCGTATCATCCGCACCGATGGTGCCGCGCACGTTGGTTCGGGGGTTCGTGGTTACTTCGGTGATTCGAAGGGCCGCTGGGAAGGGGACACACTGATCGTTGACGTGACCAACTTCAGCGACAAGACCAATTACCGCGGATCGCGCGACACGCTGCGCCTGGTCGAACGGTTCCGGCGTGTGGACAGTAGCCTTCGCTACGAGGTCACGGCCAACGACTCGCAGACCTGGACCGCGCCGTGGACGGCCGCGCTGGACCTGGAACCGCAACCCGACGGCATGTTCGAGTACGCCTGCCACGAGGGCAACAACTCGATGCGAAATATCCTGAGTGGAGCTCGCGCGGCGGAGCGCTGAGCGCTCGCTGAAAGTTCAAGGTCCAAGGTCAAAGTCGAGCCAACTTTGAACTTCAAACTTTGAACTTTCAGGTACGTGACCTCCCCTGCTAAGGTATCGCCACTGGGGGCTGTCATGGACCAGCGCTGGACTGCGTGTCTTGCCGCCTCGGCCGCAATCCTTGCGGCGTCGGTAGCTCTGCGTGCCGGAGAACCACCGCAGGCGCCGGCCTCTCCTTCCAGCACGACGTCACCCCATCGCGCCACGCTCGATCGCTACTGCGTGAGTTGCCATAACGGCAGGGTCAAGGCCGGTGGCCTGGCTCTCGACGCGCTCGATGTCTCGCGCGTGACGGGCGATCCCGCGTCCTGGGAAAAGGTGGTTCGCAAGCTGCGGGGGCGAATGATGCCTCCGGCGGGTATGCCCCGCCCTGACGAAGCGACCTACGAAGCGCTGGCCTCGGGTCTCGAGACCGCCCTCGACGCGGCGTTGACCGCCCGTCCCAATCCAGGTCGAACCGACACGTTCCGTCGCCTGAGCCGCGTCGAATATCAGAACGCCATCCGCGACATCCTCGGCATCGATGTCGACGTGGAGTCGCTCCTGCCCAAGGATGATGCGAGCCACGGGTTCGACAACGTGGCCAACGGGGAACTGTCGCCCACCTTGCTCGAGCGTTATCTCGCAGCCGCGCAGAAAGTCAGTCGCGCGGTCGTCGGCGGACCACTGCCGTCTCCAGCCAGTCACGTCGTGATCCTGCCGTCGGATCTGACGCAGGAGGATCATCTCGAAGGTCGTCCCCTGGGCACACGCGGTGGCGCCATCGTCCGCTACGCGTTCCCGCTCGATGGCAGCTACGAGATCCAGATACGGCTCTCACGCGATCGCAACGAGAACGTCGAGGGGCTCACTGAACCGCAACAGATCGAGTTGACGCTCGACGGTCAGCGCGTGCAGATGTTCGGCGTCAAGCCGAACCGGAACCAGATGGGCATCTATTACGCCGACGAAGCGGTCGACAAGGATCTGAAGATCCGCCTCCAGGTGACCGCGGGCCCGCACGAGGTTGGCGTCGTGTTCCCGCGCAAGACGTTCGCACTCGAGGAAACGGAACGGCAGCCGAGCCTGGCGCACTTCAACATGGATCGGCATCCGCGAGTGCAGATCGCGCTCTACTCCGTGTCGATCGCGGGCCCGTTCGAGCCCGGCACGCTGACCGAAACTCCGAGCCGACGTCGCCTGTTCGTGTGCAGACCTTCGAGCGCCGCCGCCGAAGACCCTTGCGCACGGCAGATCGTCTCGACGGTTGCCCGCCGCGCCTTCAGACGAGCCATCACCGACGCCGACATCGAGGCGCCACTCAGGTTCTATAAAGAGGCACGCGCCGACGGCAGCTTCGACGATGGCATCGAGATGGCGCTTCGTGCCGTGCTCGCCAGCACGGAGTTCCTGTTCCGAATCGAACGGGATCCGAGGAACGTCGCGGCCCAGACGCCGTATCGCATCAGCGATGTCGAACTCGCCACACGCCTGTCGTTCTTCCTCTGGAGCAGCGTGCCCGACGATGAGCTGCTGGATCTGGCGATTGCCGGCACGCTCAGCCGACCGGCGACACTGGAACGACAGGTGAAGCGGATGCTCGCCGATGCGCGGGCCGAGGCACTCGTCACCAACTTCGCGGGCCAGTGGCTGTATCTGCGAAACCTCGCGGCCACCAGCCCGGATGCGCGGACCTTCCCGGACTTCGACGACAACCTGCGTCAGGCATTTCGACGCGAGACCGAGCTGTTCGTCGAAAGCATCATGAGAGAAGACCGGAGCGCGCTGGATCTGCTGCGCGCCAACTACACGTTCGTGAACGAACGCCTGGCAAAGCACTACGGGATCCCCAACGTCTACGGAAGCCGCTTCCGGCGTGTCTCACTGGGCGACAACAGCGCGCGCGGCGGTCTGCTCGGCCACGGCAGCGTGCTGACGGTCACGTCCTACGCGAACCGGACATCACCAGTGCTGCGCGGCAAGTGGATCCTCGAGAACATCGTGGGCACACCCCCACCACCGCCGCCGCAGAACGTTCCGCCGCTCCAGGAAACCGACTCCACCGGGAAGGTGCTGTCGATGCGCGAGCGCATGACGCAGCACCGCGCGAACCCGGCCTGCGCCAGCTGTCATCAGCTGATGGATCCTGCGGGGCTGTCGCTCGAGAACTTTGACGCGATCGGGCGCTGGAGAATTCGCACTGAATCAGGAGGCGACGTCGACGCCTCGGGCGGTCTCCCCGATGGAACGACGTTCACCGGGATGAGCGGACTGCGTTCGGCGCTGCTGCGCAAGCCGGACTTGTTCGTCGGAACGTTGACCGAAAAGCTCATGACCTATGGGCTGGGCCGCGGCCTCGAATACTACGACGCGCCGTCCGTACGTGAAATCGTTCAGAGCTCACGCGCACAGGACTATCGATTCTCTTCTCTCGTCCTCGGCATCGTCTCGAGTGATCCCTTCGTGATGAGGATGTCGCAATGATTGTCACCAAGAAGGCGCTCCCACGTCGCACGTTCCTTCGTGGCCTGGGCACGGCTCTGTCGTTGCCGCTGCTCGACGCGATGGTGCCGGCATTCGCTCCGGCCCGGGCGCAGTCGATCGCCAGTTCAATCCGACGTTTGGGATACGTCTACATCCCAATGGGCATGAACGCCGCAGCCTGGACGCCAGCAGCCGAAGGACAGCTGACCGAGCTCTCGCCGTCGCTCCTTGCGTTGACACCGGTGTTGGATCACATCTCTGTGGTCAGCAATCTCGAGCTGCGCAACGCGTACACGACCGGCAATCACGCTTCGTCCAACTGCGCGTTCCTCAGCTGCTCCCGTGCCAAGCGAACCGAAGGAAGCGACTACGAGCTCGGCATCACCGTCGACCAGATCGCGGCCCGCGCCCTCGGAACCGAGACACAGATTCCCTCGCTCGAGATCGGCACGGACCTGATCGCGCAGGTCGGCAACTGCGACAACGGGTATGCGTGCGCCTACCAGAACAATCTGTCGTGGTCGTCGCCGACGTCGCCGCTGCCGACGGAGGCCGATCCGCGCGTCGTGTTCGAGCGGCTGTTCGGCGACGGAGGCAGCCCGGAACAACGGCGTGCCGAGCTGAAGAAGAGCGGCAGCATCCTCGACTGGATGACCAACGATCTCGCCCGTTTGCGACGAGAACTGGGCACGGGCGACCGCGCTCGCGTGGGCCAGTACCTGGATTCCGTGCGTGAGGTGGAACGGCGCATTCAGCGGGCGGAGCAAGGCGACGCGGCGACGTTGCCCGATCTCGACCGGCCGGCCAGCGTTCCGGCGGTGTGGGAGGACCACGTTCGGCTGATGTTCGACCTGCAGGTGTTGGCACTTCAGGCCGACGTCACCCGCGTCGTCACCTTCCAGATGGCACGCGAGACGAGCACGCGGACCTATCCGCACATCGGTGTGCCCGAGCCGCACCACCCGGTCTCGCATCACACCAACGATCCCGAGAAACTGGTCAAGCTCGCCAAGATCAACGCGCATCACGTGTCGCTCTTCGCGTATCTGGTCGAGAAGCTGCAGGCGACGCCGGATGGAGACGGATCGCTGCTCGATCACACGCTGTACCTCCTCGGCAGCGGCATGGGCAATCCCGACATCCACGACCATTCCAACCTGCCGATCGTCGTGGCCGGCGGGCGCGGTGCGCGCTTCAAGGGTGGGCGCCACATCAGATTCGAGAAGCCGACGCCGTTGGCCAATCTGCATCTGACGCTGCTCGACAAGGTCGGTGTACACCTCGACACGTTCGTGGACAGCAACGGGCGAGTCGACAGGCTGGAGCCGTTGAACGTTTGAGCACGAACATGCGCGCAGCGTCGTTCATCCTGATCGCGTCGCTCTCTGTTGCCGCCGGCACTGCGCAGGCGCAGAGTCGGCTCATCGATGCGATCAAGGGGAACGACTCGTCCAGCGTTCGCACGCTTCTCGAACAACGCGTCGACGTGAACGCGGTGCAGGCGGACGGCACGACAGCGCTCCACTGGGCCGTGGAGCGTGACGCCATGGAGTTTGTTCAGCTGCTCATTCGTGGCGGCGCTGACGTCAAGGCAACGAATCGCTATGGCGCCACGCCGTTATGGCTCGCTTCGCTGAACGGCAACGCTGCGATCGTCGGCATGCTGCTCGAAGCAGGCGCCGACGCGAGCGCTGCGTCCGAAGAGGGTGAGACCGCGTTGATGGTTGCCGCCCGAACCGGAAAGGTCGATGCCGTCAACGCGCTCCTTGCACGCGGCGCCGATCCCAACGTGAAAGAGAATTGGCGCGGCCAGACAGCACTGATGTGGGCTGCGGCCGAGGGACATCCTGCCGTCATCGATGCGTTAGTGGCGCGCGGAGCAGACGTGAAGGCGCGATCGAACGGCGGGTTCACACCCCTGCTCTTCGCCGCGCGTGAAGGGCAGATCGCTGCCGTCGAGACGCTGATGAAAGCGGGCGCGGACATGAACGACGCGTTGCCCGTGCGAAGGCGGCCAGCGCAGAACGCCGCCTCGGCGCCGGCTGCTCCCGAGACGGGCCCGAATGCATTTCTGCTCGCCGCTGCCAACGCACACTACGAGCTGGCGGCGTGGCTGCTCGAACGCGGCGCCGATCCCAACGCCGCACCGCAGGGGTACACCGCGTTGCACCAGGTGTCCTGGGTGCGTAAGGCCGGCATCGCCGGCAGCAACAACCCCGCACCGCAGGGCTCGGGCACGATGGACAGCCTGGCGTTCGTGCGGAAGCTGGCAGCAAAAGGTGCAGCGCTCGATGCACGCGTCACCAAGCGTCCCGGCATGGGCGTGACGACACTCAACTCGATTGGCGCAACGCCGTTCCTGCTGGCGGCGCGGACAGCGGACGCGCCACTCATGAAACTGCTCGCCGAGCTTGGCGCTGACCCGCTTCTCACCAACGAGGACGGATCGACTGCGCTCATGGTGGCCGCCGGGCTGGGCACCAACGCGCCTGGCGAGGATCCCGGCACGGAGCCTGAGGTGCTCGAGGCCGTCAAGGTGGCACTCGAGCTGGGCAACGACCTCGATGCCATCGACAAGAACGGCGAGACCGCGATGCATGGCGCTGCCTACAAGCACGTGCCGACGGTCGTTCAATACCTTGCCCAGCGAGGCGCGCGTCAGGACGTGTGGAATCGCCCGAACAGCAAAGGGTGGACGCCGCTCAAGATCACCGAAGGCGTCCAGCGCGGCATGAACATCGTCAGTTCTCCGACAACAGCGGCAGTCATCCGTCAGGTACTCACGGAAACCCAATAGTCCGGCTAAAGGCGGACACTACGAAACACGTAGGGGCGACGCCCCGCCATTCGAGAGAGAGAAAACATCATGGCCGAAGTGACGCAGGATCAGTTTGTCGACTACATCAAGAACATCAGCGTGCTCGAGCTGTCGCAGCTGGTGAAGAAGCTCG
>JALDXQ010000173.1:0-15601 GCA_032156805.1 Acidobacteriota bacterium
CCATCGCGTGGCGCGATCGACGATTGCCACCATCCTCAAAGTCGATGGTCTCCCGCTCAGTGGCGAGCGGCCGACCTCGTGGCGGTGAGACTTACGGTCGCTGACTCGCCGGCGGTGTGATTCCATTGAGCCTGAGATACACCACCATCTGGCCGTAGATATCCCAGGTGTGACCCATCACGAAATTGACGACGCGGACGCGGTTCGAACCGCCCATGAACCTGTCACCTCGCCCCGACACGGCGGGCGCGAGCAAATCGTTATCGCTCATCGACTGCAACACCGAGGTCCCGTAGTCGAACGAGGCTTCGAGCATCTTGAGGATCTCCGCCTTTCTTGTTTCCTTCATGTCGTACACAGGCGGAATCGTCTTCGCGCCAAGGCGGCCAATCTGGTTGACATTCGCTTCCACCACGTGCAGCACCTGCTCACCGAAATTTCGCTGCGGCGGTGTCGGCTCGAAGCCGAACTTCTCCTCCGGCATTGCCGCCGATATCTTCATCATCGTGTCCTTCTGCATCGTCCAGTCGCGGAGCGTGCCCTGCTGGAGCGACAACACCTGATCCTGGGCGGATACCATGGCGACACTGAACAGTACGCAGAGACCAAGAATGAACCGCATGTGTCCTCCAGAGTTCCGATGCTACTACGTGGCAGCCGCCGTCGCGCTTCGGCACCAGCTCACCGTCGTGAATCGCCTTCACCAGTGCGATAACGAGCCGTCAAGACGGCGGTGCGACGCCCCGGGAGCGCCTTCGGTCATCGCCTCGACGAACGTGAGTGTCTTCTCGTCCACGCTCACCCCGAGACCCGGGCGGTCGTTCGGCCACACCTTGCCATTGCGGCACTCGAGGAACTCGGGCATGTAAGGCACCGGACGCTCGCCTTGGTTGTATTCCATCAGGACCTGACCGGGAAACGCCATCATCGTGTGCATGTGACCCGCCGTCGCGATCGGTCCGGTGAAGTGCGGCACGATCCCCACCTTGTGCGTGTCGCAGACGGCCATGATCTTCAGCATCTCGGTGATGCCGCCCACATTCGGCAACGACACGCGCGCGAAATCGATGTCGCGCTGTTCGACAAGCGGGCTGAAGTCCGCCCGAGTTCCCCACTCTTCGCCAGGGGCGAGCGGCACGCTCGTCAGGAGGCGGAGCTTTGGGATCTGCGTTCGGAACTGTTCTTCGCGAATCGGATCCTCGACACAGTAGGGGCGGAACGGCTCCATGCCCTTGCAGACCTCCACCGCCTCGTGGAAATCGAATTTCTGATGCAGGTCGATCATCCAGTTGCCATCAGCGCCCACACCCTCCCGGATCTGCTCCACCGCCTTGAGGATCTGCGGTATGCGCGCACGCGAATCGAACACCGTGCCGCCGCCGCCAACGAGCCCCGGAATGCTGACCGGCGCCGGCCCCGGGCTTGGCAGGATGATGCTGTCGACGCGGAACACGCGATAGCCGGCCGCCATCGTCCGCGCGGCGCGTTCCCTCAGCGGCATCTTCTGCGCTTCGTCCGGGGGAACCAGCCCCTGCGGCAGGCCCGAGGTGGCATAGATCTCGATGTGCTCGCGCGCCTTGCCGCCGAACAACTGGTAGAGCGGGGCGTTCAGCGCTTTGCCCTTGATATCCCAGAGCGCGAGATCGATGGCACCCAGCGCGTGCAGCCGCTCCTTACCTGGCGAGTAGAATCCGTCCATGAAGGCGGCCTGCCAGATCATCTCGGTGTCGAACGCGTTTCGGCCGATGACGCTCCTCGCCACGTTGCGCACGGTGTCCGGCGATCCGCCCTGGCCGATGCCCGTGATCCCAGCCTCGGTGTCGACGAGCACCACCATATTGCTCTGCGGGAACGCCTGGGGGCCGTTGGCGTTGTAATTGGGCGGATAGAAGACACGAATCCTCGTGATCTTGGTCGCCGACAGGCGTGACTCGGCGCATGCCGGGGCGTTGGGTGCCTGCGCTCGTGCCACAGAATTCCGCTGTGCCCACGATACGGGGACGACCGTTCCCAACAGCCCTGCGGCGGTTTTCGCGAACGTTCTTCGGTCCAGGGTCACACGCACCTCCGGTTCAATGTGTGGGCAAGCCTACGCGCTCCCGGCGAGACCGACCAGCAATTTTCGTGTGGCAGCGCTGGCATCGCGGTTCTTAACCCGACTGCCTCAGAGCCTCTGCCCCTTCAGAAAGCCAATCTGGCAAGATTCGATGCATGATCGAGAAGCAGATCGATGCATTCGAATTCAACGGCAAGAAGCTCACACGGAAGAAGGTCGACATGATCCTGAGACAAACCGTCGGCGCGGGTGTCCTGATCGTCTGCTGCGGCCTGGCCGTGCACGCCCGGCAGGCGCCTGCGGCGGAGGGGCCGCGGCCGGAAGTCACCAGAGCTCAGGTCCAGCGTTGGATGACCGAGCTCTCGAACTGGGGACGCTGGGGCAAGGACGATCAGCTCGGTACGCTGAACCTGATCACCCCTGAAAAGCGCCAGCAGGCGCTGGTGCTGGCCAAACGCGGCCTCGTCGTCTCGCTCGCGCAGCCGGTGGCGCTCGTGCCCATGCCGGAGGCCACCAAACGCGATGGCCGTTCCCACGCGATCTCGTTCTACGAGATCCGGTTCCGGACCTTTCCCGATCCCGACCTCGAGACCGGCAATCCTGGCTTCAGCAGTGACATCAAGGAGTACCACGTCCATGGCCCGATGACGCATCTCGACGCCTTGTGTCACGCCAGCTACCAGGGCAAGTGGTACAACGGGTTCGTGCTCGCCGACGGGTACAGCGACCAGGCGGGATGCTCGAAGCTGGGCACCGAAGCGGTGAAACAGGGCATCGTGACGCGAGGCATCCTCGTCGACATGACACGCCTGAAAAATCCGCCGCGACCGCCGGGGGCGCGCGCCTACGTCGAGGACCTCGAAGCCTGGGAGCGGCAGACCGGCCTGAAGGTGTCGCCTGGCGACGCGCTGTTCGTCTACAACGCGGCGGCGCCGCCGGGCCAGGGCAACCGGGGTGGACTCGGAGGCTCGATGGACATCTCGGTGCTGCCGTGGATGAAAGAACGCGGCGTGTCGATCACCAGCGCCATCCGATCGATCCCTGAAGACGCGCGCGCCAACCATGTCGTCTCGCTCGTGGCCATGGGGCTGCATCTGCTGGACGGCCCGCGCCTCGACGAGCTCGCCCAGACCGCCGCGCGGCTCAACCAGTGGGAGTTCCTGCTGGTCATCGCGCCGCCGAACGTGCCTGGCAGTACCGGCGAGTTGGTCAATCCTCTGGCGATGTTCTGAGCGCGGGCCCGACACGACACTGACCTGTCGAGGCATCAAGCGGATGTGCGATCCCTTGAGGCGCAACTACTTGGACAACGGCCGCGGGTTCTCGGCGTTCCGCGGAACGGGCCTCCCCCAGACCTCGAACTTGGAGACGGCGACGAAGCCACCGACGCCGTGGCCTGAACCCGGCATCAGCTGCGCTCAACCGATCTCGTCCACCCTGGAGAGGTCTGGCTTCTCTACCCAGCTCCCGCGCGTGACGGTCTGGGGCACGTCGAGCTTCAGCCATCGCAGCGACGAATTCCCCTGGGACGGGGAGAGGACTGCTGTGCCAACAAGGACGTCACGACGCAGCCCGCGAAAGCAACCGTCACACACATACGAACGGACATGGACATGAGCTTTTCCATCCTCATACGGGTGAATCGACCCCAGCGCTGACTCTACCAGCGTCGATACAGGAAGAACCGGTCTCCCGTGGACTTTGAGATGTCGGTCGATGCGGGGAGATCTTCCATCGGGATGTCGACGTGCCCGAGAGACTCCATCGGGATGCCGCCCAGTGGCTCGACCGCCTGGTTGCTGAGGAACACGCCGCCAGGCCGCAGCATCGCGGCGACGTTGGCGAGAGCCAGCGACTGCTCGAAGACGTCGTAGTACACGAGCACGTTGGTGGCAACGATGAGATCGAACCGGTTGCCGGCGGCCAGCGGCTCCAGCCGCTGCATCACGATGTCGAGGTCCTCCGGCACAATCGCCTGCACGATGTCGGGACGTACGCGCACCGCCCGCATCCGGACGCGATCGCCGATCCCGCGCGGGACGACGACCGGTGGCGCCTCCATCCCGATGCGATCGCCGAGCTGCTCCCAGTACGCCACCAGGTACCGCGACCAGGGAAACAGGTCCAGCCGCCGCGGCATGTTGAGCACGTAGGCCTCTCCGGCCTCCGCCCGACGGCGGGCCATGTCGAGGTGGTGGTTCACCCGCGGGCTCACATCGAACGTCGTCACACGGACCTGGCCCGGGGCACGGAGTCGATGACGGCGAACGGCTGGATCGTCTGCACCGGATAGAAATCGATGCCCTGCCGCTTGTCGACGAAGTCGAGGCCCGGTCCGACGACGCCGACGCGGCGGACGCTGCCGGCGGCCAACAGCCGGTTGGTCAGCAGGACGGCGAGCACCTGCTCGACGCCGAAACCTGGATAGATCGATGTGTCCGAGGAGAGCCCGCGGTCCTGGAAGAGTGTTGACCGCGACACGTCACTCACGGCGCTCTGACGAACGAGATCGGCCTGCTTGCCGTACTCGGCGATCACGCGCGCCGTCCCCGCGGCGAGCCAGTCGCGGAGCCGCCGCCGTGCGTCCGTGGCGGCGAAATCTATCGACTGCTGACCGGCAACGACGCGGGCGAACTCGAGGCGCTCGTTCCTCGTTAAAGACAACAGGGCGTCGATGAGGTCGTCGATCCGCAGCTGCACGGCACGAGTTGTCGCGCTGTCGCTGACCGCAGCGATGTCGCGCTCGGTGAGCGGGGGCCTGTTGGTGAACGTCGTGCCGAAGAGGACGAGATTGAAAACGGAGTCCTCGTCACCCGCGTCGAGTCGTGCTCTGATCTCCTTGTCGCGCGCCGAGACCCAGGCCGGCCAGTCGCGCGCCAGCTCCGACGGCGCCTTCGACCGCAGTTCGGGGGGCCGTTGAGCCGGTGGGATCGCTTCGAGAATCGGCCGCGCGACGGCATCGGGGGTGTTGGATCGGATCGCCGCGCCCGAAGATGGAGCGGTCTGTTGAGCAACCGCGCCGATCGGGATCACCAGGCAGAGGAAAGCCGCCAGAGCGACCGGGATCACCCTTTCCATGATGGAGCTATGCCACCGATAGCGGGGCCACGCGACGGCGTGACCCCGCAAATCGCGAGAGATCAGAAATTCAACTGACCTGTAACCTTCAGCCAGCGAGCCGGCATGAATGCCGTCGGCCGGAGCCAGGTCGTCCCGTAGGTGTTGTTGTAAGTCAACGTCACGCTTGAATTCGTGATGTTGTAGATGTCGAGCCCCACGATGGTTCGTGTGCGGCCGAACCGCAGGATCTTCCCGAACCGCACGTCGAGCTGGTTGATCCGATCGCCGTACATCTGGCCCGGGTTCAGCAGGTTCACGTTCGTGTTGGCTTGGCCACCCGAGAGCGGCCGCCCCAGCGACGGCTGGATCACTGAGTTCGGCACCGCCCAGGTCGCCGAGATCTCCGGCCCAGGTCTGCTCTGCCAGGTTGTCGCCACCTGCACGTCTATGCGTGGGACGACGTAGGATGCCAGCCCGCGGATGTCGGTCAGGAACGGGTACTCGACCGCGCAGTTCCGCCGGCTCGGGTCGTCGACGATCAGGTTGCAGGCGTCCAGGACCCGGCGTCCCGTGCTTGTCCCGCCTTGCAGGACGAGGCCCATGGCCGTCCGCGCGCTGATGTTCACATCGACGCCGTGCCAGTAGTTCGTCGAGTCCCCGAAGTTCCTGGGCAGCGTGACGAAGTTGTCCGTCAACCCGAACTTCGCGTTCGAGATGTTCGTCAGGTCGCCGATCACGTAGCTCCCGCCACCAGGCAAGCGCGGATCCGATGGCGCCGAGATGCTGTAAAAATCGTAGTCGGCCGGCGTCACCGCCCGGTTATCCGTCGTCGTCGTCGTGAAGTCCCCGCCCCCGCCTGGCGGTCTGTAGAGACCTGGGAACCAGCGGTGGCTATAGCCCACCTCCGCCGAGACCCGGGGCAACACTTCCTGCTGCGCCGAGATATTCAGCTGGTAGTGCCGTGGTCGGATTCCCCAGCCGCCCATGATGTCCGGGTCGTAGGTGTTCGAGGGTGTTTGGACCTTCCCGAAGTTCACGTTCGACATCGTCCCGCACTCGCCGTTGGCCTGCGAGTTCAGGAAGTCGCACTGCGGGATGTAGTCGCCGTTGCGATCGTTCCACGACCGGGTCACGGTCGGGGGACTGCCGCCCCCGATCTGCGCTCGCATCGGGTTTGCGTCGATGTAGATGCCGTCCCACTGCACGGTCTCGACGTACTTACCCCCGCTCACTTTCAGCGACGTCTTCCCGGTGCCGAACACATCCCAGGCAAGGCCGCCCCGCAGGCTGAAGTCTCGATAGCCGGTCACGAGCTTCTGCGCCGGGAACACGATTGGAGTCGGGAACCAACGCGACGGACCCTCCTGCTGCTCCGGCACGCTGCTGCTTCCGTAGTCGAACCGCAGCCCGCCCTGGAACGTGAACCGGTCCACCGTCCACTCGTCCTGCCCGTAGATCGCCCCACCTCGCACCGTCGCGTCCTCGCTGTGACCACCGGCGAACATCGTGATTTGGTTCGGGATCCGGTTCTGGACCCGGTATCGCAGGTTCAGGTTGTTGGTCTCCCACGTGCGAACCGCGTGGTTCATGTAATGGTCGAAGCCCACCTTCATGTTGTGCGCCCCCGTCACGTACGCCAGGTGCGCTCTCGCACGCGGCGTCCACGACACGGTGGGCCGCCACTCGTGTGATCCGAACGTGATCGGCCCGGTCTGGTCCGTGATGTTCGGGACGTCCTTGTTGTTGCCGGGCTTCTCCCGGCTGTAGAGGGCGCCGAGCCCCGAGAACGCCGCCTCGACCAGCAGGCGGTTCGACAGCGGCGACGTCCACACGGCCTGGTAGACCCGGACCGCCGGGACCTTGGTCCCTTCACTCGCCTCGGGCGAGGTCGTTGGGCTGCCGCCTCCCTCCTGACCACGATTCTGTTGCTGCTCGTTCCAGAACACCGTGAACTTGTTGCGCGGCGATGCCTGCCACGTGAGTCGCAGCGACTCGTCGAGCCACTTCTGATCGTTCAAGACCGGCCGGCTCAGATCCGGATCGTAGAACCAGAAGGCCGGGTCGGGATTGCCCGCGTTCTTGTTGTAGAAAGTGTCCGAGATGGAGAGGAAGCTCCCCATGCTGCGTATGGTCCCGAAGAACCACAGCTTGTCCCGCATGAGTGGTCCGCCCAACGAGAAATTCACGTCCCAGACCTTGTCGAGCTCCGATGGGGAGCGGAGGCCGGCATCTTGCAACTCCTGCGTGAAGTTGTTGCTCTGCATCCCATCGCCAGCGCCCATGGCGAAGAGAGTCCCCGACAACGTGTTCCCGCCCGAGCGCGGCACGATGTTGATCGACGCCCCGCCGTTCTCCGCGTCGGCCAGACCTCCGGTTGTGCTCACCGTGACCTCGGCCGCGTTGCTCGTATCGAGCGCCATGAGCGAGACGCCGCCTGTTGACCCGCCGGTTGTCATCCCGTCGATCCGTAGCCGGCCTTCAAAGGCGTTCCCGCCGTGCCCGGTGAAGTACGGCGGCACCGGTCCCTGAATCCCGCCCACGTTCTGGTTGTTCGTGGCCAGCTGGATCCCCGGCACCAGTGCGGCAAGGCCCTCGTACGAGCGGCTGGCCGGAATCGACGCCATCACCTCGTTGTTGATGACCTGCTGACGCTGCGCGCTCGACACATCCACGACCGAGGCCTCACCAGTGACCGTGATGGACTCCTCGAGGTTGCCCAACTGCAGACTGAGATTCAGAGTCAACGTGAACGACCCTGACAACTCGATCCCTTCCCGGCGCACGGTGTTGAACCCGGTCAGCCCTGCGGTGAGGGTGTAGGTCCCGGCCGGGAGGTTGATCAGGCGGTAGCGGCCCGTCGAGTCGGTCACCGCCGATCGCACTTTTTCGATGAGCACCGGGCTCGCCACTTCCACCGTCACGCCCGGGAGCACCCCTCCCGAGGCGTCCTGCACGATTCCGGTCACCGTTGCCAGCACGGCCCCTTGCGCGTGAACCGTCGACGGCAAAGCGAGCAACCCCGTCATGAGCCACCCGATCACGATCCAGGCACGCATCTCGCTCATGGTCACCCCTCCACTTCAGGCCTGGAAGGAGCAGAACCGGCTGTCCGACCAGCCCGGACGAATCGGAACGATTTGGCGTCTTGCGAACTTCCCCTTTTAACGAGGTGGGAATCTGCTGCCGATTTTCGATAGTTCGATGGGGTCTCCCTCTACCGTCCTCCCGGCTGGCCGGCAGCAGCCTCGTCAGCGCGCGCGGCGCTCAGCATGTTGCGCATCGCGTAGTTGCCTTCATGGCACGCGTACTCGTACATCCCGCTTGCCTGAGGCTTGAGATCCAGCGCCACAGTCCACGGGGCGGTCCATGTCTCGGGGTCGATGACCGTGAGCTCGTATCGAAGTGTCTGGGCGTCCGTGCGCCGGAAGCGTTCGACAAGACGCTGATTGCGGCTGCCGCCCCGATAGGCCATGCCCTCGAGAAACCCGGTGGTCTCGATGACGAGAGTATCGCCCTCCCAGCGCCCGCGCGAGTTGCCTTGCATCTGGCGGAAGGCCGGCGGCTGGGTGCGGTCGTCGAGGATAACGATGCGCGTTTCGTGAATCATCTCGTAGGTGATGGCCACCGCATCAGGTCCCTGGACGATGCGCGTGTTCGCGTTGTAGACGGCTGGAAAGATCGCGCCCGGCAGGCCGCGCGTGATGCATCGATCGTACAGGCTGAAGTCAGCGGCGCTGTTACGAGCCCGGCCCGGACCTCCACCACGACGCCCGCCACTGCGTGACGACGCTTGTGTCAGCACCGGAAGCTGTCCGTTCGGTGGGTCGATGACGAGCGAGGCGCGACGGGAGTGGGTTGCGCGCTCCAGCCAATGTGGCGGCGGCGAGGTTGGGGATCCCACGGCGCCGGCATTCGACACGTCCGCCGTGAAGACATCGATTTCGGCGAGCGCTTCCTCGTCCCGGACTCGCGTCTGTCGCAACCGATCGGCGTACTCCTGGTCGGTCAAGTACTGCCGTTCCCCGAACTGTGCGGGCCGCTCGAACGGCACGCCAAGCTCCCCTTCACTGGTCCAGGTGCCCTGCAAGTCGGCACTACCCCACGGCGTCCGCGGCAATGCTGAGCGATCGTTGGTCGCGGCGGCGGGCGTTGCGGGAGGAGTTCCTTGGACGTGCAGCGAGGACGACGCCATCACCGTGAGCGTCATCACAACTGCCAGGATGCCACTCGAGATCGCCAGCTGCCCCTTCATGTGAGTCTTCTCCGTACTTGGGCCGCAGCGTCTCCCGGCTGAGAGCACCGAGCTTACGCAACGTCGACACTGCAAGCGGCCAGACTCGACTGGCGCATGGATGATGGGCCCTCCCATCCCGGATGTCAACCTGCGTCGGGCCATCGCGCGGCGCACCGCCCCGCATCGTCGTAAACGCCGAGACCGCAACGAATCGATCACCTCGGGCGTCCTGCGCCGAGTGCTGGCCTTTACCGAGTTGCAGTTCTCGAATTCCATGATCGAGGCGTGGTGGCGGTGTCTCAAACATCAGTGCCTCTTCCTCCACTCGCTCGACAGCGTCACGACCGTCCGTCGACTCGTGGCGTTCTACGTCGACGAACACAACCGCGTACTGCCGCATTCGGCGTTTCGCGGACAGACGCCGACGAGATGTGACTCACGCCTCGACGACCGTTGAGTCCGCGGCCCGTTTGTCTCGGAGGCGACAGCCTGGTAGTGTGCGGTCGCACACACACCGCCGAAACGGTCGCCGGAGTCAGAGGATGCCTATGAACGGCCCCTGGCCATAACGACGAGAACTCGTGCACGAAAGTGCAGAATGTCCGTGAAGACAGCTCGGATCTCGGGCGTACCGTCACCCCGCCGTAGCCGCCGAGGAACTGGTGGCGCACGGTCAGATCAGAGTGCAGGACCGTGCTAATCTGCGCCGTGCGAGAGGAGTAGAATGACCGCTGTCTATCCTCCTTTTTCCATGGCTATGTGATGGCACTGGTTCCGATCACAACTTTGCGGAGGCACAAATGATCAAACAAGCTTTGGGATGTGTCGTCGTGTTCGGGTGTCTGATGGCCAGTGCGTCGCTCCAGGCGCATCATTCCACCGCCGCGGTCTACGACCCGGCGAAAGAGGGGAAAGTCACGGGCACGCTGGCCAAGATTCAGTTCGTGAATCCGCACGGATCGATAACGCTTACGGTGAAGAACGCAGACGGTACGACGACCGAGTGGACGTTCACGACCGGTTCGGCGAACGCGCTCGCCCAGCGCGGAATCACCAAAGTTGGCCCGAAGGCGCTGAAGATCGGCGAAGAGTTGACCGTGTTGTTCACCCCGGCACGGAACGGGAGTCCATTGGGAGGCTTCAAGTCGCTTACACGGGCGGACGGCCAGGTCCTAGGTAACGCCGGCGGCAATTAGTGAACCGCGCCCTCCACTGGAGATGACTATGGCTTCTCAAAAAAGAATGATGTGGACACATGTTGCAATCGTTGCGACGCTCATGGTCAGCGCGCCGTCCCTGTCGAGCGCTCAAGACGATCAAAGCACAGGGCGGGAATTCGGCGCCCAAATAACCGCTGCGCCGCCAACCGGCGTAACACGTCCCCGCGGAGGCGGGTCGGAGTACACGCCCGCAGCCGGCGCAAAGGACCTGAAGTCAGTCCTGTTCAACTGGGCTTGGCACATGGGCATGCTGCGGAGCACTGAGGAATACGATCTGATGATGTCGCTCGTCTATGAGGGCACGGGCACCATCCAAGTGAACGGACAGCCCTGCAACGTGACGAGGTACCGCTCCGACATCAGCTACCAGGCGTCTGGCGAGCGGATCCGGATCATCGGCACTCGGCCCAATGGTCAGAGTTGCTCCACCATCGAAGTCCTCAGTGGCGCGTATACCTGGAACGAAGACGTTCAGGGCGCCGAGCTCGTCGCGGGCCAAGGCAAAGCCACGCCGATGCCGGCCACCGTCGAGGAGCGGATGATTCGTCTGTGGGCAAACCCTCAGGGTGCCTGGAAGTCCGCAATCGCCGGCACTCAGAACACAAACGCACCGCAAATGGCAGCGAGACCGCAAGGTGTGCCAGCCGATGTGATGACGGTAGCGAAGACCTCAGTCACGTGGGTAGGCAACAAGCCCGTGCTGACGTTCCCGATCCCGGGTGTCCCCACTGCAACGGCAACCGCCACGCTCGACGCACAATTCATGGCCGAGAGCGTCGTGGTGAAAAATGGCGCGGACACGTACGAGTTCACGTACAGCGACTATAAAGATTGGAACAATCCGCTCCACCCTGCCGAGGCGTTCTATGCCGGCAAGATGACGGAGAAGAAGAATGGCACCGTCGTCCGCGACATTACGACGAGGGAGACGGAAACGGGGCAGATGTATGTCGTGATGCCCGTGCCGGCGAGCGTCAAGGCGGCGATCAGGCCAACGCATCAGCCTCCCAACTGGACGCTGACGGCCAAAACACCAGCGCCGCAGACGGCAGCCGTCCCCACGCCGCGCCGCGCCGATGGGAAGCCCGACCTGACCGGAAACTGGAATCGCGCGGTCAATCCAGTCTCGGGTAATGGGGCCCGCCGCTGTGGCCCGACGCAGGTGAAGGGTGGAGGAATCAACCCCGAGCACGGCTGCACAGGCGGGCAAGACAACTTCTGGGTGGAATACGCGTGGATCTCGCCCTCGCGATTTGGCGTGCTCGGTCGCCCGATTTACAAACCCGAGTTATGGGACCGCATTCGGGAACTCGATATGTGGACGAACAAGTACGATCCTGTCATGACGTGCAAGCCGCTGGGACTCCCGCGGCACGGCACGCCCACGCGGATCATCCAAAACGACATAGACGTCGTCTTCTTCTATCCAATCAATGCCGATTACGGTGGCGGAAACAACGAATACCGCAACATCCCCACGGATGGCCGCGCGCGGAGCGCGCTGGCGCAGGACCTCGCAACGTTCTATGGGCAAAGCATAGGAACCTGGGAAGGGGATACGCTCGTCATCGACTCCATTAACTTCGACGATTCGACGTGGTTGGGACGTGGGGGCCTCATCCACTCCGGCAGCATGCATATCGTCGAAAGACTCACACGTGTTGGAAATGAGATCCGATACGACATGACGATCGAAGATCCAGAGATGTTTGTCGAGCCCTGGGTGATGCCCACCCGCGTCCTGACCCTGAACGCGAGGGCTGACGGCGGAATCATGGCAGAGCGCTCGCCTTGCGAAGTGTACGAAGGGGGCAACGAAACGAGTCAGGTTCGGCACTGAGACTGGCCAAAAGCAGCCGTTAAGGGACAGAGAGCAGTTTCTCTCTGTCCCTTAAGGTCACACACCTCGACGCCTCTGTCCTCCCTGGGGCATCCCGCTATCACAAGGTCGTAATGTCCGAAAACTCGACGCAAGTCGGTTGGGCATTTACGCGGCACGGTAGTAATAGTTCAACATGCCACCGATCCGTTGACGACTCCCAACGGGTCCCTGGCCTGCGGCTCGCACGAGCGGCTGAATCAACTCGTTACCGATGCCTTGATGATTCCGCTGTGCATGGTAGTGGGCGACGAACTCGCGAATCGTGCGACGAAGATGTCGCTCCCCGAGCAAGATCATGCGCTCGAGGCACTCCTCCTTGATCGACCGCACGAATCGCTCTGCATACGCGTTGCAGTTGGGTGCACGGAACGGCGTCCGAATGATTCGCACGCCCTCGTGTTCAAGGAATTCCAGTACGCGACGACTCGACTTCCGATCACGATCGCAAATGAAGACACATCCATCTGGCAGGATGCCATCAATCGCATTCGCCAGGCCGCGCATGGATTGGACGACGAAGGCTTCATCCGGATACGGAGTGGACTCGCTGACATGAACGATTCAATTCAGTCATGCGAAAGTTGTTGTACCCTACGCTCTAGGCTCAAGTCGCGAGCGCCCAATCGGAACCTCGGCACGGAGGGGGGTTCGTCGTGAGAACGAAATCGACAAGGATTGCGCGCGTCGTCTTCTTGTTCGGGTTTCTCTGCTGGGGTCGGACGGAGACTCTGGCATCGGTGATCACTGACATCGCCAGGGTCGAAGGTGCGGGAACCCTCTTGATCGAGGGTCTCGAAACGACTACTCCCAACAATGACAACGTATCTGCCTCACAATTCAACTTCAACATTGTCGACATCACCAAGGCCTTCGGCCGTCTCGGTCCGATCGATATCGTCTTCAACGTTCTCAACTCAGGCGGGACGACAGAGTACTTCTTCCTGGAAGGTGCACAGAACAACACCGGCCTTGAGTGGACGGGCTTTCAGCTCGAGCTTGGGTTCGGAACTGGCGATGAATTCACAAGAATTGGTCCTTTCGCTTCTCTGGATTTCGACACGCCACACATGGATCCAGAGCCGTTCGTGACTTTCTTCAACACATTGAATCATGGGCCTGGCGCCATCCAAGCGTCGGATGGAAGGGTGCCATTGGGTTTTGTGCCGCTCTTGGGCTTTTCGATCGACGTTCCCGATGATCTGGACCAGATTCATCCGGACGGGGTATCTCAATTCACACTCCGTCAATTCCCCACGGCTGTGCCCGAGCCCAGCACTGTGCTTCTGCTCGGAATCGGGGGACTAACAGTTCTGGGTGTCGCTAAGAGGCTGTATTAAGTGCTTCGCGCTATCGTTCGCGAGCGGGAGCAGGTTTCGGAGCCGTTTGGATTTCCTGGGTTCTGATTCTTCGATTTCAAGCCACGTGCAACGGCGTCCCGGTTCATGGCGTGAAGCACGAGGGTCTCTTTTGAGACGCCACGCGGACCCAAAGACCGCGAGCCTGGCGACCGCCATTATCAGCAGCCATTCTCGCCAAGCAGTCGATAACGGCCTGTTCCGCCTTCACGATCTTCTCGTGCAATCGGAGGATTCCTGAACTCGTAATGTCCCATCACGAACGCCGTGTAATACGTGACGAGGCCACGAGCGCTCCAGACCTCCGTTGTCAAGATGTCAGCCGCCACCAGGGCCGGCTAGTGCGCCCGGATGAAGGTGGGCCACGTTATCGGGCGCTCCCGGCTGGGCGGGATTCCAGCCGCCTTCAGGATGCGCGCGACTGTCGACCTGCCGACGTGATGGCCCAGGTTCTTCAACGCACCCTGGATCCGCGTATAACCCCAGGTCGGGTTCTCAGTGGCTATTCGCACGACCAGTGCATTGATGCGCGCCCCGCACTCTCGCGCTGCTGCCTCTGGCATCCCGACGCCATCGCAGAATCGTATCGGGCGTCACGATAGTCACGACGCTGGCCAGGAGTTGTCGGCCCAGGCGATGCCCAGTTCTGCGAGGCACCGACGCTCGCGGTCGTCTAAACGGAGTCGCTGCCCCTGGAGGCGTGCCTTCAACACGCGGTTCTCTTCGCGGAGGAAGGCGATCATGTCCTCCTGTTCGCGGTGCAACCAGCCGCACAGCATGGCCACGATGATGTGAAACGGAAACACGGTTGAAGTCTACGCCAGACATGCGCGATCCTCGGTGGGACACTACGCTCCGCAGCGAATCGCGGAGGATCCGGACGAGCAAGAGGAGGGCGAGCGTCATAGCTCGAAGCGCGTCGAGGTGTCACGACAACATCATCAACGCCGGCAACAAGTACGGCGTTCTCGGTAGGCACAGCATCCGCATCTCGCAACGGTTGCAAAGTGTCGAGCTTGTCAGTAAGCTCCTGACCTCGTCGGACCCCGAGTCCTCGCGGCCAGCTACCTATGACGACTGCAATGTCTCGTTTGCGGTTTTTCGGGAATTGGTTCGCGCTTTCGGTGGCGGTCGCCACGTGCGTCGGTCTTCGTGCCCAGAGTTACGACCCGGCGCTACAGTACGCTGAACGTGGCAGTCACTACGAAGGACTGCGAGAGATTCCAGTCTCGGGCGGTGTCCAGCTTCTGTCGGCTCGCATCATCGTTGATGGCCAAGAGCGCGGGGCGACCGTGCCACGATCGTCCGAATGGGGAGACCGCGTCAAACTCCGTTTCTACCTTCCCAGCGAAGACCGCGTCACCGTGACCGTTCGGCAATTGCGATCGGGATCGACCTACTATCTGCTGGATCGTGTTGTCGCCGCGTGGAAACCGCGGAGCGTCAATGAGTACGCCTGGCCTACGGCTCCTGTCCTACGCAAGCTGACCAATGTCCGTCCGGATGATCTCGGCGCCGTCGTGAACGTGGGTCCTGGCAAGGACACCAATCGCGAAGTCGTGCTACCCGTGGTCCTGTTTGACGAGGCGGTCGACAGCGGCACAAAAAGCTACAGGTTCTCATTCAAGATAGATGGGCGTGCAACGGTCGATGCCGCTGTTTTTGCTGACACCCGCGAAATCTTCCGACGGCCGACTAATCGGGAGGAGCCTGGCAGCCCATTCACTGTCGCATGGCCCGCGTCTGGAACGGCTGAACGTTGGTATCGCCTGCTGCTCACCGGGCAATTCGACG